>WTGO01000042.1 GCA_011523515.1 Chloroflexota bacterium
AGACTTGATGGGGCGATGGCAACCCTCATCCACTAATTATCGGACAAGCCTTATACATTAAGCGAGTGACTTCTTCAACACCGTCAGTGAATTCCTCAAGATCTTCATCCAACTTTCTCTTCACACGAATGGCGGTTCCTAATCGCTTTCTTTCTCTTGATTCCAGTGCCTCTGATGCCTTTTCCAAATTCTCTCCTAGCGTCAAGTACTCCTCTCGGACTTCGCCAAGAATAGCGGCCATGTCATTAACCGCTTCTCGAGCATCTGTTACGCTTTCGTGAAACATACTGCCTCCAAAGATACCAAGTAAGAGTCCCTGTCGATTAGCCCGATTCTACAGAGAAATGGAAGAGGTCGCAAGCAACCTGAATTCCGCATTCGCAGATCTGAGAAGTAGTCCTTGACAAGCAAACAAATGTTCTATAAACTGGAGACATGGCTGGCAGACTTGTCTCCGAAACCCTGACCAAACTCTCGCAAATGGGCGATGTCACCCTGCACGAACCCGCAGGTGACAGCCCGCAAGCCGAGCGCGCCCGCCGCAGGCGAAAACAAGAGTTCAACTTCAGCGACTGCATCGCCAGTTTGCAGACGCCGCGCGGACCCAAGCCCGTACTCAAAACGATGATGACCACCGCCTGCGAGCGCAACTGTCATTACTGTGTCTTCCGCGCCGGGCGGGCCAAAACCAAGCGCGTGACCTTCCAGCCCGACGAGATGGCTTCCGCCTTCGACACCCTGGAAAATGCTGGCAAGGTCGACGGCCTCTTTCTTTCTTCCGGCATCATCAAAGGTTCGGTCACCACCCAGGACAAGATCATTGATACCGCCGATATCATCCGCAACCGCCAGGGCTACCGTGGCTACATCCACCTCAAAATCATGCCAGGCATCGAATATGATCAACTCTATCGCTCCATGCAGCTGGCGGATCGCATCTCGGTCAATCTGGAAGCGCCGACTACCGCGCGCCTGACCGCCCTGGCGCCCAAGAAAATCTTCGTCGAAGAATTGGTCCAGATGCTGCAATGGGCGCAGCAGATCCGCCACAATCACCAGAATCAGCGCCTGGCCAGCAGCGTCACGCAATTCGTCGTCGGCGCTGTGGGCGACACCGACCTCGAACTGCTTTCGATGAGCGACAAACTCTACAGCCAGGCCAAACTGGCGCGGGTCTACTACTCCGCCTTTTCGCCGGTTCCAGGTACCCCGTTCGAAGGGCTGCCGCCTACAGAAGCCATCCGCGAATTCCGCCTGTATCAGTCCAGCTTCCTGCTGCGCGATTACCGCTGGGATGTGGAAGAATTGCCTTTTCTGCGCGATGGCAACCTGCGCACCGATGTCGACCCCAAGCAAGCCTGGGCTGATGTTCACTTGCTTCACCAGCCGATCGAAATCATGCAGGCCGAGCGCGAGCGGCTACTGCGCGTGCCCGGGATTGGCCCTATCAGCGCGGACGCCATCATCCGCGCGCGGCGGCGCGGCAGCTTGTCCGAGCTAATCCACCTCAAGCAGATCGGCATCCGCACGCCGCACAAAATGGCAAAGTACATCCTGCTAAACGGCCGCCAGCCCACGCGCCAGCTCAACCTGTTTTGAGACGGCGGCGCCATGGCCGCCAAGCCAGCCGATTCTGTTGAAATCCGTCCCGCGCTTCGCTACAATCTGCGCTGCTATTTGTTTCCGAAGATGTCAGATTAAAGGAGCTAGTTTTATGAATCGCGCAATTCGAGTTTTAATCGTACTCAGCATTCTTGCCGCGCTGGGCATCGGTATAACCGCCCAGGGCGACTACGCCGAAGGCACGGAAATCAGTCTGCTGCAATGGAGCCATTTCGTGCCGCGCTACGACGAATGGTTTGATGGCTACGCCGCCGAATGGGGTGAATCCAATGGCGTCGGCGTGACCGTTGATCACGTCAATTTCACCGAGTTGTTCTCCACCCTCTCGGCTGAGATTGACGCCGGCGCGGGCCACAGCATCGTCGAAGTCCTCTTCTCGCCCGCTTCCTTCATCGACGGTTTGCACGATCTGCGAGACATCAACGAAGCCGCCGCCGAGATGTACGGCGAGCGCGCCAGCACCTGCTCGGCCGCCTCCTATCTGCCGGTCGTTGATACCTGGTATGCCTATACCCACGGCTACGTGCCCGATCCCGGCGACTACGACATCGCCCTCTGGACCGACGCCGGCTATCCCGATGGTCCCAAGACTTATGACGATCTGCTTGAAGGCGGGCGCGCCATCTATGAAGCCACCGGCATTCCCGTCGGCATCGGCATGAGCCCCGAGCTCGACAGCCGCATGGCCAATCGCGCCGCCATCTGGAGCTTCGGCGGCAGCGTCCAGGACGAAGACGAAAATGTCGTGCTCAACAGCGAAGAGACCATCACCGCCGTCAAATATCTGGCGCAGCTGCAGAACGAAGCCATGACCGACGAAGTCTTTGGCTGGACCGCCGCCAGCAACAATCAGGGTCTGATCGCCGGCGAACTGAGCTACATCCTCAACTCAAATTCGGCATATCGCAGCTTGCAGAAAATCGACGAAGCGGCCGCGGCCAACATCGGCTTCACCTCCGCGCTTGAGGGTCCCGCCGGGGCCTACGCCTCCTCTCACGTTTGGCAAATCTACGTGATTCCCGAATATGTCGAGGGTGACGAGCTGGCGGCCGCCAAGCAATTCATCCTGGACCACACCGCGAATTACAGCGAAGCGACCTACTACAGCGAGCTTTACAATTTCCCCTGCCTGGCCAGCACAGTGCCGGAGCTGGACGGCTGGCTGGAAGAAGACCCCTGGGGCTCGTCACCTCCGAATAAGTTCGAAGTCCTGAAGACGGTCAACGACTGGTCGGTTCACCTCGGTTTCCCGGGCGTCACCAACCCGGCCATCAGCCAGGTTTTCGCCGAGAGCGTCATCCCCAATATGGTGGCGCAAGTCGCCTTGGGTGAGCTTTCCGCCGAAGATGCGGTCGCCGCGGCGCATGAACGCGTCGAGGAGATCTTCAGCGAATGGCGCGCGCGTGGCATGGTCGGCGGCGGCGATATGTAAGGCGCTTGCCCTGGCCTACACATTACCGCTGAATTGCCGTTAAGTCGCATCGCGTAAGCGTAGCCGCAACGGGTCAGCCACCGGCTGACCCCTACACACATCAAATGAACTGAGAATAGTAGGGGCGACCCGATGGGTCGCCCATTGAAATCACAGACTATGGAATCTCTTTTATGAGCCTGGTCCAAATCAGCGGACTCAAGAAATATTTTGATTCGGTGCAGGCCGTCGACGGCGTCGACCTGGAGATTGAACAGGGCGAATTCCTGGTCATCCTGGGGCCCTCCGGCTGCGGCAAGACCACGCTCATGCGAATGATCGCCGGCCTGGAAAAACCCACCGCCGGGCGGGTCGGCATCGGCGGCGCTGATGTAACCGCGCTTCCACCACGTAAACGCGGCGTCTCCATGGTCTTCCAGAGCTACGCCCTCTACCCGCACATGAACGTTTTCAACAATATCGCCTTTCCCCTGCGGGCGCAGCGTCGCGAGAAGAAATTCGATAAGCGCGCCATCCGCGAAAAGGTCGAGAACACCGCCCGTTTGCTGGAGATCGACATGCTGCTCGACCGGCGCCCGAGGCAGCTCTCCGGCGGGCAGCGGCAGCGCGTCGCCATCGCCCGCGCCATGGTTACCCAACCCGCTGTGCTGCTGCTCGACGAACCGCTATCCAATCTCGACGCCAAGCTGCGCGCCAATGCCCGCGACGAGCTGAAAGATTTTCAGCGTTCATCGAATATCACCGCCGTCTTCGTCACGCACGACCAGATTGAAGCGATGGGACTGGGCGATCGTATTGTCGTCATGTCCGAGGGCAAGATTCAACAAATCGGCACGCCGCAGCAGATCTACGACGACCCCGCCAACGAATTCGTCGCCACCTTCCTCGGCTCGCCCAGCATGAACATCCTCTCCGGAGATCGCTACAATTTCGGCTTTCGTCCCGAACACTTCTTGCCCAAGACCCTCAATGACAACCCGCAGAACGCGCGCATCTTCCATTATTTCGTCAAGCGCGTGGAATACCTGGGTTCGGACCGGCTGGTTTACGGCTACGTTCAAGGCCATGACAGCCAACTGACTCTGGCGAAAGTGCCCTCTAACGTCCGCGTCTCGCTGGATGTCGATAGCGACTACGAGTTCGCCGTTCACAACAGCGATATCAAATTCTTCGATCGGCGCAGCGGCATCCGCGTCGCTCAGCAAAACCTGGCCGAGGCGCTCTGATGGCGAACCTGGCGCTGCCAGCCTTTCCTCTCGACAATCGTCGTGTCGTCGGCATATTATTCCTGGCGCCGGCGCTGCTTTACATTTTGCTGCTGGTCGGCTTCCCGTTTCTGCTGGCCATCGCCTTTGGTTTCTCCGATGTCACAGTCGGCAACACCGATCTCAGTTTCGTCGGCCTGCGCAACTTTGAAGCGGTCTGGGAGAACGCAATCTTCAGGCAAGTCTTCGAAACCACCATCCGCTTCACACTGGTATCACAAGTCTTCATTCTGCTCTTCGCCAATATCCTGGCCATCATCTTCACTCAAGATTTCACGGGCAAATGGTTTGCGCGCTTCATCTTCATCTTGCCTTGGGCCACGCCGGTTTCGCTGGCGATGATCGGCTGGCTCTGGATGCTCGACACCAAGTACAGCCCCATCGACTATCTGCTGCTGCAGACCGGCTTCCTCGGTCCCGGCGGCCTCCTGAGCAAAGACCGCAACCTCTTCTGGCTGGCCTCGCCCGATCTGGCGCAGATCAGCGTCATCTTTGTGCAAGTCTGGCGCATGACGCCCTTGGCCACGGTGATCCTGATGGCCGGCCTCTCGTCCATCCCGACCGATATCCTCGACCAAGCCGAAGTCGACGGCTCACGCTTTATGCGCACCTTGCTGCAAATCAAACTGCCGCTGATCCTGCCCATCATGGTCATCGCCCTGCTCTTCAGCATGATAACCATGTTCGGCGATATGACCGTCGTCTACGTGCTGACGCGCGGCGGCCCCGTCGACTACACACGCGTACTGGGCTTGTATTCCTTCCAGGTCGGCATAGAAGGCGGCAACCTGGCGCAGGGCGCGGCCATCTCGCTTTTCGCCTTCCCGCTGCTGCTGGCGATGGCGATTTTTATGCTGCGCACCGCCAGCCGATCCGAGGTGCGCTGATGGCTTTGCTGACCTGGATACTCACCAACTTCTGGGCGCTGCTGCTGTTCCTGCTCGTTCTGCTGGTCGGCCTGCGCATCGCCTGGCGCATCCGCAAATATGGCGCCACGCGCGAAGAATTCTCATATATCCTGCGCCGTTCGCCATTCTACTTCGTCGTGCTGGTCTTCTGCTTCTTCGCCCTCTCGCCCTTCCTGATCATGTTCTTGCACACCTTCAAGACCGACGGCGATCTCTACCGCCGGCCGCAACCCTTTATCTTCCGCCAAGAGCCCACCATCGAACATCTAGACGCCCTCTTCAATAACACCGCCTACCTCGACTTCATCCGCAATTCTGTGGTTGTCGGCGTCGCCGTCGTCATCATCACCCTGGCGCTTTCGCTGCCTGCGGCTTACGCTTTGGCGCGGCTGACCGGACGCTGGGGCGAGCGCGCCGGCATATTGATGTTCCTGGTCTATCTAGTACCGCCGACGCTGCTCTTCATTCCCATGTTCCGCATCGTCGTGCTGCTAGGGCTGAAAGATAGCCCAATGGCGCTGATCGTCGTTTACCCTACCTTCACTGTGCCCTTCAGCATGTGGCTGTTGCAGGGCTTCTTCAAAGCCGTCCCCCCGGAACTCGAAGAGGCCGCGCTGGTGGACGGCTACAACCGCGTGGAAGCCTTCCTGCGCGTGGTCTTGCCGCTGTCGTTGCCCGGCATCATCTCAACGGTCGTCTTCACCTTCACCTTAACCTTGCACGAGTTCATTTACGGCCTGGTCTTCATCGCCAATACTCGACAGCGCACACTCAGCGTCGGCGTTCCTACCGAACTTATCCTGGGCGATGTCTATTTCTGGCAGCCGCTGCTCGCCGCCGCCTTAATCATCGCCATCCCGGTCGGCTTGGCTTACAACCTTTTCCTTGACAGCCTGGTGCAAGGCTTTACTATGGGCGCTGTCAAAGGCTAAACAATTGCAGATTCACAATATCGAATTGTAGGGGCGGCCCGGTGGGTCGCCCGTAGGTAAGGAGACCGCCATGCCCGCAATTACCGTACACCTCAACCAGGTCGACGACGCCACCACCGCCGCGCAGATTCGCAATCACGCCATCGACATCGACCGGCCCCAAGCCAAAGGCGGGCGCGATAAAGGCGCCATGGGCGGCGAGCTGTTGCTGGCGTCTTTGGGCGGCTGCTTCAACAGCAATCTGCTGGCCGCCGTCCGCGCCCGCGATCTGGATATTGACGATATCGCCATTGAAGTCAGCGGTGAACTGGCAGAAGCGCCGGCGCGCTTCTCATCCATCGACATGATCGTCACATCCGCCTTCGCCGACCGCGCTGAATTCGAGAAGCTGGTGCTTATGAGCGAGCGCGCCTGCATCGTCGCCAACACGCTAAAGGGCTCGGTCGATCTCAAGGTCTCCGTCGGCTGATGCCGATTTCGGCCTACATCGCAAATATCCGCGCCAAAATCGGCCATGACTTGCTGCTGCTGCCGGGCGTGACCGCGGTAGTCGTCAATGCGCGCGATGAGGTCCTGCTGCAGCTTCGCCGCGACACCAAAACCTGGGCGCCACCGAGCGGCGGGGTAGAGCCAGGCGAAACAGCAGCCGATACCGCCATCCGCGAGGTGTTTGAGGAGACTCGTATTTCGATTCTACCGGAGCGCGTAGTGGCTGTGTTATCGGGCCGCGACTATGTCGTGACCTACCCCAACGGCGACCAAATGGCGACAGTGACGACCGTCTTCCGCTGTCGGCCGACTGAAGCCGCCGCGCCGCGCGTCAATGATGACGAATCACTCGATATTCGCTTTTTCCACGCTGAGGACTTGCCCGAAAACATGCTGCCGCGCCACCAGCGCATAATCGCGCTGGCGCTGAGAGAAGAAGCCAAACCCTACTTCGACCCGCCGTCGGCGTAAATCGCTCGAAAGTCCTCTCGATTTAGATCGCTGCGCCATTCGTCGGTCGCGCAGAGCAGCGCGCCGATCCGTCCAATTTCATCCGACGACTTGGCGCCCATGCCATTGCCGGCAGTTGTCACGTACAGCCGGCCCGCTTCCAACTCGTCAATATAGGGATTCCCATGCGCCGAATAGGTGATCAGGCAAGGCGCCGTCTGATACGCCAGCGCATTCAAGCCCGGGATCATCCGCTGCAGCGCCGCTTTCAGATCGGCGGCTGTGAGGGCGTTTCCCGCGCTTTGGAACCAAGGCGCCAGCTCGCGATCATCTTCGGTGGCGTCAAAAAACTGCTCGTTGCGGCCGCTCGGCCCCAGCTTGATGTATGTCTTGCCATCCGGGTACAACACCGGCGGCAGCATATACAGTGATTCGACCTCGGGATGATCGAAGGAACTGATGATGGACGGCATGCCGCGCAGCCGTTTGATCTCGTTCGGCGGCAGTTCCGCCAGCAAAATCGTATGTGACTTGGTCGGCAAATCCAGCTTTCGCTTTAGCAAGATATTGCTGTAACCCCCGGCTGTCAGCAGCGCCTTCCCGGCGCGCAGCTCGCTGCCTTCACGCGTGCGAATCGACACCCCGTCACCACCAACCTCCAGCGAATCGACAATTTCGCGAATGACCGACGCGCCGCTATTAGCGGCCGCCTTTAGCTGCGCCTCGATCAACTGGCGCGGGTTGATATAGCCGGCTTCGCCCCTTTCATCCCAGGCGACAAATTCATCCGAGAAGGCGAGAAAGGGATACTTATTCTGGCAGCCGGCGGCATCGAGGCGCTGGTGCGGCGGCTGATAAACTGCGGCGCAGGCGTCGATATCGGCGACGCGTTCCTCAATATCGGTCGCGCGCAAACAGCCAGCGCGATGGTGAAAGATGACGCCGCTTTCCGCTTCGATTGCTGGATAGCGCACGATTGAGTCACGGGCCAGCTGGCCCCAAAGCGGGCTGGGATCCAGGATGCGCGTGATCCGCCCCTGATCGTAATGACTGGCGAAGACGCCTTGATGTGTCTTGCGGTCGCGCGGCTCCGCCGGGCCAATGCCGCATACCTTCATATCCGGGCAACTCAGGGCCAAGTGGCGCAGCGCCGCGCTGCCCATCAAACCATTGCCGATTACCGCTATGTCGTATGTCGCCATGCTCAGCCTTTCTCCTGGACGCGCAGCGCTTGGAATCCGCGCTGAACAAGATGCCGCATCCATTAGAACCGCATGAAAGGCGCGCGTCAACGCCAATAAGCTCCATACTACAAATGCCGTTCGCCGTAGTGTGTCAATAAAGCATTGTCTCGCTGCCGATTGCCGGGCATGATGGCAGCTGGCCGCGCCCAACAAGGAGTAAACCTATGCCAGCCATTGATCTTGACGTACGCGATACGCAGCTCAACGACTACTTCGACAGCCATGCCAAAATTGAGACTGTGGCGGACGGCCTGAAGTTCCTTGAAGGACCGGCCTGGCATCCCTACGAGAAGCACCTGCGCTTCAGCGACATCCTGGGCAACTCGACGCTGCAATGGTCCGCGGACGCTGGCTTGAGCATGTATCGGCGCAACAGCCACATGGCCAACGGCAACACCTACGACCGAGCAGGCCGCTTGCTCAGCTGTCACCACGCCAGCAGCCGGGTGACGCGAATGGATGGCGAAAACATGACTGTGCTCGCCTCCCATTACGACGGCGCGGAACTAAACAGTCCCAACGACATCGTGGTCAAGCGCGACGGCAGCGTGTATTTCACCGATCCGCCTTTCGGGCGCGAGCCGAAAGTGGGTATCCCGCGCCCGACCCAACTCGATTTCAACGGCGTTTATCGCTGGGATCCGGCCGAGGATTCACTGACGCTGCTGACCAAGGCGCTCAACCGACCCAACGGCTTGTGCTTCTCCGCCGACGAATCGCTGCTATACATCAATGACAGCCCCGAATTCAAAATCTTCGTCTTCGATGTACAGGCCGATGGCGGGATATCCAATCGACGCGTCTTTGCCGAGACAGGCGGCGACGGCCCCGGTGTGCCCGATGGCATGAAAATCGACTCTGAGGGGAATATCTACTGCTGCGCCCAAGGCGGCCTGCACATCTTTCGCGCTGACGGCAGCTTCCTAGGGCGGCTGCGGACGCCGATGCAGATCACAAATTTCACTTGGGGCGATGATGATCTTTGCAGCTTGTATCTGACCGGCATTACCACACTCTACCGTGTTCGCGCGCGGATACCGGGCATCCCACTTTTTTGAGCAATCTTGACTGCCGCGAGTTTGGTCCTGTCAATTGGCGAGAAGTCTGCCGCTAGACTGTGGCGACGTCTTCCGCCGGCAAGCCCGTCCTCGGCAGCCAGTAGTACATGCGACCATGAGCGATGTCGCAGTTCTCGGCGATCCGCCGCCGCAGTAGCTCATCATCCGCGTAAGCATCAATATGCGCAACGCGCTCTCTACACAAGGCCCGCTGCGCCAGCGCGCTCTCGCTTTCATCCGTCGAATCCGCGAAACGCTCCAGCAGCGTCTTGACCCGCGGCGTCAACTCCAGGCGCGCCAAGCCGAAAACGATACTAAAGCGATTCGCCGGAAGCGTCATCAGGTGGGTCAGAGCTTCAAATGCCGCCGGCGTCAGATCGCCCTGCTGACGTCCTTCATCGCCCGCCAGCATGCTCAGCGCTCGCCGCCGCAATTTGCGCTTTACAGTCGCATCGCTCGCGATCGCCGCCAACCGGGCGACAATTTGCGGATAAGCCAGGAAGTCGCCGCTCGCTTGGATCGCGACCGCGCAAACGCGCCGCGCATCATCGTTCAAGCCCGCCAACACCCCGCGCATAGCGACATCGCCCGGATGATGCTGCAGGACTCGCAACATTAGCACACGCTGATTGCGATCCCCTTCCGCCATGCCAGCCAGCGCGCGATCCACAATTTTTTCAGCAGTCGGATTTCCAATCATCCGCATGGCGTCAGCCGGCCGCAATTCGGAATAAGCGCTGTACGCCTCCCGCAGCAATTCCATGTCCGCGATGCTCAGCATGGGCCAAGTGCTCCACAATCTAAAGCGGCGGGCAGCCTGTTGTATGCTCGGCACATTTCAGAATCTTTAGCAATGATCCCCCGCCGCGAACTGTAGCATACACAGCTTCAAGTGAAGACTCAAGTTCAACGCCTGTCGTTCGCCAGAAATGAGCCTCATCGCGCGCGCTTGCAATTCGATTCGGGACTTTCTACACTCGGGCAGCAAAAATGTTGAGTCGGGAAGACTGCGCGATGAGCCTGCGTGTCGCTGGAATCCAGATACCCGTCACGCGCGATATCGCCGCCAATCAGCGCTACATTGAAGACGGCATTCTTTGGGCGAGCGCTGAAAAGGCCAATATCCTGTTGACGCCGGAAGGTTCCCTAAGCGGCTACACACACGAATTCGATGTCGCGGAGACGCGTGAAGCGCTTGAGCGGGTCACCGTTGCGGCGGCGCGCGCGCGGGTCGGGCTGGCGCTGGGCACCTGCTTTGTCGAAGCTTCAGACGGCATGACGTACAACCAGCTGCGCTTTTACGCGGCCGATGGACGGTATCTGGGCTTCCACAGCAAAACGCTGCCGACTGGCTCCATGAGCGCCGAGCCCATGGGCGAACTCAACCACTACGCCATTCGGCCGCTGCGCTCGTTTCAATTTGCCGGACAACCAATCGCCGGCCTTATATGCAATGATCTGTGGGCCAACCCGACTTGCACGCCCATGCCTGATAGCCACCTCACCCACCAGCTGGCCGGTCTCGGCGCCCGGATCATCTTCCACGCGGTCAATGGCGGGCGCAGTCGCGCCGAGTGGTCCGATGTGAATTGGCAATTTCACAGCAGCAATCTACGCATGCGCGCCCGCGCCAGCGGCATCTGGATCGTCACGGTGGACAGCTGCGAGCCTGTGGACATACGCTGTTCCGCGCCGTCCGGCGTGGTTGATCCTAACGGAGACTGGCGCTGCCAGACGCAAGACACCGGCGTGGATCGCTTCGTCTATACGATTCCCGGGCAACCCTAAGCCAACTTCGGTATTGACCAGCGCGCGTGCCGACTTATGCTTGATGCCACGCCGCGGGCGCCGCTTGCGTGCAAGCGCTCGGCAGACCAATAACAGGCAGATTTACACAGGAGAGAACATCTTGGCACAATTCGGATTGCTCTATGTAGGTGAACCGCAATTCGCATCACAAGAAGAACAGCAGGCGCACTTCGCCAAGTACATGCAGTGGATGGAGAGCATCAACGATGTGGTCGTCCAGCCGGCGATGCGCCCGATGGGCCCGCCGATCCGCGTGACCAGCGAGGGCGCGTCCAGCGCAGCGCGCGCCGACCGCTTGACCGGCATGACCGTCATCGAAGCCGACGATATCGATGCTGCGGTCGCCATCGCCAAGACCAGCCCCTATATCGAAGTGGCGGCGCTGGATGTCGTCGAGATGATCCAGATGCAGATGTAACCTCGTTTCACGCTTGTCGGGCGCCCGCATTCGTACGCCCGGCAGGTTCTCCTCGCAGCGAGCGCCGCTCAGTTGTAGCTCCAGCCAAGGGGCGCTAAACTCTTGCCAAGTATTCACCAAGCAAGTCTTCGGCAATGGGTTTGAATCTCCGCTATATGCAGCTGGCTGACATTCGTCAAGTGGCGGCGATTGACGTAATCTGCTTTGAGCCGCCCTGGTCATACGAATCATATACATTCGAGATCACTGAATCGGACGTCAGCCATATGGTTGTCCTCGACCAGCAGTCGGACGAGGCGCCTCCACCATCCCCACGACGTCAATTGCTGCGAGCTCGTCTGCGCGACAAGCTGCGCGGCCATGGACCGACGACTTACAGCACCGGCGAAATCCTGGGCTACGGAGGCTTATGGAAGGTCGACGGCGAAGCCCACATCAGCACCATCGCCATTCACCCCGCTAATCGCGGCTTGGGCTACGGGGAGATACTGCTCGCCGGCATGTTCGGCAAGGCGTTGCAATTGGACGCGGAATATATCGTGCTCGAAGTTCGCGTGAGCAATTCAGTGGCGCAGAGCCTCTACCAGAAGTACGGCTTCAATCGCGTCGCGCGCAAGAAGAACTACTATCGCAGCGATAACGAAGATGCTTGGGATATGCGCGTGTCCCTGGGCCGCGACACGCGCCATCGCTTTGACCGGCTCTACGAAAAACTCCGCCTGCAGCACGGCTTCAGCGATGCCTATAGCCGCGCTTCGCGTCGGCGAGGGTGAGGAAATCAAGTTATGGCCGATCAAGAAACCTCGAAAGGGGATTGGGGATGATTAGACCCAAAGCCATCAATGGAAAGCCATTTCATTACGACGAGTGGTTGAATGCCCGACTGAGGACCATGCATGAGGACATTACGAAGCGCTTGAAGGAAGGCAGGCTTACAGCGCAAATTCAGCGGCAACTCTATGAGCAAACTAAGCTGGATGAGATCTATCATTCCAACCGGATTGAGGGCAATAGGCTGACCTACGGTGAAACGCGAAATATCATCCAAGCGGATGGCGACATCCCGAGTAGACCGTCTCTCGACCAACTCGAGACCAGAAATCTACTGGCCGCGCTGGATTTTGCGCAAGAAGTCGCCTTTGACAAATCCAAACCCATTACACAAAGCTTTCTGCGCCAATTCCACGCAATCCTTATGGAAGGTGTAAACGACGACGTCGGACGATACCGCGATACTCCCAACATAATTGAGGGATCTCGTCATTCAACGCCCGATGCCTTTCTCGTTCAACAAATGATGACAGACTTGAGCGACTATCTCTCGGCTGTAACACGGAATGAAGTTGAATTGCCGGATTCCCCTGTTTTTGCGGCGGCGGCTGCACATGCTCTGTTTGTGCAGATCCACCCCTTTACTGACGGCAATGGTCGAACAGCCCGCGGGTTAATGAATCTGATTCTGAGGCGACATGGCTACCCACCTAGCATCATCCATGAGGACGACCGAACTAGTTATCTCGACGCGTTAGAACATACTTGGGACAAAGGAGACTTAACTCCACTAGTGGAGCTAATTCACGAAAATGTTTGCGAGCGGATGGACACTGCCGATCTGCTGAGTTCCCTGCGTGACCGGCTAGAAATAGCGGAAATCAAGGAATTACAGGCAGAGTACAGCGATTGGCGCAGGAAACAAGAGCATCTTAAAGCAGTATTCGAGCATTCCGTAGATTACGTAAGTACAGGCGCGACGCCTATAAGCGCACGTGTTGCCCCGTATGGCGTGCCCAGCATCGAACAATACGCGTTGTTGCGAAAAGGGGAGAGCGTCAGAAGAAGTTCGTTTTTTCGTATCGAATTAACTGCTTCTGGCAAAAGATCGCGTTATGTCTTCTTTTTTGCGCCCACTTTGGGACCGATGAAAAGACGAGCTTCGGTAATTCTAGTGATTTCAAAGTATACCGACGCAAAAGACAAATACATTAACCTTTACAATCTCTATCGTGATGGTGTCGCGGTCCCTGATATCTTTCAGATTGGCTATGACTTAGAGGCAAAGAATTATGTTACGCGCGGGAAGGCCGGGCTCCGTCAGCGAAACTTGCAGAATCTCGTGTTGCAATTCCTCTCGCAAGTAGTGGAACGCGACTTCGGCGCCTGACCTAATCCCGCAGCGCCCGCATCCCGTTGAGCGTCACCGCCAGCGACATGCCCATGTCGGCGAATACCGCGACCAGCATCGTCACGTTGCCCGTCACCGCCAGCAGCAAGAATACCGCTTTCAATCCAAACGACAGCGCTATATTTTGCCGCATCAGGCGCCGCGCGAAACGCGCCCGCTCAATGGTGGTCGGCAGCTGATGCAGCCCGTCCGCCATCAGTACGATGTCCGCCGTTTCCATCGCTTGCGCGCTGCCCGCGCCGCCCATGGCGATGCCTACCGCGGCCCGCGCCAGCGCTGGAGCATCGTTGATGCCATCGCCGACCATCGTGACCTGTCCGTGATTCTCCGCCAGTTTTTCCACAGCGGCCACCTTGTCTTGCGGCAGCAAGTCTCCATAATAACGATCCACGCCGACCTGCCCCGCGATCGACTCCGCCACCCGGCTGTTGTCGCCGCTCAACATGACTGACTCAATGCCAATTTCGCCCAGCGCCGAAACGACCGCCCGGCTTTCCGCTCGCGGCGCATCCGCCAGCGCAATGACGCCGCACACGATGTCGCCGTCATGCACCATTATCGCGCTTTGACCCGCAGCCTCGATCCCGTTAGCCAACTTACACAGGTGATCTGAATGTTTGAAATCATCGTGAAAATAGCGGTGACTGCCGATCGTTACGCGCCGGCCGTTTACCTTGCCGCGCACGCCGAGCCCTGTCATCGCCTCCACCACCGAGGCGTCAGCGTAGGCAACACCCAGCTGCGCAGCGGCCTCCAGAATAGCGTTCGCAAAGGGATGGGTGCTCTGCGCTTCCACCGACGCCGCCAGCGAAATCAGCTCGGCGCAAGGTTTACAGTCTGGTTCATCTCCACAGTTGTCCGTATAAGTCGCCATCACTTCGAGCCGGCCCTGCGTCAGCGTTCCCGTCTTGTCAAATGCGATCACCTTGGTGGCCGCCAAGGCCTCGAGCGGCGCGCCGCCTTTTATGAGCGCGCCGCGCCGCGCCAACGATGTTATGGCGCTAATGACCGTCACCGGTGTGCTGATCACCAAGGCGCAGGGACAGGCGATCACCAGCATCGACAGGGCGCGATAAAACCATCCGCTGCCATCTGACCCACCCCAAAAACTTCCGCCAAGTAATAGCGGCGGTATCAAGGCCACCGTGATCGCGGCCAGCGCCACCGCCGGCGTATAGTGGTGAGCAAAGCGGTCGATCAGCCGCTGGCTGGGGGCCCGCCGCGATTGCGATTGTTGCAGCAATTCGATAATCCGGCTCAGAGTATTGTCAGACGACAGCCTGCTGACGCGTATCTCCAGCGCCGCCTCACCATTAATCGATCCGGCGAAGACCTCATCGCCGGGCGACTTGGCCAGCGGCAAGCTCTCGCCGGTGATATGCGCCTGATCCACCGCGCTGTTGCCCGCCACGACAGCGCCATCCATTGGGATTTTCTCGCCGGGCAAAACGCGGACGCGGTCGGCGATCCGCAGTCTTTCCACCGGAACTTTTTCAATGAAATCCCCGTCCAAACGCTGCGCCGTCAACGGTTTCAGCGCTACGAGTGATCGCAAGCTGTCGCGCGCGCGATCGGCCGTATATCCCTCCAACGCTTCGCCTATCGCGAACAAGAAGATCACCGTTGCCGCTTCCAGAAATTCGCCCAGGAACAAGGCGCCAATCGCCGCCACCGTCATCAGCATATTGATGTTGAATTCTCGGTTGATGCGCAGCGCATTGAGACCGTTGCGCGCGATCGGCCTCATGGCCACCAGCAACGACAGCATATAAAGCGCGCCGCCGATTTGCGCCGGTAGCAACCCCAGAAGGTCAACGACGATCGCGATCAAGAGCAGCGCCCCGCCGACAATCGCCAGGCGGCTTTCAGAACGTCCCAGCAGAAAATCCCAGAAGCCCAATACTCCGATGCGGTTCAGTTCGTAGCTTTGACCCGATACCGCGTCAACTTCCTCAACTTCGCAAATGGTCTTGCCTACAGCTTCAACGCGCTCTCGCAGCCGCGCGAAATCGACATCGCCGATTAACTCCAAAGTATTAGTGATATATTCTACCCGCGCGGAATCTACGCCTTCGAGATTCTTGATGGCGCTTTCAACTTCGCGCGCGCAGCCAGCGCAGTCCATATTGCCAATTTTGAATTCGCGCGGCGTCATAGGAACAGCTCGCTAATGATACATTGTATCATTAGCAACCAACTTACTTCACTAGAATTTATTGTACTGTCATCTTCGCGCTTGGTCAACGAGAGGAGCCACAGGCTATGGAGAAAATTGACGCAATTACCCTGCACAAAACCACGAGTTTCTTGTGCGCTAAGATTGGTTCCGACTGAACTGCGGTGCAGGGCTTTCAGCGCAGTTGTCAAATCATAATACAAAGCCAATTCGAGAGGACAATCATGTGTAATGCCCACGTTGCGTAAACCGTAAAAGAACGAACCGAGAAGGAGGGATTACCCAGCGTAAGCCGCCGCAGCTTCCTCAAAATCGGCAGCGTCCTCAGCGCCGGCGCCGCCCTGGCGCCTCAGATCGCCCGCGCGGACAGCCACACCAGCGGGGGAGTCATTGACCTTAGTCATACGCTCGGCCCGAGCAATCCTGTTTGGCCCGGCGTCGTAACGCCCGGCACGCGGGAAACCGTATTCACTGTCGAAGAAAATTTCATCTATTCGCAGCGCTGGACCTTTGAAGAACACAGGGCACGCACATGGATTTCCCGAGCCACTTTATCGCTGACGGAGCCCGCGTTGACGGCTTTTCAGCGGACGGACTGATTGGACCGGCCGTAGTCATTGACATCGCAGCCCGCGCCGAAGAAGACCCCGATACCTGGGTGACCGTAGAAGACCTGCAAGCTTGGGAGATGGAAAATGGCGATATCCCCGAAGGCGCGTTCGTTTTGATGTATTCCGGCTGGGAACACCGTATCGGCACGCCCGCCTTCTTTGGCGACGACACCGGCTTACACTTCCCCGGCTTCAGTGGCGAAGCGGCGGAATGGCTGGTCAGCCAACGTTCAATCCATGGCGTCGGCGTTGATACGCTCAGCATCGATCACGCCATAACCGAGACTTTCGAGGCGCACTATATGATCCTCGGCTCGGGTCTGCTGGCCATCGAGAATGTGGCCAACCTTGAAGCAATCATGGATAGCCAGGCGACCATAGTCTGTGGCATTCCCAAATACGAAGAAGGTTCCGGCGGTCCAGCGCGCATTCTGGCGCTGACGTAGAGAGTTGGCCGCGACAGCGGGCAAAGACGGCAACTAGCGCGGGGCTCTGCCCAACCATAACAAGCCGCCAAGAATCAGGGCTATGACAGCCCAAAGGTGAAATTGTTCAACGCCTGTGGCGGCGGTGATGAGCCCTGCGCCGAACCACAGTAGCAGCGTCGCTGTCACCAGCATAAGGTATCGCAGCATTTTTTCCGGCAGGCGCCGCGCTTGATGAATCAGCAGCGCCCAACAGCATAACCCGCCCAGGAATGTGCCGTAGAATGCCAGCAAGAACATCAGCGCATGGCCCGGCGAATAGCCCGCTGACTTAACGAGCAGCGGGCCGTTTACCGTAGCCCAAAACAGCCAGGGACCGGGGCTGAGGAAATTCATGCCGATGCCGGTCAGAAGCACGCGGCGCCAAGTCGTACCGCTTGCGGCGCCACCCTCAGTGACCCCGTTCAAAGCGACGCCGGTCCGGAATTGCTCTACGGCGCTTCTGGCGATGAAAAGCAGCATACAGCCGCCAGCTAGCTGAATCAGCCGTAACGCGTCGGCCGGCATCTGGCCCAGAATAAAGCTCATCAGCACAATAATCGGCGCGTCAGTAATCAGCGGCGCAAGCACCACCAGCATCGCTTTCCGCCAACCCTGCGTTGCCGCTATATTGACCAAGTACGCGATCAAGGGACCTGGTATGGTCGCGGCGCTAAGGCCAAAACCTATGGCCGGCAAAATGAATTCTTGCGGCATTCGGCGCAGTCCTGTGCTTGGTCGCGGTGTCGTCCCCGCTAGTCGAACTCGGTGGGCAGGTCCGGCTCACGCCAGTGCGCGAACCAGCGCGAGATCTGTTCTGCCCTTACCCGCCCCGGGGAAAGCGGCGGAATGTCGTCTTCGCTGAACCAGCCGACTTCGGTGGTTTCCGCGCTGGCACGCGCTTCGCCGCCGACCAGCTCACAGAGAAAAGCGATCTTGTATACATCATGCAGCGACGGCGGATGACGGCGCTTGCGATCTTCTATCGCCAGCAATTTGACCGCTTTGGCCTCGTAGCCGCTCTCTTCGCGGATTTCGCGCTCTACTGCCTCCGAGGGCGCATCGCCAATATCGGCCCAGCCGCCGGGCAGCGTCCACAGGCCGTCGACCGCCTCCCGCACCAGCAGCACTTCGCCCCGCCTGAAAACCGCGCCGCGGACGTCCACCTTCGGCGTTACGTAGCCCTCATCCACCTCGAGAATCGCTTTGATGCGCTCACTATCCGTGCCGGCGGCTTGCGCCAGCATTTGCGCCGCGATTTCCAGCAGCTGTTCGTAGCGGTCGCTATCATAGTGATTCTGGGAATAATGCAAGCCTGTTCTCGCCAGAGCCGCTATCTTTTTCGCCCAATTCACTTGCTCAACCATGACAGCTCCGCGAGGTCTTTTTGGCCACTGCATTATACACAGCTGTCAAACGCTCGGTCATCCTATGGCAGATTCGCCAGTGTGGCGGCGACAATCGTCATTGCCATTCTTCCGCATGCCCATAACGCTTGGGTCAACAGAGCCGCGACCCCGATGTGGTAAAATAAGCGCGCTCAGCGAGTGGGTCCGGCGGCATGACACCCTACCGCAAGATAAAGCGAAATTATGGCAGGCGATTCTTCAGTAACCGGCGGCGCGGTCTTTCAGGCATCTCGCTGCTCCTCCTACTCCTGATCCTTGCCTGCATCATCGGCGCCGTCCTCGCCTTCGGGTACGTCTTCAGAGGCGAAGTGGAAGCCACCGTGAACGAGTTCATGGGCACGCCGCGGCCCACACCGACGCTGCTGGCAAATGAGTACGCCCAGCGAGGCTTCGCGCGCTTTCTCGATGGGGCGCTTGAGGAGGCGTTGAGTGACTTTGAACTGGCTGTCATTCAGCGTCCTCAAGACGTCGGATTTCTCTACGAATACGGCATCATCCTGCTCGAATCCGGTAACGACCAAGTGGCGGTAGAGATCGGCGATCGCGCCATCGCGGCGGCCGAGACTGACGCGCGCGGTTACGCCCTGAAGGCGCGCGCTCTGATGTGGAGCGACCCGGCATCGGCCATTCCGGAAGCAATAAAGGGCCTGGAGATAAGCCCCGATTTCGCGCCCTTGCACGCGGCGCTCGCGATCGCCTACACCAATATCGGGCGCTATGCCGAGGGCTTGCAGCGCGGCATCCACGCGACCGAGCTCGATCCTCTTGATTCGTTCGGCTTCCGCGCTTACTCCATTCCGCTGATCTATACCGGCCGCCGCAGCGAAGCCATCGCCGCCCTGGAACAAGCCGTAGCCATCAGCCCAAAGCTGACGGCGCCATACTTTGAGCTGGCGGCTCAATACCGCCAGGAGAATTACCAGGAGATGGCGGTGGGCATCTACCGCCGCATCCTCGAGTTGGAGCCGAACAGCGCCAAAGCCTACTTGCGCATCTGCCAGACCTACGCGGAGATCGGAGAATTCCTGGAAGGCACGCGCTTTTGCGAGACCGCCACCGAGATCGACCCGACCTACGCGCCCGCCTGGCAGTACCTGGGCCAGCTGCAGTACAGCCGCCGCAACTACGAAAGCGCGCTCGAGTCGCTGGAGAACTGCGTCGCCAACGGCTCCACCGCGGTCGAGTGCTTCTACATCCGCGGTCTGGCCTACTACTTCCTGGGTGAATGTTCCACCGCCTGGGACGTATTGTTGGAAGCATTTCTCTACACCAGCCAGCCAAGCATCATTGATATCATAAACACGGGCCTGGGCGATATCCGGGCCAACTGCCCCGGCTTCGAAAGCGCCCAACTCCCAACGCCCATCCCGCCCACACCCATCCCGCCGACGCCCATCGGAGGCATATAGGGTGAAGATTCAGCGTGATTACACGCAGCCTTTCTTCCGCGAGCCCAAACGCCATCCGCTTCGCAATATGCTCATCGCCGCGCTGCTGGGTTTGCTGCTGGGCCTGGCCATCTTGTGGCAACGGGACGCAGTCGAGGGAGTCATCCTGAGCTTCAGCGCCAGCCCGCCCACGCCCACACCGATGCCCAGCGAGCTGGCCACCCGCGCCTCCGAGCTCTTCCTGGCCGGCGACATCAGCGGCGCCGAAGCGCTTTTGGCGCAGGCCGTCGAAGAACGCCCGAATAACATCGCCTACCTCTATGAACACGGCCGCCTGCTGATTGAGCTGGGCCGCTATGACGAGGCGCACGGGCATGGAGCCGCCATCACCGAGCTTGACGCCCGCGACGCGCGCGGCTTCGCGCTGAAAGCCACGGCCTTGGCCTGGCAAGGCCAACCGTCGGTCGCCATTCCCATCGCGCTTTCCGGCTTGGAATCTAATCCGCGCTTCTCCCCGCTGTACGCGGCCCTGACCCGCGCCTACGTCGATACGCAACGCTGGGCCGACGGTCTTGAAGCCGGCGAGCGCGGCCTGTCCATCGACGATGAGGATGCCGATCTCATCCGCGCCTATGCCTACGCGCTGCAATCGGTCGGCTCCTACAGCGATGCCGCATCCTACCTGCGGCGGGCCCTGCAGCTGCGCCCCACCTACCTGCCGATTCATTTTGAGCTGGGCGGGCTTTACCTGGCGCGCGATGACGACGAAAGCGCCATCGACATCTACAACCGCATTCTGTCGCTGGAGCCGCGCAACGCCCGCGCCATGCTGCGGCTTTGCCTGGCCTATCGCAAGGTGGGCGAGTTCGCGCGCGCGCTGGGCTTCTGCCAGGACTCGGTCGAAAATCAGCCGGCCGACGCCGAAGCGCAGTTTCAGCTGGGGCTGCTGCACTATCGCGAGCGCCAATTCGAGGCGTCGCGGGACGCCTTTCAGCAGTGCCTGCGCTACGATGAGGGCTTCTATGATTTGTCCTGCCGCTATCGCCTGGGGTTGTCGCACTATTATACCGGCGCCTGCACGCTGGGCTGGAGCCTGCTGCGGGATTCGTTAGACCTGGCGCAAGCGGCGAGCGACAGCGCCACGGTCGGCAATATCTTGCAAGGCCTGGACGCCATCGAGAGCGACCCGCAGTGCGTGGATGAGGCCGCCGCGCCGGTGACCATTCAGGATTGACCGGCGCCGGACACTCCTTTAGCCTACTCGCGTTCAGCCGCCCCGACAGCAGACTATGAGCGTGCTCGATACCAGCCTCCGAATATACCGCAAGACGCTGAAGCGCATCCGCCCGGCGCATATCGCCCTGCACCGCTTGCTGAGCGGGCTGCTGCTGCCCGGGCTGGAGCGCGCCACCGGCTTCCAGACCATCGCCGAGGACCCTTTCTGGTTTCGGCTGGAGCTGCTGACGCGGCAGCACGAACGGGAGACGCGGCAACTGCTGGAGCGCCTGGCGCAGCCGGGCATGGTCGCGCTGGATGTGGGCGCGCATGTCGGCTACTACACCCGTCTGTTGGCGCGGCGCGCCGGCGCGGACGGGCGCGTCATCGCTATCGAGCCCAACCCCAGCACCCATCGTGTGCTGCAGCGCAACACCCGCGGCATGCACACAGTCAGCGCGCTGCAGCTGGCCGCCGCCGAGCGCGAAGGCAGCGCCGAGCTCTACGACTACCTGATGATGTCGGCCAGCGGCTCGCTGCATTTTGACGAGTCTCTGGCGCATCAGCAGCAGGCGCGCATGGGCGCGGGCGATGTAGCGCCGCGGCGCGAAGCCGGCTTCGAGATGCAGCGCTACCGCGTGCGGACGGCGGCCATCGACGACTGCCTGGCCGAGCTGGGCGTGGGGCGAGTCGATCTGGTGAAGATGGACATCGAAGGCGCCGAGCTGACGGCGCTGCGCGGCATGCGGCGGACGATCGCCCAATCGCCCGGGCTGGCGCTGGTGATGGAGTACAACCCGGGCGCGCTGGCGGCCTTCGGGCATGAGCCCGCGGCGGCGCTGAGCGAGGCGCTGGGGCTGGGCTTCGGGCAGGTGCAGGCGATAGAGGCGGACGGCTCGCTGCGCGACTGGGGCGATGCGGCGCTGGTCGAGCGGGAGACGGCGCGTCTGCTGGCGGGCATGGGCGTGGTGAACTTGCTGTTTACGAAGTGAATGCGTTAAGGTTTTTCACCACAGAGGGTGCAGAATCAGGCGCAAGAATGACATAAAAAACCTTACCACAGAGGACACAGAGGACAAACAAAGGGCACAGAGAAACGCATGAGTGTTCCCGACAAAGTCTACGAACTTGTCAAGAAATTCGAAAACGGCAAGTCATTCTATACGCATCCAAACTACAACGAAGCTCAATTGAGGCAGGAGTTCGTCAATCCTTTGTTTGACGCCATGGGCTGGCAAACTGGCGAAAGTAGTCAGGTGCTGCACGAAGCGGGAATACGCACTGGCGGCACGATCAAGCACCCCGATTACAGCTTCCTCGCCGGGCACCGCCGCGCCTTCTATGTTGAAACCAAAAAACCTTCCGTGGATATTCTGAATGGCTACGATCCCGCCCGCCAAATCCGTTCCTATGGTTGGTCCGGCAACACCGAAATCGGCATATTGACCAACTTCAAGGAATTCGCTGTTTACGACTGCCGAATCCAGCCCACCAGCGACGATGCGCCCGCCATCGCGCGCGAACTGTATTTGACCTATGAAGAGTATCTCGACGACTGGGATAATGCCTTAGGTCTCTTTACTCGCGAATCCGTGCTTGAACGCAAGCATCGCCAAGTCCTCGAAGACAAGCCAACAGGCATAATGCGGGTGGATGACGCCTTTCTGCGTCAACTCGAATCCTGGCGGGACGATTTAGCGGTACATATCTACAAGCAAGCGCAATTTCTAGACATACCGCTCGACACGCGCAGTTTGAATGGCTTGGTAACGCGCACCATCAACCGCATCGTTTTCCTGCGTATCGTCGAAGACCGAAATCTTGATTTGCTGCCTAGTCTTGAGTCAGTAGCCCGCGCTACGCACAGAATTTATGACAAACTAAAGAGCCAATTTAGAGACGCCGACAGGATCTACAATTCGGGCCTATTCCATTTCGATCCCAAAGCAACGGATCGCGGTGACGCCGATGAATTGGCACTGAATATTCACATCAATGACGATGTGATTTCACATATCATCAATGACCTCTATCCACCCAAGAGTCTGTACCAGTTCTCCGTGATTTCAGCCGACATCCTCGGTCAGGTCTACGAACGCTTTCTCGGCAAAGTCGTCGAGGTGACCTCAAGCAACGATGTTTCGGTCGAAGAGAAACCCGAAGTCCGCAAAGCCGGCGGCGTTTACTACACCCCGGACTACATCGTCGACTACATCGTGGAAAACACGGTCGGCAAACTCCTGGAAGGCAAAACAGCCGAAGAAACCGCGGAGCTGCGCGTGCTTGACCCGGCCTGCGGCAGCGGTTCATTCCTCGTTGGCGCTTATCAATACCTGCTTGACTGGCACCTGGAATACTACCGAGAGCATCGCGATCGTTACAAGAATCGCATTCTGCACACGACCGACAGCATACTATTAAAGACGCGCGAAAAGAAACGCATCCTGCTCAACAATATCTATGGCGTGGACCTCGATCCCAACGCCGTCGAAGTCAGCAAGCTCTCCCTGCTGCTCAAAATGCTGGAAGGCGAAAACGAAGCCGCCCGCCACGAAGCCGCTCTTGACGAGTCGGGCGAACAGATTCTCCCTGACCTCAGTGGCAATATCAAATGCGGCAACTCGCTTATCGGCAGCGACTTTTTTGTTGGCACAGATTTGACGCAAGTCGCCAAAGACGAAATCTATCGCACCAACCCCTTCGATTGGGCCAGCAGCGCCGGCTTCGGCGACATTATGGCGGCAGGCGGATTCGATACTGTCATCGGGAATCCGCCTTATGTGCGGCAGGAGACTCTGGGTCAGGCGTTCAAGGCTTATGCCAAGCGACATTTTGAAACCTACGCCGGCACGGCCGATCTCTATACCTACTTCATCGAGCGGGGCGTGAAGCTGCTCAATGAGAAGGGGCTGTTCGGCATCATCGTCGCCAACAAGTGGCTGCGGGCGCGTTACGGCAAGCCGCTGCGGACCTGGCTGAAAAAGCAGGCGATACGCGAAATCATCGACTTCGGCGACTTGCCCGTGTTTCAGCAGGCGACGACTTATCCTTGCATATTGACGATTGGCAAGGGCGGGGCAAGCGATACCTTTGCGGCCGCGCAGATTGACACACTTGAGTTTTCCAGCCTGCGCGGGCATGTGGAATCACTGCGCTATACGGTGGACAAGTCGCTGCTGGATGATGGCGGCTGGTCGCTGGCGCGCGAAGAGGTTCAAGCGCTTTTGCGAAAACTTTTTGACGCGGGAATGTCGCTAGAGACCTATGTACAAAAGGAAATTTACCGAGGCGTCACGACAGGGTTGAATAAGGCATTCGTAATTGATGGCGACACTAGAGTAAGTTTGATTGAAGAAAATCCCAACAGCGCAGAGCTAATCAAGCCCTTTATAGCAGGCAAAGATGTAAAGCGATTTAGCGCTGTCGTGCCAAACAAGTATCTGGTTTTTACTAGGCGAGGCGTTGACATCAGAAGCTATCCCGCGATTCATCGCTACCTGTATCAATTCAAGAGCCAGCTTGAACCTAAGCCTTTGGACTGGCAGGGGGATTCGTGGACAGGACGTAAGCCAGGACGCTATAAGTGGTATGAGATTCAAGATACTGTGGATTATTGGCAGAGCTTCGAGAAACCGAAGATTATTCTACCAGATATATCGCTGCGCGGAAACTTCACATACGATCCGAACAATGCTTACGTAGCAAACACAGCGTACATCATCCCGGTAGACGACAAGTATTTGCTTGGACTATTGAACTCGAAACTCATGACTTTTGTGTATCAAAGCATCTCCTCTACCTATCGCGGCGGTTACTTGCGCTTCATTTATCAGTATCTCGCCCAACTCCCAATCCGCGCAATCGACTTTGACAATCCCGCTGACGTAGCCATGCAAGACAAAATAGTCGAACTGGTCGATACCATGCTTGATCTTCATAAACAGGCGGGCTTGACTCTGGTGCAGCGCGGCGTGGTCAAGCAGCGGATTGAGGCGGTGGATCGGGAGATTGACGAGTTGGTGTATCGGCTGTATGGGTTGAGTGGGGATGAGGTGGCTGTGGTGGAGGGCGGGTGAACCCCCACTTTTTTGGAGGATGAATTCGAGTTGGTTGTGTTACGCTGGTGTCATTGTGTATTTGTAGCGTAGAGAAATTGCGACTATGGCGCGTGCAAAAGAATTCATCACTAAACATAATAGGGTTTTCACCAGTGTTGTCATCGTAATCGGGGTTCTCACAACCGTCGTCTGTCTATTTGTCTTCGTTAAGCATGGGTTCATTCTATTTGCCGCTGAGGATTATGAGACAAATCTCTACACTGAAGTATTCGGAGTTTTTTTCAGTGTCTTCATTTCGGTAGCGGTTGTAGGCGGATGGACTGAAATACGAGCAAGACAACAGCTAAAAGCGCGACTAATCAGGGAATCGGGCAGTCGCTCTAACGATATTGCAATCTCCGCAGTGGAATGGCTGCGTGCTAAGGGTTGGTTGACAGGTGACGCAGGCTTGCTTAAAGAGGGAAACTTTAAGTCAGCAAATCTGCAAGGAGCGGACTTGAGTGAAGCGAATCTGCAAAGTTCGCACTTAGGATCTGCAAATTTGCGAGAAGCGACTTTGGATCACACACTGTTACAGGATACCAATTTGTGTGATGCGGATTTGCAAGATGTGCACTCATGGCATGTAAATATGCAAGGTGCGATGATGTGGAATGTAAAGCTTCAGCGGGCTCTTTTAGGCGCTGCAAATCTGCAAAAGGTGGAATTGCATTGGTCACGACTCGAACAAACGAAATTGCCCGCCGCCAACTTACAAGGAGCTTCTCTGTTTCTCTCAAATCTTCAAGGTGCGGACTTACGCAACGCGGATTTGCAGGAAGCGGAATTGACTAGGGCAAACCTAAGTGAAGCAGACTTATTGAGGGCGGACTTGCAGAAGGCAAAATTGAAAGATGCAGATTTGACGAATTCGTGTTTGATGGGTGCAGATTTGCAAAATACAAACTTGTCGGGAGCCAATCTGCAAGCGGTGAACATGCTCGGCGCTCAATTACAAGGAGCGATCTTGAAGGATGTGAACCTTCGTGACGCAATTCTCCCGGACGGAAAGCTGCACACAATTGATACTGAAATGGACAGGTTTACCAACCCATATCATAGCGCCTATATGAAGACATTGGAGCACATTAGCGAGATTCGTAAGGAAATGTGGCTTAATCGCAAACCAGCTTAACATAGAGAAAACTCTCTATGCCCTCTGCGCCTCTGTAGTGAGTTTTCCCCATTCGCGCCCACTCACAGTCGATCTACGCTACAATAATCCCATCGTGACTTTACAACCTTATGAAAGAAAGCGAAGCTTCGCATGGCAACCCAAGTTGCGACTCAACAGACGGCCACTGAATCCAGTCATACGCGGCAAACGAATAGCGAACGCCTGGTGGCAATCGAGACGCTTCTGCCGACTTTGGCGACCAAAACAGATGTCGAGAAGCTGAAATCAGACTTGACCTGGCGCATCGTCATCGCCATGAGCATCATGACCGCCATCTTCGTCGCCGTGCTTGAATTGCGCGCGCCCTAAGGCTGGGCGGCGAAACCAGTTCGTGGCGCAAGAATCCGGCGCCCTCTGCGCCTCTGTGGTGAAATCCCCCGCCACCTCACTCCCTCACAAATCCCGCCGGCGGCTTGGGCGGCACTCCCAAGTGCTCCATAATCGCGTCCAGCTTGGCGTTAATCTCGAGCAGCATCTTGCGGTTTTCTTCCATGATGCGCAATATGTTGTCGGCGCCCTCATCGAAAGTTCGCGGCTTGCCCCTGAAGTCGGACCAGCGATGACTTTTGTTTTGTCGCGCCATTTGCGCGCCAGGATCAGTCTTGGCTGAAGCCGATTGGCGGCTTGTCGTAGGGGACTTCCAGGTGTTTGATGATCGCCTGTAGCATCTCGCGGTTTTCGCTGACAATCTCTGTCAACCCCAAGAGCGCTTCTTCAAAGGCGTCGACCTTGTCGAATAGCTCGTCCTGCGCGTTGCGCACGGACTGATATTCGTCACTCATGCGTTTGAAGCGGATGTCTGTAGTGGCCATGTGGTGTTGCGTACCTCGCCAGAAATTGATAACAGTTGCATGATGTCGAATTCAATATACTCGCAAAGCGAGCCTCGGCAAAACGAATCAACCTCTGAGACCTCTGTGGTGAGATTTTCCTCCTCACAAATCCCTAAAGCACCAGCCCCGCCTCCACACCCCCGATATCCGCCGCCAGCGCCCGCCAGGCCGCTCCGATGCGCGCGAAACCCTCGTCGATCGCCGCCGGCCGGTGGATGCCGAAGTTGAGGCGCATGGCGTGGCTCCCGCCGTCGCCGCTGTAGAAGAGCCCGCCGATGGCGAAGGCGACATCGCGCTGCAGGGCGGCGATGAAGGTCTCGGCGGCGCTGGGCCCGCGCTCCGGCAGCTCGACCCAGAGGTAGAGCCCGCCTTGGGGCGAGAACCACTTGCTGCCGAGCGGGAAATAGCGCTGGGCGGCGGCCAGGGCGGCCACCCGCCGGCGGCGCAGCTCGATGCGGTTGCGCTCCAGCTGCTGGGCCAGCACGCCCCGCTCCAGCAGCAGGTGGATGGCGCGCTGGTGCAAGCCGGAGGTGGAGATATCGGCGGCTTGTTTGACGCGGGACAGGCGCTCGTTGTAGGCGTCGCCGGCGATCAGATAGCCGATGCGGATGCCGGGCAGCAGCACCTTGGTGAAAGCGTTGGTGTGGATGACGACGCCGCTGTCGTCCAGCGCTTTGAGCGGCGGCAGCTCGTCGCCCTCGAAGCGGAATTCGCGGTAAACCTCATCTTCGAGTACGGGGACGCCATGCCGCGCGGCCAGGCGCACGAGCTGGCGGCGGCGGTGCATGGGCATCAGGTGGCCGGTCGGGTTCTGGTAGCTGGGCATGACGTAGATCAAGCGCGGTCGCAGGTCGCCGATAATGGCGTCGAGGGCGTCGATGCGGATGCCGTCCTGGTCGATGGGGATGCCGTGGATGTGGACCCGGCGCGCCTGGGCGATGTCGATGACGCCGAGGTAGGTCGGGTCGGCTGTGACGAGCGTATCGCCCGGGCTCAGCAGCGACTGCAGCACCAGGTCGATAGCTTGCTGGGCGCCGCCGGTGATCAGCACATCGCCGAGGCGGCACTGGATGCCGATGGCGCGCACATAGTCGCGCACGGCGCTGCGCAGCGGCAGGTAGCCCTCGGCCGCTTCGTACGATAGCGCCGCGGCGCCATCACGGTCGATGACCTGGTTGAGCGCGTCTTGCAGGTAGCGGACGGGGAAGAATTCGCTGGGCGGCGAGCCGCTGCTGAAGTCGATGACGCCGGGTTTGCGAGCCAGGCGCATCATATCGCGGATGGAAGCGGCGCGCTGGCGATCGGCAGGCGGCGGGCGCGGCGGCGCGTCGGCGGGCGCGGCATCGCGTTTGCGGACGACGAAGGTGCCGCGGCCGGCGCGAGCGCTAAGGTAGCCGGCGGCGCGCAGTTCGCTGTAGGCGTTGACCACGCTGATGCGGCTGATGCCCAGCCGGCCGGCTAGCGCGCGACTGGGGGGCAGGCGCGACCCCGCGGGCAGGGCGCCGCTTTCGATCTGCTCGCGGATCTGCGCGATCAGCTGGCGATAGAGCGGCGTTTCGCTGTCGCGCTGGAGCTCGACACTCAGGGAGTCTTTGCTCATGACAACGAGCGATAATCGTCCGTGCTTGGCATAGTCCAATCATAGCGCCATATAAGTCCAATTGCAAAATTGCGCGCCAATCCGCAAAAAAATAGACAAGAAATGACTAAATCATTATACTTAGGCTAACTTGCCGCCTTGAATTGGCGTCGGAGTTGCGGGAGCGTAGGCGTAGGCGTATGAACTTCTTTCGAGATTATCTTCGCATCATATTTATTGTGGCGATGGCGCTTATGGCTGCGAGAGCAATGGCGCAGACTCAGCCCGGAAACTTGCGTGTGGTGGATGCCGGTCCAAAGTCCATCACCATTGCCTGGACTGGCGCGCCGCAGATCGGGTCATACAGTATTTCATATTTCAAAGCGCATAGCGGTCCCACTATCAACGCAGGATCGACATCCGGCGCGTCCTTCACCATTCGGCGCTTGGCGGCCAAAAGCAGGTATACCATCTTCGTCGATTACGACGGCGGCTTTATGCAGGTTTCGGCGCGCACCGGGAAGAACTCTAAGGAGGAGAAAGTCAGTGTAAACCCCTATGTGGCGACGTGCCTGCTGCTGCCGGCGGATGTCAGCATCATCGGATACGAACGGCACACCCACTGTCAGCGGGTAGACGGGCCGGGGGTTGGCATTCCTGAACTAATCGCGCGGGGCATTGTTGACGCGCTCGATGTCTGGGGCAGCGTCGAGACTAATGTACGGGTCTGCTTCCGCAATCAGGGCCAGTTGAGATTTTTAGATGCCGCTACGGCGCCGCGCGCCGTTTCGGATTTGGACGCGGAAGCTGTCGATGGCATGATCTGCGGCACAATAGACCGGGCAGGCACAGTAGTGCTGCTCGAGGGGCCGGCGGACGCAATGGCTACTCCGGGGACCAAGAATCGACAACTGCGGACACGGACTGCGCCTGCTGTGGAGACTACCGCTGTAGCTGAGGTATTGCGCTGCCATTTGGTCACCACGGCGTATTTGAGCCTTCGCGCAGGTCCCAGCGTCTTCTACACGCGCTTGGATGCAATGCCTTTAGGCGCCAAATTGGTCGCGACGGCAAAAGCCGGCGATTGGTTTCTAATCGAATACGACGGGCAGATGGGCTGGTCCAGCGGCACGTACCTGACCAAAAGCGCGGGTTGCGATACCATCGGAGAATCGAATCGGGTGTTCCTGACACTTGGGGCCGAGCCCGCTCCAGCCGAAGTGGAAGCGCAGGAAGACTTGCAAGAACCGGCGGAGCCAGCAGCAACGGAACCTGGCAGATACGAGTTAATTGATTGCCGCCTGACCGCCGGCGACATTATTAACTTGCGCGCCGAACCCGGGACCGAGCACAATATCGAGGCAGAGATTCCTTTCCGAGCTCAGCTGCTTGCATTAGACAGGTCAGGCGATTGGTTCAAAGTCGAATACCAAGGTAGTATGGGCTGGGTTAACATCGACTACGTATTTAGGCGCGGAGTTTGCGGCTAAAGGAATGCCGACGGGCAGTGGCGATACGCAGCGACATAGCGGGCGCCGAGAAGAGCTACCTGCGCGATATGCTGGCGGCGGATATCGACTCGGTGCTTGAGATCGGCTGCGGCGACGGGCGGCTGACGCGCAAGTATGCCGATCTGTCGCCGCGCATCGTCGGAATTGACCTGCCTGCCACTTTGCCGCGCAGCGACGCCAAGCCCTTGCCAGAGACGGTAAGCTTGGCGGCGGCCAGTGGCGTTCACCTGCCCTTCCCAGCATCTCGCTTTGATCACGTGATATTCTCGCTGTCCTTCTGATGAATTGAGCCCGAGGGTATGGTCCATGCCCTGTCAGAAGCGCGGCGGGTGCTGCTGCCCGGCGGTCGCCTGATAGATTTGCGCCCGACCATGCTGAACCGTCGGGTCGAGTTGCTGCTGCCCGATGCAACGCTTTTCATGGGCGAGATCGACTCCTCCAACACCTTCCCCGATCATGTAGTTGCTAACGAGGCGCTTGACGAGGCGCTGCTGGCCGGCGAATTCGGCCTCGAGCACATGACCACCTTCGCCATTTTGCACGACCTCGACACGCTGCCCGACCTGCGCGAATTCAAATCGGGCTTTCGCCGCAGCGTCATGTCCGAGTCCATCTTTGAGCAGATTGACGCGCTGACCGCGGGCCAGTCAGGTGACTTCCTCATCCGCATCCGGCGCGAGATATTGATCGCGCGATACCGGCGTCTGTAGGTGAAGAGATCCGTATTGTCCCGCAGGCAGTACAATTGGCTTGACATGGGCCGAGCGAAAGTTTGCCGCCCCTCGAGAATTTGTTACACTCATAGTCACGGCGCAAGTCGTGCAGTTTGACCGTGGGTTAGCGTGAATTGGAGGAATCTATGTTCCGCAGAGTGACATTATTGTTCATAGTTCTGGTGCTGGTGCTGATTGCGATATTCCCGGCAGCTGCGCAGGACGAAGTTGTGTTTGGCGTTGTGCTGGTGGGCCCCAACGATGACCGTGGCTGGAGCACATCGCATCATGAAGCCGGCGAGTATGTCGTGGCCAATATGCCCGGCGCGACCATGCTCGAATTTGAGAGCCTGAACCCAGCCGATTCACCCGAGACGACGCTGATGGATGTGGTTGAGTTGATGGTTGACGAAGGCGCGTCGGTCATCTTCACGACTTCCGACAGTTTTGAAGAAGACACCAATGTCGTCGCCGCCGCTTTCCCGGATGTGACCTTCATCAATATCACCGGCAGCAACGCGATTCAAGCGAGTGACGTGGTCATGGGCGAGCACGCGATCATGCATGAATTGCCCGAGCTGCCGCCGGCGAATGTGGGCAATTTCAACGTCTACATGGAGCTGCCCCGTATGATCGCCGGTTGCGCCGCCGCGCTGACCAGCGAGAGCGGACAAATCGGCTATCTGGGCGCGCTAATCAACCCGGAGACGCGCCGCCTGGCCGCTTCGAGTTATCTGGGCGCGCGCTACTGCGCTGAGAATTACCGCGATGACATGATGGCCGACGACATCACCTTTGAAGTGACCTGGATCGGTTTCTGGTTCCATATTCCGGGCGTGACGCTGGACCCGACCGAGGTGGCGCAAGGCTTCCTGGACGGCGGCGCTGATGTCATCATCTCTGGCATTGACACGACCGAGGCCATCACGGTATCGGGCCAGTATATGGCTGAGGGCGACATGAGTTACGGCGTACCCTATGGCAACGTTAACGGCTGTTCAGAAGCGCCGGACGCCTGCCTGGGCGCGGCCTATTACAATTGGGGCCCAGCCTATCTTGATGTCGTTCAGCGCGTAGTCGATGGCAGCTGGTCACAAGAATGGAATTGGCTGGAGCCGAAATGGGATGAGATCAACGATGACGGCATCTACACCGACACAGACGTCAGTGTAGGCGGCTACGTCTTTGGCGACGCCCTGAGCATGGACACGGTCGAGACCTTGAAGGCTTTCGCCCAGAAAATCCATGACTTCCAGACCGATGACATGTACGCCGGACAGATGTTCCTGTGGTCGGGACCGCTGAACCTGCAAGACGGCACCGAGCTGGCCGGTGATATGGAGCCGGTGAGCCTGCTGGACATCTGGTTTATCCCGCAACTGCTCGAGGGTATGATCGGCGCGAGCAACTAGATTAGCGCTCGCCAGGAGATTCCCGGCAGTTTTAGGGGTAGTCAACAGGATCTACCCCTCCCCCGGCCCCTCCCCGAAGCATCAGGGAGGGGTGTTTTTTGTGCCTGGATGTAGCTGGAAGGACAGCGTGCCGGTCAATGAGAATTGCGACGCGTCTCATTCTATTTGTGCTGACGCTGTTCAGTGGGACAGCGGCAATGGCGCAGGACCCGCCCCAGCTCATTTTCTTGGATACGCAGACTGCGACGCGGCCGGACGGCTTCGGCGGGGAAGCGCCGCTGGTCACAGGCGAACTGTTTAACCACGGTATGCACGGTATGGATGCTTACGCCAATATCCGTGTATACGCTGAAGCCTATGACGCCAACGGAGAATTGATTGGCGACGGCTTCGGCTTCTTAGTTAATGCCTGCGGCACAGCGCTGTTGGACTATGCCATGCCGCCGGGACGCATACAGGCATACGAGGCGCCCTACGAGATTTTTGCTGAGGGCGAGGTGGCGCAGGTGGTGATGAGCGTCGCAGCTGACGCGGTCACGCCGGCGCCCCCGCCCGTGACTGAGAGCGGGCTGGCGCATCCCGTCGTCTATGACGAAGTCGTCATGCTGGAGTGGCTGGACGAGGACACGCTGATTTATGGCGTTGGCTGCGAGGACGCGGTCTTCACCGAGCTCGACTGGTGGCAGTATTACGCGCCGGATCACGCGCTTAAGGAGGTCGAGCATCCTGACGCGCGCAAAGTGACGCCGGAAATGATCGAGCGCAGCGCGGCGGCGATGATCACGCAATCGGGCGATCTAAATCCAGAACTTTACTTCGGTTCGCAAATGACGTACTCGCCGACGGCGCGGCGCATCGTCTATCAGAACGATTTGCATTCAATTTACTCGGCCGAGCCGGACGGCACGTATAAGCGCTTGATCCACAAATACTTGCACCAGCAGAGCCTGCGCGGCTTCTTGTGGGCGCGGAATCCAGGCGTGTTCCTCGCCTATTACTTCGGCGCATACGGCGACCCGGTGCATTATTTCGCCGCCCATGTCGACGGCGCGCGGGTGACGGGCCTCATCGACTCGCTGCCGCCGTCGCAGACCGTGCCGGGACCGTCTCCGGACGGGATCGCCGCTGTAGTCGGCCGAAGCGAGGGCGATGTGAGCGGCTACTTCTGGCAGACGACTTATGGCGGCGGCGAGCTGCTGTTTGAAGCGGAGTTGCCGGGCAACAATTATCCGGCGCCCATCGTGACAAGCGATGAGATTTACGTGATACGGCCGATTGAGGGCGTGCCGACCCTGCAATGTTTCGGGCGGCGCACGCGCGAGTTGACGACGATCAGCGCCCTGCCCCTTCAGCTGACGCGGGGGGCGCGCGCCTGGAGCTGGCTGTCGCCAGCGGCAGGTGTGCTGGCGCTGGCGGCGAATGGAGTCGACGGCGGCTTGTGGTGGATTGAGACCGGGGGCGGGTGCGCGTAGCAGGAACTCAGTACAGGCTTGCTACACGGCGAATTTCACTGTCCGGGATATCAACCGCCCGCGACTTCGCCCAAATCAGCAGCAATAGAATGATCATTCCGTCCTTGACGCGGTAGACGACTCTGAAGCCGCCGCGCGTCCCAACTCTCGCGGAGGTGTTGGGCAAACGCGCCTTATAGATTTCCATTCCGCCCATATTTTGCAACCTCATGTCTTGAGGTCGAACGCCGTGTTCCAACACGCTCAATAGCGCGAGGTCTTTATCGATCTGACGATATGACTTTCGGAGTTGCTTGACCTGCGCCTCAAACTCAGGCGTCTGTACCAGTTGCATTCTCTTCCGCTTCGCGCTCCAAGCGCAATTCCCGCAAGAATTCGCGAAACGGTCTGGTTTCACCGCGATCAGCTTGCTGCAAGCTCTTGTGCAGGCTTTCCAGCAATTCTCGTTGTTCCGCTGTCAGGTCCGGCTGGTCGGCGAGCGGCGCCAACGCTTCGTCTTTCACTTTGTCCTGCTTGACTGGTCTTCCCATCGGGTCGCTCCCTGTTACCGCTTAGACTGATACTATAAGATTGCAGCGGAACATGTCAACAAAATAGCCGCATTACTACGAAACAGGCGAAAGTAACATATGACCAAACACTACGACGTCATTGTCATCGGCCTGGGCGGGATGGGCAGCGCGGCGTTGTATCATTTGGCCAAGCGCGGAATAAATGCCCTGGGCATCGAGCGGTTTGAGATTCCGCACAACATGGGATCGTCGCACGGCTTGACGCGCATCATCCGGCTGGCCTATTACGAAGACTTGTCCTACGTGCCGCTGCTGCGCCGGTCGTACGAGCTGTGGGCGGAGCTGGAGCGCGAGTTCGGCGAGCAGCTCTTCTATCAGACCGGCAGCATTGATATGGGGCCGGAAGACAGCGAGGTCTTCAGCGGCAGCCTGCGCAGCTGCCTGGAAAACGACTTCGAGCACGAGGTGCTGGACAGCCGTCAGCTGAGGGCGCGCTTCCCCGGTTATCGCATGCCGGCGGAGACGATGGCTGTTTTTCAGCCGCAGGGCGGCCTGCTGGCGCCGGAGCGCTGCATCAGCGCGCACGCGCAATTGGCGCAGCATCATGACGCCGAGATTCGCACCGGCGAGCGCGTGCTGGGCTGGGGGATACTGTCTGACGAGCGCGTGGCAGTGCGGACGGATGCCGGTCGCTATCTCACCGAGAAGCTGGTGATCTGCGGCGGGGCCTGGGCCTGCAAGCTGGCGCCGGCGCTGGCGAGCACAGCTATACCCGAGCGTCAGGCGCTGATCTGGCTGGCGCCGAAGCAGCCAGCCTGGTTCAGCCCCGAGCGCTTTCCTGTGTGGAACGGGCAGGTGGAAGAAGGCCGCTATTACGGCTTGCCGGAATTCAACCCAACTGGGAATACGCCGGGCATGAAGCTGGGGCGGTATCATCACCGGGGGGAGACTTGCGATCCCGATAAGGTGGACCGGGCGCTGTACGAAGAAGACGAGACGCTGCTGCGGGGCTTCGCCGAGCGCTACTTTCCCGATGGCGCGGGGGAGACGCTGGACATGGTCGTCTGCATGTTCACCAATACGCCGGATGAGCACTTTGTGCTGGATACCTTGCCGGACGCGCCGCAGGTCTCGGTGGCAGCAGGTTTCAGCGGGCATGGCTTCAAGATGGCCAGCGTCGTGGGCGAGGTCATGGCGGATCTGGCGCAGCGAGGCGAGACGCGGCATGATATCGCGCTGCATCGGCTGGCGCGCCTGGAAAAGTCTACCCCACGCCGACCGCCTGTGTCTACGCGGCGCGCCCCTCCCCGTCTCAACAGAGAGGGGTGACTCGTCGGCGCGACTGGCCAGGCTACCAGAGTGTGCGTGATCTACCCTGAAAAACTGTAGTCAAAGAGAAACTCGATGGAACTCGAACAGAATGAAGACAATCGGGCTGATCGGCGGGCTCAGCTGGGAATCAAGCGCTGAGTATTACCGCATCATCAACCAAGAAGCGCAGCGGCGACTGGGCGGTTTGCATTCGGCCGAGTGTTTGATGTATTCCTTTGACTTCGGCGAGATCGAAGCTTTACAAGCGGCGGGCGACTGGGCAGCGGCGACAGCCCGGATGATAGACGCTGCCGAACGGCTGGCCCGAGGCGGCGCCGGCTGCATCGTCATCTGCAGCAATACCATGCACCGCATGGCGCTTGAAATTGAAGCGGTGGTGGACTTGCCGCTGATCCACATCGCCGATGCCACGGCACGACCGATCGTCGACGCGGGCTACCGGCGAGTCGGGCTGCTGGGCACGGCCTTTACGATGGAGCAGGACTTCTACAAGGGGCGCATGGTCGAGCGCTTCGGCCTGGATGTGATTATTCCCGAAGCGGCCGGGCGCGATCTGGTGCATCGCATCATCTACGACGAACTGGTTCGCGGCGAAATACGCGCCGACTCGCGGCGGGTATACCAGGCGGTGATTGACGAGCTGAAATCGGCGGGCGCGCACGCGGTAATCCTGGGCTGCACGGAGATCAGCTTGCTGATCAAGCCGGAGGACAGCTCGCTGCCGAGCTTTGATACGACGGCGCTGCATGCGCTGGCTGCGGTGGAGTGGGCGCTGGCGGATTAGGCAGTTCTCTCGCCGAATTTGAGACAGCGAAATTCACCACAGAGACGCAGAAGTAATTCCAAGACAATAATGAGAATGAATGCCGTTTCAACGCAATCTCCAAAATCATCGAATGGTTGTAGGGGCGAGCCGGTGGCTCGCCCGCGCTCGCCAACGACTTCAAGTCACTTTTCGTATGCCTAACTTGAAACTGCTGAGGGCACAGAGAAGCGCCCTAGGCCGGATTTGATAATTTCTGTGCTACATGTTAGCTTATGCCTCAAATCCTATCGGGGACCGAGCATTTGCCGGATGTTGATGAATTGATCGATGAGGGGTACGGGTGAAGTGATGGTCGAAAAACAAAAGCAAAGCAAAGATGTCCAGATTTCGACTTCGAACGTCGATGACGAGAAGTCGCGGATCACTTTACCGAAACTGGTTGATATTCAATTCATGGATGAGGCGGACAGCGAGCTGACGCAACCGATGGACGGTTACAATCCGCGTTACAAGAACATCGTTGATTATATCATTGGCGTCACGCATGAGATTTGGGAAGAGCATGGCATCGGCAAACTCTACGACTATTACGCCAATACCATCAGAATGCATACCGCCAGCGGATTGAAATTCGGGCGTGAGGCGGTCATCGCGGCGACCATTGAGTCGCAGGCGTCCTTCCCGGATCGGCGGCTGTTCGGCGAAGAAGTAATCTGGACCGGCAACAATGTCGATGGCTTTTATACATCACATCGGCTGCGCCACGAGGGCACCAATCGCGGCTGGACGCCCTACGGGCCGCCAACTGGCAAACGCGTCAGTTATCGCGCCATCGCCGATTGTGTCTGCGTGCGCGATATGATGGTCGAAGAATGGATATCGCGCGATGAGTTGACGCTGATCATGCAATTGGGACTCGATCCGCTGCAGACCGCCAAAGAGATGGTGGCGAAGGAAAAGGACAGCGACCTTAATTTGAGGATCGCCGGTGATATCGACCACCGGGTCGGGCAGCTGCCGCCGGATCCCTGGCCTGAGGCGCAATCCGACGTATTCGATCCGGAAGACTTCGTCGGGCGAATGATGCACGAGATTTGGAACTGGAAGCTGCTGAACAAAGCGCGCGAGTATTATCACGAGAATTTCGTCTTTGACGGGCCGTCCGGGCGCTCATTCAAGGGCATCGGCGAATTTCAATCTTACGCGCTTTCGCTGCTCTCCCCCTTCCCCGATCTTTCAATTCATCTCGATCACTTCTGTCATGTCGGGGATGAACATGCCGGATACCGGGTGGCGACGCGCTGGTCGATGCGCGGCACGCACACCGGTTATGGCATCTACGGCGAGCCGACGGGCAATCCCGTCCGGCTGATGGGTTTCAGCCATCATGTGATCAAAGACGGCCTCATCGAATTCGAGTCGACCGTATTTGACGAATTCGTCTTGCTGAAGCAGATTGTTGCGTGAGCGATTCAATTTTATGGGCGGACTTGCGCGTTTTCGATGCGACCTCTTACAAATTCGACGGTATGGCGGGCGATTCACAGAATCCCCCTACATTTTCGACTGGACCGGTGGATGGGTGGCAGATGATGGCGGTTAGCAAGGACAAGTATTTCACCGCAAGTTTCGAATTCACTCCGATTGACCAAGCGCAAAATATCGCCAACAAACGGCGGGTGATGGTGATCATGCGAGCGCTGGCCGAGGCGCAGGTCGAGCGCTTGCCAGAGATCGCGCGCAACGGCCTGGCCGCTGATATCACTCTGCATGTGACCCACCCCATCAACGAGCTGCGCGGGATCAAGGCCGGGCTGGAGCAGTTGTGGCTGCCCCTGCGGCGGGCGCTGCCGGATATGGAGCGCCGCGAGCATTTCGTGGCCGGCGGGCGTTATCGCGATACCGACTGGGTCGCCTGCATGGGGCACTATCTGGGCAACTTCGAGCACGACCTGCTGGGCATCCCGGCCACGCGCGGCGCGGTATGCCTGCGCTACTGCGAAGGACATGAACTGCGCGATGGCAAGATCGTCCAAAGTTATCTCTTTCTCGATTTCCTAGATCTGATGCGCCAGGCCGGCTATTGGCCACTGGCGCCGAGTCTGGGGCGGGAGATGCGCTGGCTGCCGCCGCGGACGCTGGATGGCGTTATCCTGACGCCGCAGGACGAGGCGCGCTCGCGCTGGACCATCGAGACGATCCTGAAGATGCACGCCGCGCTGGGCTACTACAGCGGCGAACTGCCGACGCGCGCGGTGCTGGATGAAATGGAGCAGGCGAAGCACTGGCACAAGGACTTCATCTGGTACGGCCCCGCCGGCATCGGCACATCTCGTGGGCTGAGGCGCTACGAAGATTATCATCAGATCCCGTTTTTGACGGCTTTTCCCGATCGCGGCGGCTCGGCACAAGGGCACTTCATCCGCATCGGCGACGGCCACTACGCGGTCACCGGCGGCTGGGGCTACCTGCGGGCGACGCATAGCGGCGGACAGCTCTTCGGCATTCCGGCCACGGGCAAGCGACTCAAGATGCGTGTGATGGACTTTTATCGCTGCGATGATGAGACGATCGTAGAAAATTGGGTGCCGATTGATGTGCCGCATTTGCTGCTGCAGATGGGCGTGGATGTCTTCGGGCGCATGCGCCATCAGTACCGGCAGCAGGGGTCGCTCAGCGCGAGCGAATGGCTGGTAAAGCGCAATTAGCCACAACGGCGCAGAATCGCAGAGAGATGGACGAGCATGGCAGAGTCAATCCACAACCAGAACAAAGCGCGCTTGGGGGTATTTCGCGCGGCGCTCTATGACTGTGACGCGGGCCGGCTGCGCGGGCAGTTGGGCGAGATTTTCGCGCCGGACTGCCTGGTGCAATTGGCGCATCCGCTGGAGACGCTGGACGGCGTCGCCGGCCTGTACGAGCAGGGCTACGCGCCTCTGCTGCAGGCCGTGCCGGATCTGGAGCGGCGCGATTTCATCGTCATGGCGGGCGAAGCGCTGGGGGCCAATTGGGTGGGTTGCTGCGGGCACTACCTGGGCGTCTTCGAGCAGCCCTGGCTGGATATCCCGCCGACGCAGCACATGCTGGCGATGCGCTATCACGAGTTTTTCCGCTTCGAAGATGAGCAGGTCGTCGAGATGCAGGCGCTCTGGGATATCCCGCAGGTGATGATGCAGGCCGGCGCCTGGCCCATGTCGCCCAGTCTAGCGGTCGAATGGGTCGTGCCAGGACCGGCCACAAACGACGGCATAATCACAGACGCCTATGATGAGGAGCGGTCCCGCGAAAGCCTGCAGTGGGTGACAGACATGCTCAACGCCATGGGGCGATCGCTCGATGGCATCGAGGCGATGCAGCTGGAACGCTATTGGCATCCCAAATTCAATTGGTACGGGCCGGCGGGCATCGGCTCCATGCGCCGCATATCCGGTTTCCGCAATTGGCATCAGATTCCCTTTTTGAAAGCCATGCCCGACCGCGGCGTCTTCATGGACAAGGGCATCATGTTCGGCGATGCCGATTACGTGGCCTTCACCGCCTGGCCGGGAATGCGCATGACAGTCAGCGGCGATGGCTGGCTGGGCATCGCGCCGGCGAATCGCGAGATTACCATGCGCAGCCTGGATTTCTGGCGGCGCGAGAAGGGCGTGATCCGCGAGAACTGGGTGCTGGTTGATCTGCTGCACGTGTATGAGCAGCTGGGCGTGGATGTCTTCGAGCGCATGCGTGAGCTGACCGTGGCGCAGCACGGGCGGATGCAAGCATAGCACATTCGTCACAGTTGATTCACCACGGAGACGCAGAGATATACATGGTAGGGGCAAGCCTTGGCTCGCCCGAAATTATCGCGATGTATGCAACGGGCGACCTGATAGGTTGCCCCTACATTTTGTCCGGCGAGCGGGGCTATTGCGGTTGCGCGGCTGGGGGGATGTCGGCGATAAGGGGATTATTCAGGTCGCGCTGCGATAGGGCGGGATTGGCCAGCCCCCAGTCGATATTGGCCTGCGGGTCGTTCCAGGCGATGCCATATTCGTCCGCGCCGCCGTCATAGTAATTGTTGACGATGTAGATCAGCGTGCAGTCGGTCAGCGCCGCGAAGCCGTGCGCCACGCCTTCGGGGATGAGTAGCCCCAGCAGATTGTCGCCGCCCATGTCGACGGTAGCGGACGCCAGGTAGGTGGGCGAGGAGCGGCGCAAGTCGACCAAGCCGACGCGGATGCGGCCGCTGAGGGCGCACCAGTAATCCACCTGCTTGAAATGATAATGCAGGCCGCGCAAGACGCCGGCGCTGCTGTCGCTGCGGTTGCTCTGCAGGCGCTGCCAGTTGGCTTGGGGGAACCACTCGGCGCGGAATGTCTCCATGAAGCGGCCGCGCTCGTCGCCGAAGGGCTCAAGCGGTACGGTCATGACGCCATGGATGAGGTCGAAGGGCTGGGCTGGTGAGGATGTCATCTGTCATTTCCCTCATTTGGCACGGAGGTAGCGAAACAACCTTGTACGAGGTCAAAGGCCCAGGGTCTTGTATGCGAAGCGCAGCATCAGCTCTTGATGTTTGATCTGCTCGGCAATCTCAAGCGAGCCGTGGCCGGCGTCGAACCAGTAGATCTCGATCGACTTGCCCAGGTCTTTGAGCTTCCGCTCATAGACGCGCATCTGGCGGGCCGGGCAGCGGGTGTCGTTCTCGCCTTGCAGCACCAGGATGGGCGCCTGGATGTCCGCCGCGTAAGTAATGGGCGAGGCTGCCCGGTGGGCATCGGGTTTTTCGTCGGGTGCGCCGCCGAACATGCTGCGCTGATAGCCGCGCAGGGTGCCAGCCTGGTCTTCATACATCAGCGTCCAGTCGGCGATAGCCACGATGGCCATGCCGCCGGCGAAGAGTTCCGGCCGCCGCCCCAGTGATTGCAGGGTCAGGTAGCCGCCGTAGGATGTGCCGGTCTTGAGCAGCGCGCCGGGCTGGGCGATGCCATTCGTAAGCAGCCAGTCAACGCCGGCCGCGACATCATCCACCTCCAAATCGCCCAGATTGCCATCGATCGCGTGCTGGAATTCATAACCGAAGGTAGTTGAGCCCCGATAATTAAGGCTGAAGAAAGCAAAGCCGTGATCAAGCCAGGCTTGGGCGTCGGGCCGCCAGGCGTTGGTCTGCACGGCCGTGGGCCCGCCATGCGTATGCACGATGGTGGGAAAGGGACCGTCGCCGGGCGGCGTGGCCAGCCAGGCCTGGACTTCCGCGCCGCCGCTGGAGCTGTAGGTGATGGAGCGCCAGGGGATACCGGCCGGTACATCCAGACCGAGGTCAATGACATTGCGCCGGAAAGCGCCGCTCTCAGCGTCGATTTCCAGCAGACGCGTCGGCGCGGTCGAGTCGGTAATGTGTAGCTGCAGGGCGCCGTCTTCGGTGAAGCCACTGCCGGGGCTGAGTACTCCAGGCGGCGTCTCAAGTAGGCGGACGCGCCCCTCGCCGATGTCGTAGACATAAAGAGCATGCAGCGCCTGATGGACCTCGTGCAGCAGCAGCAGCCGCGCATCCGGCGACCAGTGCCAGACTTTGACATCGCCCTGGAATTGCTCGCAGGTGATATCCTGGCGCTCGCCGCTGAGTGGATGCCAGATAAACGGACGGTGGTAGCCGCCAGCGCTGGATGAGCCGGCGCAGCGCAGATCCCCGGCAACGGGCGAAAAATCGCCGATGTCAGTTCCGCTGCCAGCGCCATCCCAGAGTTCGGCAATCAGCGTGCCGCTATTGACATCGTAGGCTTCAAGGGCATATTCGGCCACGCCGGTTTTCTCGGTCGAGGCGATGACAGCGATCTCGGCCGCCTGCGACAAGTAGGGGCCGAAGGAGAGCGCCCCTTTGGTATGGGCAAAACGCGGCTGATCCATCTGCCCGGCAGCGTAAACATAAGCGTGGAAGCCGGTATCGTCGACTGCCATGAAGCCGAGCGCGTTGCCGGAGTGGCTTTCGCTGATGCTGTGGGAGGCGTAGTCGGGCAATTCGGGGGTGAGGTCCTGCGCCGCGCCGCCGCTGAATTGCAGGCTGACATAATGTCCGATCTCATCGCCGCCTCGGTCGCGCAGGCAGTAGACGCGCTCGCCGTCGGCGGAGATGGCGCCATGGGCGACGCCGGCCGCCTCGTCGGTAAGCTGGCGCAGGTCGTCGGTCGCGGTGTCCCAGGCGTAAAGCTGGTAGACGCCGTCTTTATTGCTGGCGACCAGGCCGCGCTGGCGATTAAGCGAGGCGCGGCGCGACCAGGCGAGCGCCGGCGCGCGGTAGCGCTTTTTCCAGGGCGCGTCTGCGCTGAGGTCGAGTGGATTGAGCACAGCAACTGCCTTTCGCGTCAGCGGATGCCAAATTTCGGCCGATGATAGCGGCTGTCGCGGCTGGCTTCAATGGCGCCCATCGTGGCGCATGGGTGGCTTGTTTGCCGAGTTGCTCAAAGGTAAATTCACCACAGAAGTAGTTCCAACAAAGTAATGAGAATCGCAGCAGTAAGAAAGAAACTGC
>WTGO01000118.1 GCA_011523515.1 Chloroflexota bacterium
TACTCATATTTAGCACCTTCTCTCATTTCCTGCTTTATCGGACAAGCCTTACAAACTGCCCCGGACAGGGACTAGCACTGATCGGCGTTGATGAACTGCTGGAAGATGGACTTGTAGATCGCGAACCCTTGCCCCGTACCGGTGTGGTTGGGGCTGGCGCAATCGGCCGACGCATGCCAGGAAGCGACGACATCGTTGGCATCCAGGCTGGAGCCGTCATGGAAGATGACGCCATCGCGCAGATGGAAAGTCCAGACCATGCCGTCATCTGAAATATCCCAGCTTTCCGCCAAACCCGGGATCACATCGACGCCGCCCTTGGCGAAGTCCAGCAAGGATTCCGAGACCTGATGGCAGGCGCGGAAAGACTCGCCGTCCCAAGTATCGTTGCAATAGAGCGAGATCGGCTCGGCATTCTGCATGTAGATGACGTTGTTATCGTCCGGATCCTCGATGCGAGAGAACTCCTCGGTGCCATCGAGAACGCCCGGATGAACGCCGATCATGCGCACTTGCCAGACATCGGCGGCGCCGGCGTGGCCAAAGGGCACCCAGGGCACCGCTTGCGCCATACCGGCCGCAACCTGCTCGAATAGCGCCATACGCTGGTCGGGTTCAAGAACCTGACCGGCCTCAATTAGAGGTTCGTAAATCGCGGGATAGGGCTCGCCCATCTGGTTGTAGTTGGGACCATGGCAGCAAGTCAGGAAGTTGGACGCATCGGGGAAGTCCGCATGCCAGCCCAGGATATGCAGCGGTTCATTGCCCGACAGCGCCGAGGCGATGAAGGCGCCGGATTCGACAACTTGCACATCGGCAATGACGCCGATATCCGCCAATTGCGCCGCGACATCATTGGCGATGATGCCCGGATTCGGCAAGTAACCGCGCACGACATCGCGCCAGGTCAGGGTCAGCGCGCGCGATTCACCCGTGCGCGTATCCACCAGGGACTCCAGCGGCAATGAGAAACCCAGATCAGCCGCGGCCTCTTCCAGCAGCGCCACCGCAGCGTCCTGATCGAAACCGGGCACGCCGCCTTCCCCGACATGGCCGAAGACCGCCGGCGGTACAAAGTCGGGCGTCAGCGGGGAACCGGGCGGGAAGAAGTTGTCGACGATGCGCTGCCGGTCAATGCCCATGGCGATGGCGGTACGCACGCGCACATCATTGAGCGGCTCGAAGAAATTGCTCATCGCGACATACACGCCGGTCAGCGGCGGGATGTCAATCAGATTGAAGTTGGGATCGGCGCGGAATACCGGGATATCATCCGGATTGGCGAACTTCATGCCGTCTATGGTACCGGCGCGCAATTCGGTAGCCCGTGCCGCCGCCTCGGAGTTCCAGCGCAGAATGACCGTGTCTTCAATGGAGGGTTCGCCCCAATAGTCGTCGAAGCGCTCAAATACCATTTCATTGCCCTGGTCCCAGTTGACCAGGCGCAGCGGTCCCGTGCCGATGGGATCAGTCAGGATATCACCCTCGCCGCCCGTCGCGTCAAGGTATTCACTGGGATGGACGGACAAACCAAGGCTAGCCATCTCCTGGGCGAAGATCGCGTCCGGGTTGCAAAGTGTGACTTGGACGGTAAGCGAGTCAAGCGCCTTGACTGACTTCAGATTGCCGCCGTAATCACAGTCGGCGGCGGCGAAGCTCAACAGATCGTCTTGCCCGGCCGCGGGCAGAATCGTCAAACTCAGCGTCAACAACAGGAGTGCTAAAATCGATAAGATGCGGCGAATTGTGAACATGCGTTGCCTCCATAGCTTGGCGTTTAGTGTAGTCAACTCAATCGCGAGCATACTCAATTGTAACGCACCGGGGTTGTACGACAAAAATCTGGCGCGCGCGTAATGACGAAGCTGTCACATTGCGGCATTAGAAACTTGGATGAACGCGGATCGAAGCGCTAAAACTCGAATTCGTCGAAGTCGCGGCAGAGATGAACAGGCCCGTCGTAAACTTCGGCGGCCTCCGCTACCAACAGTTCCGGGTCCTGGTTCCACACCTGATAGTGAATCAGGCGCAATTCCTTGGCTTCGGCTTCCGTCGCCGCCTCACCCGCCATACGCGCCGTGCTGTGCCCCGGCGGCGGACCACCCGCTTCGTGGATGAAAATATCCGCGCCGTGGCCGATTTTCAGCGCGTTCAAGCAGGGTTCGGTATCGCAGCTGTAGGCCAGCACTTTGCCGTTATGCTTGTTGGTAATGCGCATGCCGATGGTCGGGATGAAGTGCACCACCGGAAAGGAACGGATAGCAAAGTCTTCATTTTCAAAGAGCAAGGTATTGTCATGCCGGCCAATGCGCGAAAACGATACCGGGAAAAAATTCGGCCAGTATTCCCAGCCGTACATATCCATGGTCTCTTCGACGCGGTTGATGCAGTGGGGGATGCCGTAGAAGCGCATCGGCGCCTTGCGCCCCATCTGCCACATATGCATCAGCATATTGGGCACGCCGGCCACGTGATCGGAATGAAAATGGGTCAGGATGATATCTTGCAGCAGGTCGTCGTTAATTCCCAGGCGCTTGATTTTGTCCAAGGGGTTTGAGCCGGCATCCACCAGAACGGGCGTATCTTTCTCACCGACTAGCAGGAAATGCGTATAATCATGCTCGGCATTATTGACTGCACCGGCGGAACCCAGAATGATTACGCGCGCCATACTCTCGCCTTTGATCTGCCGAGCGACCGCTCAAGCCGGGTTACGCATTACTGAGCCCGCGGCTTCGCCCTAAAGACGATACCATAATACTGCGAAATCCAAAAAAATGTAATCTGATTCGATACTAGTGTACGGACCGTGCGCGCTGCCAGAAATGTATGGTTCAGAGCCGCGTATCAGATTGAATCTATGTATTCGGCAGCGCCGCTACCCGGATTCCGCTGAACGAGCCGTCTCCGCGTCTTCAGCTTGCGCGTCAGCCGCCTTGGCTGCGTCGGAGCCGCCACCATAGTGCCGGCGCAGCAGCAAGCCGACGGCCACCACAAATGCGATCAAGGTGATTGTCTGCGAGCTATTAATCCCGGACTGACCGATAACCGCGATCTCGACGCGCAAGAATTCCAGAAGAAAGCGACCGAAGGAGTACTGCGCAATGTAAAGCAGAAAAATGTCGCCGCTGAGCAAACGGCCGCGATATTGATGATAAATCCGCCACAACACGTAGAAGGCGACCAGGCTCCAAAGCGCCTCATACGCCCAAATCGGATGAAATAGCGTGTCGATGGGATAGTCGATCAAGCTCTCGAAGGGCGCCACGCGCGCGTCGCGCGGTATCTGAATGCCCCAGGGAAGATTGGTCGGCGCGCCATAGAGCTCCTGGTTGACGTAGTTGGCGAAACGGCCAATCGCCTGCCCAAGCGGGATTGAAACGCCGGCGATGTCCATCCAGGGCGTCAGCCGCATGCCCTCGTCAGGAAACGTGCTGACGGGACGCTGATAGCGAAATGACGGGACGTCCTTTCCGGTGACGCGCAGCGCAACCATTTTCGCCAGCCACTCGAGCCACTGGATCAGCCACAGTAGCGGCGTGAGAATTGTAGTCAGCAAGCCGATGATGCGGTTGTGCCAGGCGCTCAAATACAGATACGCGCCCAGCGCGCCGCCGATGATAGCGCCGAATATGCTTAAGCCGCCGCTCCAAATTGCGATGGCGCCATTTGCGGTATCAAAGAAATTCTCGAAAAACCAGGCAGTATTCTGGCAGACCTCGCCCTCGATGCCGCAACCCTGAATTAGGGATACGGGCGGAAAGAAAACAAACCACAAGCGCGCGCCCACAATGCCTGGCACAATCGCCCAGGTCAGGCCACCCCAGATATGATCGCTATCGCGGCCGCTGCGGCTGGCCAGCAAAGACGCGATATAGGCGCTCGCCAGCAACGCCACCACAATGATGATGCCGTAATAGCGAATCTGCAGATTTCCGATTACAAGATGGGCTTGTTCAAATTCCATTTACTCACCTCGGCTCTTCAATGTCGAATAGACATGCCACAGTCGTTGCATCGCTGTGAAGTTCGTACCCAGCGCCAAGATCAGAGTACCGATCTCCAAGGGCAGCTTCGACTCCAGCAAACCGCTGCCGATCGTCATCAGCAAAATGACGACCACCCGCTCCATGCGCGTAAAGAGGCCAACGGTCGTGCCGACGCCGACTTTGGCGTCATCGGCTCGGGCCCGAACATAGCTCACCAGATAGCTGCCCACCAGCGCAGCCAGCGCCAGCGCCAGCATATCCGGACGCCCTCGCACCGCAAAATAATAGCCTAATGCGCCGAAAATTAAACCGTCAGCATAGCGGTCAAGCGTCGAATCCAGCACCATGCCGAAGGCGCCAGTCCGCCCTATCGCCCGCGCCACCGCGCCGTCAAGCGCATCCAGCGGCAGGCTGATCAACAAGATTAAACCGCCCGCCAGCAGCTCGCCGCGCGCCAAGCTCAGCGCCGCGACCGCCACCAGCGCCAGGCCGAAAACCGTCACCCAATCCGGGTGAATGCCGAGCCCCGCCAGCGCGCCGCCGCAGCGGTTCAGGGGCCGCAGCAGCAGACTTCGCAGGCGGTCGGTCAGGGTTTGCGGCGCGTCTTCAGGCATTATCTGACCTTGAAAGCAGCCCTTGCTTTCGCTACACTACTCGCGATTTTGTCGGGGCGTGGCGCAGCCCGGTAGCGCGCACCGTTCGGGTCGGTGAGGTCGTGGGTTCAAATCCCGCCGCCCCGACAGGCCCACCAACTCATCCCGCATTAAGCGGCGCTCTTTCATCGTGCCGGTACCGCCACTTTGGCGCCTTGGCCAAATCCGTTATTGCGCGCCCAGAACCAGAGCAAGACACCCGGCACGATCGACAGGCTGTAGAGTATGGCGCCAAGCCAATTCGGCAAGGTCGGATCGATCGCAAACAGCACGCCCGAAACCGCCGTCGAGAAAATGACCGCCAGGTTCATGACCGATTGATGCAGACCCAGGATCGCGCCGCGCAGCGATTTGGAAACAGTTTTTGTCACCAGAGACTGCAGCGCCGGCATGAGAAGCCCGCTGCCGATGGCGAACAAGACCATGCTGAGCGCGGCAAGCCCGGGCCCCATGGCTACGGCCAATATTAACAGCGCCAATGCGCGCGCCACGGAACCGAGCATGACAATTCCGGGATCTGACGCGCGCTTGAGGGCAGCCGGAAGCAGAACAATCTGAGTAAAGAACTGTCCAATGCCGACCACCATTAGCAGCAGGCCCACGCCCAGGCTGACGGCGGCGAAGTCATCGCCGGCGAAGAGCACCGCTTCCGCGAAGAGCGCAAACGTGCCGATTAACAGACCAAAACCGAAGCGACCGACGAAGGTAACGCACATGACCGCCATAAGCGGCACATTGCTAACCAGCGCGGCCGGGTCGATGCGCGCCCGCTTGTCATGGCGATTTAGCGCTTGATCTTCCGGCGACAAGGTCTCTTCAAGCGTCAGCCAGGTGATCAAGACGGTTACCAGGGCGGCGGCCGCGGCGACAATGAAGGGCGCGCGCGGGCCCAGTTCGCTGGCCAAAACACCGCCCATCGCCGGACCGAAGATAAAGCCGAGCCCGAAGGCGGCCATAACATAGCCCAGCGCCTGAGTACGCCTGTGCTCCGGCATAATGTCCGTGACATAGGCCAAAGCCACCACGATATTGCCGCCGGTAACGCCGTCCAGTATGCGCGCAGCGAACAGCAACCCGGCCGATTGCGCGAAGCCGATCATCAGAAAAGCGATGACCGTGCCCACCTGGCTCAGCAGCAGTACAGGCAGGCGCCCGCGCCGATCGGACAAGCGGCCGATGAAGGGCCCGGCCACAAACTGCGCCGCGAAAAACGCGGTCAGCAGCAGCGTGATCACTTCCGGCGACAGGCTAAACTCGCCCTGCGCGTAGAGCGGCAAGATAGGATGGACCATCGCCGTGCCGATCATCTGCACAACGACTATCAAGAGGATAGTGAGAAGGCGGCGGTCAAAAGCCCAGTGCTCGAATCGCAACAGAGGAATGCCTTAAAGAACGCAGAGAGTCATCGTCCTATCCTATGCCAATTCCGAGCTGATGGTAAGCCACAATAAGCGCCGGTCGCGCTGACGACAATGCTGCCTGGCCGCTTCCTTCCGCGAACGCGACCATCTAGTCGCCGCGACAGACCCAAGATCGGCTACGCTGGCGTCATGGCCGTCTCAAGCCTGGACCGTTTTGGACAGATCTCGTCTCACGCGGCCGCAGAAGTAATTCCAACAAAGTAATGAGAAACTGGATTCAAGTCGGTTGTAGGGGCGACACTGTCCTCTCATCTTTTGCATTACTTGCTTGGAATTACTGAAGCCTGCTATCTGTCCGAAAAAAGTTTTTCGTCGGACAGAAAACGGACGGACAAGCGTTCGGCCACAGCATAATCAATAGAACGTCATTGACATACGCCAATCCCGTCCGGCATCAGGTTTGCGGGGGGCGTGCCGCAATGCTAGACTCTAACCCGTTCCAGGATTAGCGCTGCGAGCGGGAGCCAGACTTGACCACAACACTCTATTTGATGCGACACGGAGAAGTGCATAATCCGGCCCATATACTTTATGGGCGCAGGCCGGGCTTCTTCCTCAGCGAAGCCGGCAAAGCGCAGGCGCATGCCGCCGGCGGCTGGCTGGCCGACAAGCCGCTGACCGCCATCTACGCCAGCCCCATGGAGCGCGCGCAGCAGACAGCCGGCATCGTGGCCGGCTATCTGCCGAAGTTGTCCCCGGCGACGGACGAGCGCATTATTGAGGTCAGCACGCCCTACGAAGGTCAGCCGATTGACGACCTGGCCGCCATGGGCTGGGACCTGTACACCGGCAATCAGCCGCCGCATGAAGTTCCCGACACGGTACTTGACCGCGTACTGGACTTTTTGGACGACGTGGTCGAGCGGCACAGCGGGCAATCGGTCGCCGCCGTTGCGCATGGCGACATTCTCGTTTTCGCCTGGTTGCACGCCCAAGGTGTCGAGCCGGCGGCGCTGATGAAAGACCGCCTGCAAGATTACGCCCTGCCGGTGGATTACCCGGCGACCGCCTCCATTATGACCTTTGAGCTGCAAACTTCACCGCGACAAGCCTTGCCACGGGTCGCTTACCATTGTCCCTACTAACTGCCGCGCATCAGGCCCAAAGCGGCGCGAAAGGATTGCTTTCCCGCCAGCGGGCTTCGGCTTCGGCCAGCCGCTCGCGCTGCACGTCCACGCCGATGCCTGGCCCATCCGGCAAGCGGATCGTACTGCCGGGCGCCAGCTCGAAAGGAGGCTCGGTGATATCGGGATCGAAATAGCGGCTGGTCGCCGAGATATCGCTGGGCAGGTTGACCGCCGGCAGCGCCGCGAAAGACAGATTGGCGGCGCGACCGATGCCCGTCTCCAGCATGCCGCCGATCCAGAGGGGCGTTTCTGTCTCTTGGCAGAGCCGGTAAATCTTGAGGCTCTCCGTGTAGCCGCCCACACGGGTTGGTTTGAGATTCAGAATCCGGCCCGCGCCCAGGCGCAAGGCAATCCGCCAGTCATGGGCCGAATAAATGCTTTCGTCGAGGCAGATCGGCGTGTTCAGTTGGGGCTGCAGCTGGCTGTGCTCATAAATATCGTCATGAGCGAGCGGCTGTTCAATCATTAGCAGGTCGAATTGGTCAAGCTGTTTAAGGCGCTCGGCATCATCCAGCGTATAGGCGCTGTTGGCGTCCAGCATCAGGGTGATATCGGGAAAGCGGGCGCGGACGGCGCGCGCCAGTTCAAGGTCCCAGCCCGGCTCGATCTTGAGCTTGATGCGTCCGTAACCTTCGTCCAGCCGCTTTTGAATCAGCGCCAACTGCGCCTCAAGCGTATCCTGGATGCCGATGCTGACGCCGACAAGGGCCGACTCGCGCGGCGCGTTTCCTGCCGGCAGGTGGGCGGCGAAGTAATCCGCCAGGCGCATGTCATTGGCTTTGGCCAGCAAATCCCAAAGCGCCGCTTCCAGTCCGGCGCGCGCATGATGATTGCCGCGCACCCCCTTAACCAAAGCCGGCGTATCGGTCGGCGTGTGTAATGTCTGCCCCAGCAACTTGGGAATGAGAAAGTCGCGCGTGACGTGCAGCGCGGTAAGCACGGTCTCCGAGCCGTACGAGGGTTTGGTCTTGAGCGCAGTTTCGCCCCAGCCCGTAAGACCGCTCTCGCTCACCGCTTCTACGATAATGGCGGTCTTGAAGGGCTCGGCACCATAGCTGGTCTTGAGCAGCTCGACCAGAGGCAGCGCCACGACATGCAGTTTGATAGCTTTGATTGTGACCGGCTTCAAATTTGCTGTCCTCCCGTTTGCTAGTAGCTGAATTGTAGCGGCAAAACGACAGATACCTATGGAACATTACCGACCGGCGGCCGTCCCGACCGAATCTGGTGCCTTTATATATTCTATATGAAGAACCCCTGTACATTATGCCCGACTCTGTTATACTATTTAGTGTGGCTGGTTACACCAAAGGAGATCTACCATGCACAATTTCGCTCTAGTCGCCGTGCAGCTGCAGAAGCAACGCGCGCAAGACCTTATGGAAGAAGCGCGAATCGAGCGTTTTTTGCACGAAAAGAAGCATCGCGACGCCAACGAATGGCAGCGGCGACGCCTTCAACGCCAGCGCAACGCCAATTAGCAACATTGCGCCCATCAAACCATAGCCTCGCGACCGCGGGGCTTTTTTGCGCGCCGGCGCGCCAAATTGCCGCCCGCTTGACTTGAGCCTATAATCAGATTCAAGGCTAGCTCGCATCGCGATACACGAATGAGATTCATCTTGTTTTCGCTGATTACCCTGCTCTGCAGCAGTGCCGTTGCCGGGCAAGACGCAACCGGATTCGGCGTCCAGGGGCATAGCTGGGACGTCTACCTGCAGACCGATCCGACCAGCCCCGACGTGACAGTCATCACATTTGTCGACTTGCTCACAGGCGATGCAACGGCGGTCAGTACCAGCGGCGAGCGATATACGCTGTTAGACGACGCCGTCCTTTATTTCGATGTCGCGGACGAACAAGTCAAGCTGGTCCGGCCCGACGGCGACATTCGCGAGCACCCCTTCATCTCCAAATCCAGCGCGGACTACCGCATCGATTGGACAGTCTCAGCCGACGGCCAGCAGATTGCCTGGGCGGTCAGCCAGCAGTCAGACGACCGACAGCTTACGACAGCCATCATGCTGGCGGATCACTCCGGCAGCCAAATCCGCCGCTTGCTCAGTTACGGTCCGCGCGAGGGCATCCGCCTGCTGCCGGTCGCATTTGGGGCCGATGGCGCCAGTCTTTACATTGACGTTCATGCCGATGGCGCGGAGTACGCGAGCCCGTACCCGCGGCGGAGCAATATCTTCCTGCTCGACTTCAGCGGCGAGGGCGTAGCGACGCGGTTGCTGCCGGGGGAGGCGGCGTGCTTTTGCGCGGTCGGCTTCGGCAAGGGCGTGATGCTGCGGCTGGCCCCCAGCGGCGAGCCGGATAGCACGCAAGTCGAAATCTACGACATCGACACTGGCGCCGCGCGCGTCATCGCGCCCGTTTCTCGCGGCGATTACGACGAATCCGGCAATGTGCTGGTCAGCCCGGATGATGCCATCGCCGTCTATGCTTTGACCCGGGCCAGCGGCTTGCGCGCTAGCGATGAAGAGTTGCGCACGGTGCTGGTCCTGGCCGACATTGTGAATGCCAGACAGCGGGTAATCGGCAGCGCCTTGAACGCTCTGGCGCGTCCCATTATGTATACCGAAGACAACAGCGCCGTCCTATTCGCGCTGGAAGGCAGCGCCGGCACCTGGAAGTTGCAGCTGAACGACGGCCAGGTGATCAAGGTCGCGGAGGCCACTTACCTGGGCCTGCTGAACGAGAGCGCCAGGGAGTAATCAGGAGGCGTAGGGGCGGGCGAACTTTGGGCGATTCGCCCAATCCCAAACTGAGTCAGCAATCTCCCAGACCGCGTCGGGGCGCGCGATTCGCTTGGCGTTGTCGGCGCGCTGCTGAAGCCGCTCCGGCCCCTCGCGCAGCCAATCGACGATCAGCTCGGCGACTTTTTCCGGCTTGGGCACATAGATGCCGGCGTCGTTCTCCGTCACCAGCCGCACATTGCCAGTCTCCTGGCCCGGGATGCGGTCGCTGATGATCATGGGCAGGCCGGCGATCGCGGCTTCGCTGATTGTGGACGGTCCGGCTTTAGTGACAATGACATCGGAGGCGGCCATGATTTGCGGCATCTCGTCATAATTGGTCACGTAACCGAAGACCTGATGCGCATTGTTCCATTCGCGACCTTCCAGCTGCGACTTCAGCGCGGCGTTGCGCCCGCAAATCACGATCAGCTGGGCGTCCAGCGGCTGCGCATCGAGAACCGGCACCAACTTGGATATGCCGCCCATGCCTTCACTGCCGGCGACAATCAGCACAGCTGGCAGGTCAGCCTCAAAGCCGAATTTTTGCCGGGCTTCGTCTTTGGAAGTGATGGAATTGATGAAGTGCGGATTCACCGGCAATCCGGTGATTTGCATCTGGGAAGGCGACATGCCCAGCCGCAGTCCGCGCCGATACGCGGTTTCCGTCGGTACGAAGCAATGGTCGACGCGCGGGTCATACCAGAAGGAGGGCGTAGTGACCAGGTCGGTGACGACGGTTAAGAATGGCGGCCGCTCCTCCAGGGTGAGAAAGGCGCGAAAGGTCGGATTGGCGATGACAGAATGGGTGCAGACCACCACATCAGCCGGATGCTCGGCGACAACGCGCCTCAGGGCTCGACGATTATTGCGATAAATAAATTGACGGGCAAGGCGCGCGCGGCGTTTGCCATCGAAGCTGTGGTACATCAGCGCCCACAGCAATTTCGAGGTATTGACCACGCGCGGATACAGCTCCGGCTGCTTGTTGAAGGGCCAACGGCATTCGCGCAACACATCGACCGCATCAAATGTGACGGCGTCGCCATAGCGAATCTCCAATGCGTCCCGAATCGCCTGGAAAGCGGAGCGGTGTCCGCCGCCGGTATCGGAGAACAAGAACAGAACTCGTTTGGCCGTCAAGATGGTCCTCGGTTCAGATTGATACCAGCGCATCCACCTTGATATTGTACATCGGCGCATGGAGTCGCAACAGGCGACGGTGATCCGGGGCGCGCCCGCAACTATGTCGGCTGTTGCATCTGTCCGCGCGCCAAGCTGGGCGCGAATCTCCTTTACTCGGCGCTCGCGATGGCGCTTGCAGCCAAATGTAAAGAAGTCGTAAACATGCCTCTATTTGGCTACAAAATCGGGTATATTTAGGATGTATCTGCGAAAAGTCGCGAGCAAAACCATGTTGCTGAATTTGCATCCGATTACCATTATCATCAATCTAATCGTTTTGGGCGTGGCCATGACCGCGCACGAATTCGCGCACAATTTCGTCGCCTGGAAGATGGGCGATGAAGTACCGAAATTGCAGGGCCGCCTGACCCTGAACCCCTTGGTGCATATCAATTGGATAGGCTGGCTGATGTTCGCCATCATCGGCTTCGGCATCCTGGGCAGCGCGCCAATCTCGCCGCAGCGCATGCGCGATCCGCGCAAGGGATTCTTGGCCGCGGTCGCCGCCGGCCCTCTGTCCAATCTGGCGCTGGCCGTCGTTTTCGGGCTTCTGCTCCGGCTCATTGGGCTCAGCGCCGAGGGCTTCTACGCCTATCGCTCTCCCGATCTCATCGTCGATCCGATCCTCCTGGCGGCGGCGCTGCTATACGCGATGGTCTTTTGGAACATTCTGCTCTTCGTCTTCAATATGATCCCGCTTTTCCCGATTGACGGCTGGCACATTGTCCTGAGCTTGCTGCCGGGCGCCTGGCTGACGCACATGCAGATTCCGGTGGTCATCCAGCGCAGCCTTCGCCCGCTGGCCGAGTTCCTGATGCGGCCGGCCTTCAAATGGCGCGATTGGCAGATGGCCAGCTACTACGTCTTCATCGCGCTGATATTTATCTCGTTCTTGCCGGTGAGTGGTTTCAGCCCATTTGGGTTGTTCATCAGCCGGCCAACGAGCGTCCTGCTGAATTTCTTGCTCTTCTAGTCGGATGAAACAGATCAGCCGTCGCCTGGCGCAAGGCCTGCGCGCCCTGCTGGCTTTCGCCATGTCGCCTGACTTGGCGCTGGCGCGGAAACACCTGACCGGTTGCGAATACGCCGCCTTCAGCGCCCTGTCGCGCTCGGAACAGCTGCACAGCCTGAATGTGCTGCGCGCCGTGCTGGATTCGCAGCCGAGCGCGCCACGCGCATTAAGGGCGGCGGCGCTGCTGCACGATGTCGGCAAATCGCGCCGGCGGCTGGCCGTCTGGCAGAAGACGCTGGCTGTGCTGATGCAATCTTTTGCCCCCGCGCTAAGCCAGCGACTCAGCCGCGATGAATCGCCCGGCGCCTGGCGCAATCCCTTCATCGTGCGCCGGCGCCACCCACAATGGGGCGGCGAGATCCTGCGCAAGTGCGGCTCGGATTCGGAGCTGATTTGGTTGGTGGAACATCACCAGGCGGAGGCTAGCGAAATGCGGAAGCATCCGGGTTACGCGCTGCTTAAATGCCTGCAAGCCGCTGATAACGCCAGTTGAACGCCTTATACATTGCTATAGATTGAATGCGGCAATCTACGATATAGTAGACGGGAGAATCTCGCTCCCACGCGGGACTCGCATTGAAAGAAGACTTGAGGAAGCATTCATGGCGAAATTGACGGTAGCCATACTTGGACTGGACCGGCTCGGTATGTCAATCGCGCTGCGACTGCGGGCGTATGTCGCGAAGGGCGGCAAGCACGAATTTGAGCTGATCGGATACGACAGTCGCGACGATTATGAGAAGCCGGCCCGCAAGCTGAAGGCGCTGGACAAAGTCGAGCGCAAGCCGTACTCGGCCGTGGCGTCGGCCGATCTGGTCATCATGAACCTGCCCTATGAAGACCTGCACGCGGCTTACGAAGTCATCGCCACCGACCTGCGCGAGGGAGTCGTCTTGTTGGATACCGCCGGCATCAAACAGCCCTCCGAAACATGGGCGGGCCAACTGCTCAGCGCGGAGCAGCACTGGATCGGCTTCACCGCGGTTGTCAGCGCCGATTATCTGCTGGAGCATCAGCTGGGCCCCGAGCACGCCAGCGACGATTACTTTCATGAGAGCACGATCTATCTGACGCCGTCAGTGACGAGCATAAAAGAAGCCATCGATTTGGCGGTCAACTTCTCCGTCATCCTGGGTGGCAAGCCGGCATTTTTGGATCCGGCCGAGCACGACAGCTTGACCGCCATCACCGAAGAGATGCCGCAGCTGCTGAGTGTGGCGGCGTACGCGGCGGCAATCCGCCACAGCGCCTGGGGCGATGCCAAACGCCTCACCAATTCACCCTTCGGCGTGCAGACGCGCTACCTGTTCACGCACCATCCCGACGGGCTGCGCGATGAATGGATGGCGAATCGCGAGCGTCTCGGCCGCGCCATTGACGATGTTGTGGATGTGCTGCGGGATGTGCGCGAGCGGCTGGCGGCGAACGACGAGACCGCAATCGAAGCCTTCCTGATGGAGGCTTCCGATGATTATCAGCATTGGATCAATCGGCGGCACAAAGGCGACTGGGACGAACACGCTTCGCAGCGCGTGCAACTTGATAACACGATTGCCAGCTCCCTCTTTGGCGGCGCCATCAGCAAGCGACTCTTCGGCGGTGATAAAGATGGACGCCAGTGAAGCGTTGGCTTGCAGCATCGCGCTCAAGCCATTCCGTCAGTCGGCGAAAATCACATGAATTCGCAGCCGGCGCACGCGGCGCATCAACGTGAGTTGGCGACTTTGCCGGGAACAATTTGACGACAGCCGCCAAATCGGATAGAGTATGCAATAGTAACATTGCACTGTGACGATTTAAGTGATGTCTGTTTCGCATTTGAGTCCGATTTAAGGGGGCGCCCCACTATGATAGGTATGATAAGCAAACTCATTCGCCTCGTTGTCGTCTTGTCGCTGCTGATGGTTTCGGCCGTCGCCTTCGCGCAGGACAACCTGGAAACACAAAGTACGCAGATTCCCTTCATAGGCATTCGTTATTGGGGTGTCGATGAAGGTTTGCTGGTGACTGGCGTGATCGCCAATACGCCCGCCGAAGCTGCCGAGTTGCAGTCGGGCGATGTCGTCACAGCGGTTGAGGGCGAAGCTATCCTGGTGGATACCGTCCGGGATGTCGTCTGGAAGCACGAGCCGGGAACGACTGTTACGCTCAGCCTGGACCGTGACGGCAACGCCATGGAGCAAGATCTAACCTTGATGGCGCGTCCGGAAGACCTCTTCGAGAATCCAACTTACGCAATCCCGCTGGACCTGGCTTCCGTCGGCTTGTATGTCGGCCAATGCGATGACATGTTGCTGGTGGTTGGCGCGCTGGCCGGTTCCGATGTCGCGACCGCAGGCTTCCAAGTCTATGATCATATTGTGGCGATTGACGGCGACCCCGTCACCAATATCGGTGAAGCTGACGCCGCCGTTTCCGACCTCAGCGCAGGCGATGTATTGAGCTTCGTCGTCATGCGTGGCGACCGTGAGCTCGTCATCAAGACAGTTGTGGTTGATCATCGCAAGAGTCCGCCGCGGCATCGCCATCCCCATCCGCGTCCGCGCGCGGATTACGCCAATACCTATGTGAGCAATAGCATCGGCTTGGGCTACGGTGACGGTTTCATCGAAGTACTGGCGATTGACCCCGCGCATGAGTTGTACGCCGCCGGCATCCGCCGCTTCGACTTCATCACCGCCGCCAACGGCGCCCCGCTTGAAGAAGCGAAGGACTACTTCTCCGGCGACAAGATCGTGCTGACCGTAGCGCGGCAAAATGGCACGCTGGAATTCGATGTGCCGGCGACGATAGCGCCACTGTTGCTCTACGGGCTGGAGGCGCCGGTTGGGCAAGACCGCTCGCAGTGGCTGGGCCTGCACGAGAAGCAAGTCACGCTGGGTGTTCGTTACCTGCAGCTGGAGCCGGACAATGCCTACTTTGAAGGCAGCGACGTCGCGCATGGCGCTTATGTCGCCGAAGTCATCGAGGGCTTGCCGGCCGACAAGGCGGGCGTCCGGGTGGGCGATGTAATCGTGGCGGTGGCGGGAGAAGACGTCACCATGGAGCTCGATCTGCGCAATCGCATTTATTTCCACAAGCCGGGCGATCAGGTGACGCTTGATGTCCTGCGCGATGGCGAGATGATGCAGATTGAGGTTACGCTGCGCGTCGCGAGCTAGTTCGTTCAAGCAACGCAGAAACGACAAGCCCCTGTCGTCAGATGGCAGGGGCTTTTTCTATGATTGGCACGTTTACTGGAACGGCTCCATGATCGTATTGGCATAGATGAGAACTGAGAGAATCGTATGGCCTATATGTATTTGACCGCCCAGTTCAAATCAGACTTGGACCAACTTGATCGCTCAATGAAAGGTAGAATCTCGAAAACGGTAGAGCGCATAAGCCAAGACCCATACTACCGCGGGCTGGATACCCATCCGCACAGGCAAGTACACGACCGCAAAATAATGCGTTCGCGTGTCAATGAGAACTTTCGTGTCCTGTGGGAATGGACGGAAAAGGGAAGCCTGCGTCTCTGGCGCGCTGGCCCTCACAAGATGATTGACGCAGTGAATTACATTCGCAGCGAACCAAAAGACGAATGGCGAATCTTCACGCGCGATATAGACGATCACCGCACAATAGAACTCGACAGCTTGGTGGTCTCTCGTAATTTACCTCGGCCTTTCGAGCATGTGCCGCTCAATATCCTCCGTCTGTTTGGCGTACCGGACGAACAACTGGAAACGGTTAAATCAATCGTTTAGAAAGACTTGCCGCGTCTCGTTTTCCAGCAGTGCCTGCCACTGCCGACGTATGACGCTATCATCATCGACGAAGCGCAAGACTTGCCCCCGAGCCACCTTTACCTGGCGTCGCGGTTAATCGAGAACTATGATTTCGACAGGACGCTAACCTTGCTGGCTGACCCCGCGCAGAGCATCTATTATCGCGGCATTCCATGGAAAGAAGCCGGCGTCAACATTCAAGGCCGGACGCGAGTCCTGGCTAAGAACTACCGCAATACGCGGCAGATCCTTGAGGCTGCGCGCCCTATTGCGGAGGGCCGCGATGATTCGCTGGATGCCGACGAATTCATTCCGCCCACTAGCACCGACCGCAGAGGTCCCAAGTCGGTCTTGGCAAGGTATCACAGCCCGCAGGCGTCCAACCGCTACTTGATAGACGAAATCATCAGGCTCTGCCGCAATGGAAGTTACCGTCCGGGTGATATCGCCATCCTTGCGCGTTCAAACTGCTTGTATCGCTATGTCGACCAAGAATTTCGGGCGGCTTCGCTACCAATCAAGCGGTTCCGGGAAGCGGATTTCGACATCCTCGAGAATCACGTTAAATATTTGACGATGCACTCGGCCAAGGGCCTGGAGTTTCCGGTCGTCTTCATTCTCGGCTTAGATGACAAGGTCATGCCCTTCATCGACGCCAATTCAGAGACAAAAGAGGAAGACGAGCTGTAAGAGCGTAAACTCTTTTATGTCAGCATGACGCGCTCCGCGGAGCAGCTGTACCTGCTTTATCCTCAGCGCGAGCGCTGTCGCTTCCTATATGACCTGGATCCGGCCACAGTAATGCAAATTCAGTGCTAGCCCAACCTACTTCGCGTATTCCACCCGCCGAGTCTCGCGGATGACGTGCACCTTGATCTGGCCCGGATATTGCATATCGCCCTCGATTTGCTTGGCGATATCGCGCGCCAGCTGGATTGAGGAGTAGTCGTCCACAACCTCGGGCCGCACAATAATGCGAATCTCACGTCCAGCTTGCAGCGCATAGCTCTGCTCGACGCCATCGAATCCGTTGGCGATCTCTTCCAGTTGCTTGACGCGCCGGATGTAGTTATCGAGGCTCTCGCGCCGGGCGCCCGGGCGGGCGCCGGAAATGGCGTCGGCCGCCTCCACGATGAAGGCTTCCACGCATTCTTTTTCGACTTCGTGGTGGTGTGCGGCGATGCAGTTGACCACCGCGTCTTTACCGCCGTACCGCTTGACGAATTCGGCGCCGATTTGAGCGTGTGTGCCTTCGACATTGTGGTCAATCGCTTTGCCGATATCGTGCAGCAGGCCGCCGGCTTTGGCGATGTTGACATCGGCGCCCAGCTCCATGGCGATCATGCCGGCGATATGCGCCGTTTCGATGGCGTGCGCATGCTGGTTCTGCCCAAAGCTGGTGCGGAATTTCAGCGTGCCCAGCAGGTTCAGCACTTCGGCGTGCAGGCCGTGGATACCGGTCTCGTAGGCAGCGCGCTCGCCCTCTTCACGAACGATCCGCTCGACCTCGGCACGGGTGTCTTCCACCAGTTTTTCTATGCGCGCCGGGTGGATTCGACCATCGACGACCAGCTTGGCCATCGTGCGTTTGGCGACTTCGCGCCGTATCGGATCGAAACTGCTGATGGTGACGGACTCGGGCGAGTCATCGACGACCACATCAACGCCTGTCGCCAATTCGAAGGAGCGGATATTGCGGCCGTTACGCCCGATAATGCGGCCTTTCATGTCATCGCTGGGCAGATGCACAACGCTGACGGAGATTTCGTTGACCTGTTCCGACGCCAGCCGCTGGATGGCCATGGCGATCAGGCTGCGCGCCCGCGCATCGGCGGTTTCGCGCGCTTCCGCCTCGACCTGACGAATGATCCGGGCCATGTCGTTGCGCGCATCCAGTTCGATCGAGTCCAACAGCTGCTGGCGCGCCTCCTCGACAGTCATCTGCGCAATGACTTCAAGCTTTTCGATCATCACCGCTTCCGACTTGTGGAGTTCGTTTTCCTTTTTGTCGAGTCGGCTCTGCCGCTTGTTCAACTGCTGATCGCGCTGCTCGAGGCGCTCCACGCGTTTGTCGAGCTCGTTGCGCCGACGGCGAACCCGCTCGTCTTCGTCGTCCAGATCGCGGCGGCGGCGGGCAATTTTTGCGTCGGCCTCGCTGATGCGCTGGCGCGCGTCGTTCTCGGCTTTGGCAATGACTTTCGACTTTTCCGCCTCGGCCGTCTGCAGTACTTCTTTGGCATCTTCGGATGCCTTCAGCAGCGCGCTCTGGCCCTCTTCCTGCTGTTTCTTCAGTAAGGCATTGACGCTGCGGCGGCTGCCAAAAGCGTAGCCTGCGCCGATACCAACGATTGCGGCGACAACTGCAATTGCGATTCCAATAATGTCCATAGTCCATTGACGGGATCCATAGGATACATCCGTCTCTACTCCTTTCTCTGATTGAATCGGCGCTTATCCGCCGATACTATTCCGCGGCATCGTCCAGAAAGTAGTCCGAGTCTGTTTCTTCGTACTCCCGTTCCAGGCGCAGAACAACATCTCTGATCGTTTCCGACTCGAAGCCGCGACGACGTAGCAATCCGTTTAGCCTTTGCCGGAATGCTTGTCGAGTCGTTCGTTTGATGCGATTCGCTCGCCCTGCGGCCGCGCGATAGGCTGCCTCATCTTCCTCATTGTCCACCAGCACGGATTCAATGATTTCGTCGGCAATGCCCTTGGTTCGCAGCTCATAGCGCAGCGCCCTGGGCCCCATCGGTTTGAAGCGATTGCGATTCTCCAGCCAGAAGCGAGCGAAACCCAAGTCATCCAAATAACCAAGCCGCTCCAATCGCTCCAACACCGGCACAATAAGTGAATCAGCCACCTTATGCTTGGCGAGATTGCGCCGGACTTCTTCGGCGCTGCGCGGCCGGTAAGACAGAAAACGCACCGCCCGATCAAAAGCGCGCTGCTCCGCCCCGGTATCCGCCAGCGCCTCAATCTCTAGCTGGCTGAGCCGTTGACCAAGCGACAGCTTTGCTGCCACTAGATGCGGCAAGCTCATGACAAACTCATCGTCCAGGTAGAGCTTGACCCGCTCTTTGTCGCGCTGATTGATGTCCAGAGCGGTGATCACCGGCATCGCAACAGTCCCAGCAATAACAAGCTGCAGTTCCGACGCTACGGCCATACTATTACAATATTACAGAGTTTCTCAAACAGCTCGGGGGCTGCTGACTGTCAAAGCTTTCGTCAGCATAAAGCGCCGGTCACAAAAAAACCACGGTTGGGTCAGGGCGTCATTACGCTCCCGTCAATGAACTTGCTACAGAAAAGTCCATTCCAATCTCAATTGTCCGGGATTGAGCCGATTGATCGCTCGTAATCTGCGCAGTATGTGCCGCAGCCGCACGCTCAGAGCCCTCCACGTTGCCTCGATGAAACCGAGCGTGCGCGTTATACTGCCACCAACTCATGTCGCGCTGCGTATACACAATTCAGAGCGCCAGTCATCGGTGGTCTTGAAATGACAACTCTTCGGAACGAGGCCGCAACCTCATTCCACCAAACTATTATACAGCAAATTGTCGAATGGCAAGCGTCGTGCTCGGCGCGGTCATGGCGCGCCGCTACCGTCAACGGTCGGCTGCTGGCGTCCTGTTTGCTGAGAATACAGGCAGTAAACGTTGAGCGCAAACCCGAATATACTTGGGTAAAGTGAACAAAAGCTGAACCATGGCCAGGTTTTCACGCGGCATACTCGTGACGGGAGGCGGTACCTTCCTTGGCGATAATATCGCCTCCGCACTGTTGGCCGAGGGCGCCAAAGTCAGTTTGCTGGCGCGGCCGGAGGTTGAAGACACGCTGGGCCCGCTGGCTCAGCAGACGCGTTGGTCGACGGCGGATGTGTGGAGCCCGGCCAGCCTGCGCGGCAAGGCGCGCAACCATTCTGCGGTGGTTCACACGGTCGGCAGTTTGTCCGCTGACCCCGCTCAAGGTCTTTCGCACAGTCGCCTGAACTTCGTCTCGGCGCGCAACGTCGCCAATATGTGCGTCAGCGATGGCGTCGAACGCATGATACTGATCAGCGGCGCGAGCGCGCCCTGGATTAGCCGCGCATATATTCAGGCCAAGCGAGACGCGGAACGGTATATGCAGCGGCTTGGTTTGCGGGCGACCATCGTGCGGGCGCCACTGCTCTATGTGTCCGGCCGCAGCCGACCGCTATTCTATCGCGCGATGTCGCTGTTCGGTGTGCTGCCGCCGCTGTCCTGGACATTCTTGAACAGGATCGCGCCGATGCCGATTGATGTATTGGCGCGCGGCGTGGCGCAGCTGGCCACCGGCGGGGACGAATCACGACAGGTCTACTATGCTCGCGACCTGCGGAGGCTGATTCGGCGCGGGCCGGCGCAGTCCGATACCGCCGCGGATCAGTTGCTGCCTGGCCAGACAGATAGCGACGGCCCCTACGATAATCTGGATGAAGACCTGCCCTTTGGCTGGACGCCGGGGCCTTAAATCATCCTTGAACTGGCGCTGCCACGCAGTATAATACGGGCGTTTCGGCGACGTGGCCAAGTGGTAAGGCAGAGGTTTGCAAAACCTTCATTCGTGGGTTCGAATCCCACCGTCGCCTCTTGAGCGTCGTTTCTAGTTCATCGTGTGTCAGGGTGCCAGTTATGCCCGCTCGCGTATCAAATCGGCCAGCCAAGCCGGCGACCGCAGCCCCGACGACGAGGCCGCGTTTCGCCGAGCGCCCTCCCGCTCCCTTGACCAATTACACCCTGAGCACGGTATGCCCAGCCTGCGCAAGCAAGACCGTCAAGCGGGCCTGCAAGGTCCGCTGTACCAAATGTGGCTTCATGTGGGATTGCAGCGAACTCTAACGCGCCCGCGAGCTTACGACGAAACTCTCCAGTAGCGCTCAACATAGCCGCCGGCCTGCGGATCGGTGAAGGCGCGCCGCACATCAGCCTCCATCGCCTCCAGGCTGGACCAAAAAGTGCTGATCTGTGATTCATAGCAGGCGATGGCAGCGACCTTGGCGCGAATATCGGCTTCACTGAGCGTCACATCCGCCGGCTCAAGCGGCAGGCCGAACTCTTGCAGCGCCAACTCGGTAGCATGATCGGCATTCAGATAGGGAAACTCGGCATAAAAGCGCAAGGCCGCGCGATCGGGAATGTCGCGTACTTGGGTCATGCCCCATTCCCGGGCGATCTGATGATCGACGTGATGCCCCACGCCTAGCGGCAGGTAAACGCGGGCGGCCGTCTCCAACTCGGGAATCTGAATGCCCTTCAGCAGGCGTGGCGCGTAATCCGCCGGATGAACCTCGCCAAACAAGGATTCCTCGGACGGGTAGAGCGCCAAATCGCTCGCCAGCCGATATACGCAATCCGGCAACGGAACGTGCATAAAATCGACGCCGATTGAGTTTGAGGCGTTCTCGTCTTCGATTTGTCGGCTGCGCAGCGGGCTGTCGCCGGCTGACCAGCGCCGATGCAGGTCCGCCAGGATGGGCGTGTCCGGCAGCTCGCCTTGGTACAGGCCGCCCATGATCGTCATGATGGTCACGGCATGCCCGGCGGCGGTCAGCCGGTGAGCGGTACCGCCGCAGCTGAAAATGCCATCGTCGAAATGAGGCGAAATGAATACGTGAGTCTCTCGTGCTGGCAATTGGCCCTCGGCTAGCGCTGACTTTGGGTCAGCCAATGTTCTCCGTAGCAAGAAAATAGTCGCAGTGGTCGCTGATCGGGCAGCGCTCGCAGGCCGGCTTGCGCGCATGGCAGGTATCGCGCCCGTGTTGAATCAACTGGATGTGAAACTGATAATAGTCGCTGGCCGGGGCGATGGCTTCCATGACCGGATGCGCGTCATTAGCGGAGAGTTTTTCTGGCAGGAAGCCGATGCGTTTGCTGACGCGATAGATATGCGTATCGACCGGGAAGGCGGGCCGACCGTAGGCGAAGCACAGGACAATCGCCGCGGTTTTGGGTCCCACGCCGCGCAAAGAGTTCAGCCAGGCTTTGGCCTCATCGATCGACAAATCATCCAGGAAGTCGATGCTGTATTCACCGGCTTCGTCGAAGATGACACCCAGGACATTTTGGATCCGCGGCGCCTTCTGATTGGCCAGGCCGGCTGGTCGAATCACATCGGTCAACTCCGCCAGATCGGCAAAGCGAACCGCCTCCCAATTCGGGTAGCTCTCCTTGAGGCGGGCGAAGGCGCGGTCACGATTAGTGTCGTTGGTGCTCTGGCTGAGGATGCAGCTGATCAGCTCGTCCATGCCATCTTGATTGCGCGACCAGTCCAGCGTCCCGTAGACTTCCGTCAGGGCCGCGGCGATGGGCGCGTACTTGGCGCGGCGCGCCGGCAAGTTGTCGACTTTTTCCAGTGGATCGCGTTTACGTGGCATGCACCCATTGTACCGGTCAGACGCGCCGCCGCAAGCGACGAACTTGCAGTCGCCAGCGCTGGCTACGCGCCTGCGGGTCGAGCTCGCCGATTTGGTGTGGCCGCCAGCGCGTCGGACGGCAGCAAATGCCAGGCCGCAAGAGCAATCAGCGCAAACACCAGGGCAGCGGCGATAAATGTGCCACGCATACCCAGCAGTATCGCCACCGAAGCGCCGAAGATGGGCGCAACCGCTTTAGAACTGGCCACGACCGAATTGTCGATTCCGTAGACTGCGCCCGCCGTGTCCTTGTCGGTATAGCGCGAGAGTAAGGCGCTGGGCGAGGCAACCAACCCGCCGGCGGCGACCCCGGCGAGGCCTTGCAGGAAAAGGAGCTGCCAGACATCGCCCACGAATGCTTGCGGCACGTAAAGCGCCGTCGCGGCAATTGCGCAGTAGATGAGCACTTTGCGATGGCTGATGCGATCGCCCAGGTTGCCCAGGTACACTGCCCCGAAGGTGGATGTCGCGGCCGAAACCGCCATCACCAGGCCGGCGTAGGTATTGTTGGAGTCGGTCTCGCGCGCGATCAGGGAAACCACAAACAGCGGCGCGATGGGCACGATGATCACACGCGCCAGGCTGGACAAGAAGCGCAAAAACAGCACCATGCCCACACCGGAAGTCTGCACTATCGATTTCCAGCCGCGGAATATCGCTCGGGCATGAAAGTCCTCACATCTCTGCGGGGCGCTGAAATCTTCATTGACGCCCAGCATCACAATCATGCCGCCCGCCAGCAGCAAAACGGCGGTGACAACGAAGGGTACGCTGTAGCCGAAGAGGTCGGCCAGGACGCCGCCCAAAAGCGGACCCACTGCCACGCCGGCCCATAGCCCCACCTGCAGCGTGCCCATCGCGAAGCCGACCCGGTGCCGGGGTGTGGCGGCCGCGACCAGCGCGTTGTTGGCTGACACGGTGCCGGTGATAATCCCCTGTATGGCGCGCACCAGGATCAGCTGTTCGGCGCTCTGCACAAAACCCATCAGCGCCAGGGTGATCGCGCCGCCGAATAGCGCGCGCATAATCATCTTTTTGCGGCCGAAACGGTCGGCGACCGCGCCCCAGAAGGGAGCAGCGATCATCATGGTAATGCCTTGCACTGAGATGACCAGGCCGGCAAGCAGCTCGGTACTGTGGCCGCCGGCGCTGCCCAGCGATTCGATATACAGCGGCAAGAAGGGGAAGATCATTGAGAAGCCGACTGCCGATAGTATCTGCGCGATGACCAATACGCCTAGCGTGAATTTCCAACTGTGGGGAAAAGAAAACGCTCGAGAGAGCGAGTGATGGTTTACTGTCAGGACTCTTGCCATGAACACCTAGCCCATAAGGTTTGTGAGTAAGTTCATATCAGTCGATTTCCGTCCCTGATTACCACAATGTCGAGCCCTCATCTCGCCGCCCGTAAAGACAGCTTACTGCCGCTTAGCGCGCCGGCCAGAAGCCGGGAGCGTTTCCGCTTCGGCTTGGGCAGGAAGTTGGCTCCGATGACCAGAATGCTCAGATAATAGATCGCGACGACTGCAAAGACGGCGCGCAAACCAAAAACCGCAGCGATAATTGAAGCCGTGAGCGGCGCCATGCCGTTGGCGAAGGAAGAAACTGACGCGTCCAAGCCGAAGACCGAGCCCTCGTCGCCCAAGTCGGTGAACTTGGCCAGCATGGCCGCGGGCGCTGACAAGACGCCACCGGCGAAGAAGCCGGCCAGAGCCTGCAATAGCAGCAGTTGACCGATGCTGCTGACCAAGGCTTGCGGCAAATAAAAGACCACCGCCATCAGCGCGGAAGCGACGAGCATATTGCGATAACCCCATTTGTCGCTGAGCCAGCCCAGTATCAGGGAACCGGCAGTCGTCGTGATCGACGAGACCGTAAGCACCAGGCCGGCATAGCTGCTTGCGCCGGTCGCCAGGACAGTCGGCATCAGCGCCAATACAAACAGCGGCGCGATAGGCATAATAGAACGCTGGGCGAATCCGTTGAGAAAGCGCAAAGAATAAACCGTCTTGACACCGCGGGCGCGCAAGATGCCTTTCCAGGCGCGCGCCATCTTCAAGGGGTTCAAGTCCAGACGACTGCGGGCAGGCGGCGTATAGGTTTCGCGCACCCCGAATGTGACCAGCAGCCCGGCCAGCACCAGCATCACGGCTGTGAACAAGAATGGAACTTGAAAACCAAAGCGTTCCGCCAGCACACCGCCCACGATGGGACCTACAGCGACGCCACTAAACAAACCCACCTGCAGCGTTCCCAGCGCAAAGCCAATGCGTTCGCGCGGTGTTTCGCCGGCGACCAGCGCCATATTGGCGGCGATGATGCCGCTGGTCAGGCCTTGCAGGGCGCGCAGCGCGATCAGCGCCGACGCCGTCTGCGCAAAGCCCATCAGCGCCAGTATTATCGAAGCGCCGAACATCGCGCGCATGACCATCTTCTTGCGGCCGTATTGATCGGCCAGGCGGCCCCAGAAGGGAGTCGAGATCGTCGCTACCAGAGGAGGCGCGGCAATCACAATCCCGGCCAGCAGCTCCGGGCTGATGAATTGCGCGTCTTTTAGTGTCTGAACGTAGAGAGGCAAGAAGGGATAAACGAGAGAGATGCCGCCTGTGCCGAGCGCCTGCGCCAGTGATACCACCAGGAGCGTAATGAGCCAGCGATTGGGAGGCTGTGAGTCCTCAGTTTCTTGCATGCGGGCGCAAAACCTGCAACATTTACTGCAAACTGCTCTAGGGTATGGGCATTCGCAGAAATTGCAAGCGCTGATTTTCGCGACTTTAGGGCAGTCGATTCCATCTGTAATTCCGCCGCGATATATACTAATCTGCTACTGGAAAGGCGCTGGCGACCCAAGCTTTGCCCTGCCAGCGTTTAGAGCCGAAGCCGAGTGAAGATACGGGCCGCGACATGTGGCAACCGACAAAGCTGGAACTTGAACGGCTGGAAAAAGCTGAGCGACTGCAAGGTCAAGGCGTCGAGTTGTATCCGGCGCGCGCGAACCGTAGCCATCGCATAGCCGATGCTGTCGCGGCCTTTCTGGCACAGGAAGCGAGCGCCACTGCAGAAGGCGCCGGTTCAGTGGCTCCTGAACCCATCGAGGTGACGGTTGTAGGCCGCATCCGCCGCCTGAACAGCAAGGGCAAAGTCTCCTTCGCGCATATAGAAGACGAGAGCGGACGCGTGCAGCTGTTCTTACGCGTGAACGCGCTGGGTGAAGCGACTTACGAGCAAGTCCGGCGCAAGCTGATCGATGTCGATGACTTTGTGCAGGCCAGCGGCAGCATGACGCGGACGCGCGCTGGCGAGATTAGCGTGGCCGCCCGGCAGCTGCGCTTGATCAGCAAGACGCTGACGCCACTGCCCGTGGTCAAAGAGCAGCGCCGCGACGATGGCAGCGTCATCGAATACGGCGAGTTCAAAGATGTCGAATCGCGCTATCGGCAGCGTTACGCCGACCTGGCGGTCAATAAGTCCGTGCGGGATGTTTTTGTCAAGCGGGCGCGGACGATTAAAGCGCTGCGCGACTTCCTGGATAATGAGGGCATGCTGGAGGTGGAGACGCCGATCCTGCAGCCGCTTTATGGTGGCGCCGCCGCCCGTCCTTTCGTCACGCATCACAATCAGTTGCATCAGGATCTGTACTTGCGCATCAGCTTCGAGTTGTATCTGAAGCGGCTGCTGGTCGGCGGATACGACGCCGTCTATGAAATCGGCCGCGACTTTCGCAACGAAGGCGTCAGCTACAAACACAATACCGAATTCACCATGCTGGAGTTTTATAAGGCCTATATTGACTACGCCGGCGTCATGGACATTACCGAGCGCATGTTCGCTTATACCGCCGAACAGGTGACCGGATCCGCCCGCATCAGCTATCAGGGCGATTTGATCGACCTGACACCGCCCTGGAAGCGCCTTAGCATCCGCGAAGCCGCGCGCGAGACGCTCGACTTTGATTACATGGATTACCCTTGTAGCGAGTCGCTCTATCGCTATCTGCAAGGGCGCGGGCTGGCTGACGGTTTGGACCCGTCCGATACTTGGGGGCGGATGATTGTCGAGCATCTTCTGGGCAACTTTGTCGAGCCGCGCTTGCTGCAGCCGACCATCATCAAGGACTACCCGCGCGATATGTCTCCCTTCGCCAAACGTATTCAAGGCGGCGACGCGATCAGCGACGAAAAGGAACGTCTTTACATCGACAGCCACACCGAGCGCTTCGAGTTTTTTATCGCCGGCATGGAGATGGGCAACGCCTTCACCGAGCTCAATGACCCGCGCGATCAGCAGGATCGTTTTGTGGAGATGAAGCGGCTGTACCCCGACGAAGCTGATGAGACCACGCCGCTGGACGAGGATTATCTCAATGCCATGCGATACGGTATGCCGCCCAACGGCGGATTCGGCAGCGGAGTCGATCGGATGGTCATGCTGCTGACCGACCGGGTGAGTATCCGCGATGTGCTGCTGTATCCACATTTGCGCGCGCCGGCGCCAACTGAATCTGACCTGCGCGGCCAATTCATGCTCGATGCCGCGGTGCGCCGGCAGGAGGTTCAGCTTGATGTTCGGCTGGACGGGTCCAAGCGCAAGTTGGCGCTGTGCCTGCCGGCTGCTAAAGTGGGCGTCGAATTTCGCATGACCAATGCCCTCGATGGCGCGCTGCCGCAGCTGCAAAATCTACGCCGAGCGTTTGAGGGCGAATTGTATGTCATGACCGATGAGCGCTTGTATCGCGTGGACGAACAACTTGCGCCGGTCGATTGGGCCGGATTCTGGAAGTCATTGAGCAAGTTGCAAATTACGCAATGAATAGGGACGTCCGTAGTGGATGACTATATAGCAACGCTGCTGGAACTCCTCAGGGAATCGGGCCCGGCGCACCATCAAGCCTATATCGAAACAGACGGCGACGATCCCGATTGGCCGATATGGTACGCCGAATACTTGCAAGAACGGCTTAACGATTTGCTGGGCACTGCGCTTACCAAGACAGAGCTCGTCGTGCTTCTGGTCGAGTTGGACCAGCTGCAGCGCAAAGAAGACCCGGCCGGGGACTGGCCGGCGTTTTACGCAGAGCAAATCCTGGCGCGCTATCGTTAGAGGCAAATACCAAGTGTTCCTGGAATTTATGACACCCGAAATATTTGACACCCTCGTCATCGCCAGCGTAGCGATTGGCTTGCTCATTGCCTGGCGCCGCTTCCGGCAGGATTTGCGCAAGCTCCTGCCGGAGGACGCGCCGGAATGGGCGCGCGCCCGCTATGAATCGTCCAATGCAAGCTCCCCCAGCAGCGAATCTTAGATCCATGCGCCGCCTTACCAGGGCTTGCTAGCCCGCGGCGCATGGCAGAATGCTGAATCCAGGCTGACCGGAATACTCGAGGAGAGAGGCTTACCATGCTTGATATTGCGCTGATTCGGCAGAAGCCGGATTGGGCCAAGGAACAGATTGCCAAACTGAACGATGAGGGCGCTGCAGCGCGCATCGACAAGATTGTGATCTTGGACAAAGAGCGGCGTGAGACAAGGACAATGATTGAAACCGCGCAGGCGGCGCGCAACAAGCTGAACCGCGCCATGGGCAAGCTGCGTGGCAACCGAGCAATGGCCGAGGACGAAAAAGCGGCCAGGGCACAGGCGGCTTGTGGAGCGATTGGGGTTGCGGAATTCGATCGAGCAAGCGGCATAATGGACGGTTCGGCGGCTGTTTCTGTGGTCGAGGGAATCGATCTCAAAAGCGCGTTCGACGAGCTGATTCGCGAGCTGCGCCTGATGGGTGACGAAATTAGCGAAGGCTTCGGTCAAATAGAGTCGCTTGAAGGGGAACTTAAGGAGCATATGCTCTGGCTGCCTAACCTGCCCCACCAAAGCGTGCCCGTGGCCGATAGCGAAGACGCCAATGTGGCGCACCAGCCGGTCGGCGATTTTCGCGAGTTCGATTTTGAGCCGAAACCGCATTGGGAGCTGGCTCCGGCGCTGGGCATCATCGACTTCGAGCGCGGCGTCAAACTTTCGGGCAGCCGCTATTACGTGCTGGCGGGCTGGGGCGCCCGGCTTCAGCGCGCGCTGATCAGCTTCTTTCTCGATACAGCGCGAGCAAATGGTTACACCGAGTTGTATACGCCCTACATCGTGCACAGTGACATGCTCGTCGGCTCGGCGCAATTTCCCAAGTTTCAGGACACGGTCTACGGGCTAGCGGACGAAGACAAGTTCTTGATCCCGACCTCTGAGGTCGCCATTGTCAATTTGCACAGGGACGAGATCCTGGAAGAAGCCGAGTTGCCGCTGCGCTACGCGGCGCATACGCCTTGTTTCCGCAGCGAGAAAGCCAGCGCCGGCCGTGATGTGCGCGGCATCAAGCGCGTGCATCAATTCGAAAAGGTGGAGATGATCAAATTCACCACGCCGGAAACCAGCTACGACGAACTCGAGATGATGACCGAACAAGCGGAAGCGATCTGCGCCCAGCTGGAGATTCCCTACCGCAGGCTGGAAATCGTGACCGGCGATCTGGGCTTCAGCGCCAGCAAGAAATACGATATTGAGATGTGGTCGCCGGGCTGCCAAGAATGGCTCGAGGTCAGCTCGTGCAGCAACACGGAGACCTTCCAGGCGCGGCGCGCCATGCTGCGCTACTACCCCGCTGGCACGCGCAAGTCGAGTTACCTGCATACGCTGAACGGCAGCGGTCTGGCCACGCCCCGCGTCATGATCGCCATCATGGAGAATTACCAGCGGGCCGATGGCAGCATCGAGATTCCCGAGGTCCTGCGTCCTTATCTCGGCGGCGCCGAAGCCATTACAGCGGATAGCAGCTAAATCATCGCTCGCCGCGCAGGACTGTCATTTCAGCTGCACAGCGCCTATTCGTCCGACTCGCCAGAGATTGGGGCGTATATCGCGGTCTCGGCCTCAGCGGCCCAACATTCAACCCCCACAACATCAGGGGCTGCCCGATTCTTCTTGACCAGGAATTTCAGCGCGGACTATAATAAATGCAGGTTGCCCGCGGGACTTGGGCGCGACAGCAACCGTAAACCTCAACGAAAGGCAAACAACAATGGCGTCCGGTTCCATCATTGAAATGAGGGGACTATCGAAAACCTATGGCTCTGGTTCCAAGCAGACTGTAGCGCTAAGCAACCTGGATCTGAGCGTCAACCGGGGCGAGATATTCGGTTATCTGGGGCCGAACGGCGCTGGCAAGACGACAACGATCCGTTTGCTGCTGGATCTGATCCGACCCAGCCAGGGCGGCGCCACGATCTTCGGCCTGGATGTTCGCGCGGACAGCGTGGAGATTCACCGCCGCATTGGCTTTTTCCCCGCGGAGCTGAGCTTGTGGGAGGGCCGCACGGGCGAGCAGATCATCCATTATGTCGCCAGTGTGCGCGGCGACACGCGCGGCATCGTGAAACACGCCGGCGAATTGGCCGAGCGCCTCGACTTTGATACGAGCAAAAAAGTGCGCGACCTGTCGTCCGGCAATAAACGCAAGCTGGGGCTGATCATCGCCATGATGCATTCGCCCGAGCTGCTGATCCTGGACGAGCCGACCGGCGGGCTGGACCCGTTGGTGCAGCAGACCTTTCACGGCATGATGGACGAGTACCGCGACAAAGGCAAAACCGTGTTTCTGTCGTCGCACGTTCTCAGCGAAGTACAGGCGATATGTGATCGTGTGGGCATATTGCGCGATGGCGAGCTAAAAGCGGTGGAATCGGTATCGAATATCACCAATGTCGAATTCAACTGGGTCGATGTGGACTTCCGCAATGCCCTTCCCGCCGGACTGCAGCAAACGCTGGAGGACATGCCTACTATCACAGACGTCAGCGCCAACGGCAGTCGAGTACGGATGCGCTTGATCGGCGATTTTGATCCGCTGCTGCGGGCGATTAGCAGCGGTTATGTTGAATCACTGCACGTGGAAGAGCCGACGCTGGAAGAAATCTTCCTGGCCTATTACAGCGGCGACAAGGAGAAGAGCTAATGAGCGGCATTGTAATCGGCAACACTCTGCGCACGACTTGGAAGCAGATTCTCTATTGGGGCCTGGGGCTTGGCGCCTTGGGGCTCTATATCGACTTCATTGCCTCCAGCCCGGATATCATCTCGGGTTACGCCGAGCTGTTAAGTTCCATGCCGCCCGCCGTGCTGCAAGCTTTCGGCGCCAGCGATGTCGCGCTGTTAACGACATCGGAGGGCTGGATCGTGTCGGTTTTCGTTTCGGAAGCTGCGATATTCTTGTCAGTATTCTCCGTGCTGGCCGGCTTGAACATCACGGCCAACGACGAGCAGTCGGGTGTAATGGATGTGATTTTATCGCTGCCGATTTCGCGCGCTGCGTACCTGTTGGAGCGCTGGATCGGCTATGCGCTGATCGGCCTGGCGATCATCCTCGTGACCGCGGCAATCACGGTCGGCGGTATGATCGGCATGAATATTGAGGCGCCGAGCGATGTCATTTTCGCCAGCATTCTGAATCTGTACCCGAGCATGCTGCTGGTGATGACGGTGACGAGCCTGCTGGCTGCAGTGATGCGCCGGCGCGCGCTGGCTATTGGCTTGGCCGCCGCCTTCGTCATCGTCAGTTACGTGTTCAACGCGATCGGCGCGGCCGCTGGTGGCGTAGCCGCCGACCTGATGGAGAGCCTGTCTTACTTCAGTTATGTGCATGGCGAAGCATTTGTGCTGGGTACATATGACCCGGCGAATACAATCGTCCTGCTGCTCGCCGTACTGATCGGCTTCGGCTTGTCCCTGAAAATGTTCGTCAGCCGCGATATCGGCATATAGGAGGCCCGCGATGACTGGTTCCGTATTCATCGAAACACTAAAGCAAACGTGGAAGCAAATGGTCTATTGGGGCGTAGGATTGGCGGCGATGGCGCTGCTGGTCGTGCTGATGGTGCCGCTATTCGATATGCAGTCGATGGCAACGCTGCTGGAGAGCTTTCCGCCGGTGATCCTGGCAATGGTCGGCATCGGCGATGACCTGGCGATTTTCACAACCAACGAAGGCTTCGTCGTCATTGGTTTCTTCGGCAAGTCAGCCCTGATATTCGCCGTCTACCCGGTCGTCATGGGCATGCGCATCAGCGCCAACGAAGAAGACAATGGCACCAGCGATCTGCTCTTGAGCCTGCCGATCTCACGCGCGCAGGTCATGGTTGAGAAGTTCCTGGCTTATGCAGTAAGCATCGTTGGCGTGGTCGTGCTGATTTATCTGGGCTTGCACGTCGGCGTCGTATTGGGAGGGGTCGAACTGAATGTGGCTGCCTTGGCGGAAGTCACTTTCTATCTCATCCCGCTGATGGTGTTCGTCATGGCGGCGACTATGCTCATTGCCGTGCTCGCGCGCCGGCGGACGGTCGCGCTCGGCATTGTGACCGCCTTCGTCATCATCAGCTACATGCTGCAGACGATCGGCGCGGCCGCTGATGGCACGGTGGCGGAGTCCGTTGGCGCTGTTTCCTTCCTGACCTATTACAATACCGGCGAGATCTTGTCCCAGGGCTTCATCTGGCCGCATATCGCCGGATTCGTTGGCTTGTCAGCGGCCATGCTACTGGCCGCGCTTTATCGTTATGAACAGCGCGAAATCGCTGTATAAGCTGTGGCCGGGTCTCGCTGCATCAGCGCGAGACCCTGCCCTGCCATTGGCGCCTGCAAGCCAAAAGCATCCAGCGCCTCACGCGTGTAGATATGGCTGTGGATCTGCGCGCTTTCTACGCATAGCCAAGGGCAACGCCGTACTATAATTAAATAGTGCCCCGACAGCCCTACAGGACGGCCATGAACCACAGACAAGTATTGCTGGGCAAGATTGCAGACCGCAATGCCATCGTGGCGGTAGCCGGCCTCGGATATGTGGGTTTGCCACTGGCGGTCGAGTTCGCCGGCGCGGGTTTCCGGGTGCTGGGTGTGGATGTGGACGAAAACAAGGTGCGGACGCTGAACGCCGGCGGCAGCTATATTGATGATGTTCCGGCGGAAAGCGTGCGCCGTCTCGTGGACGCCGGCATGCTCAGCGCCACCTGCGATTACGCCGACCTGCGCGTGGCCGACGCCATCAGCATCTGCGTGCCTACGCCGCTGCGCAAAACGCGCGATCCCGACATGTCGTATATTAACCAGGCCGCGCTCTCCATCGCCGAGATATGCCGGCCGGGCATGCTAATCGTATTGGAAAGCACGACCTATCCCGGCACAACCGAAGAGCTCATTTTGCCGGAGATTACGCGAGATCAACTCGAGGTCGGCGAAGAAGTCTTCGTGGCTTATTCACCCGAGCGGATCGATCCGGGCAATCGACAATTCTCCGTTCGCAATACGCCCAAAGTGGTCGGCGGCATAACGGAGAATTGTACGGAAGTGGCGCAGGCGCTTTACCGGGCCGCGGTGGACACCATCATCGCCATCAGTTCGCCGACGGCGGCCGAAATGGTGAAGCTGCTGGAGAATACCTTTCGCGCGGTAAACATCGGCATGGTCAACGAGATGGCGCTGATGTGCGACAAGCTGGATATTGACGTCTGGGAAGTGATCAACGCCGCCGCCACCAAACCCTTCGGTTACATGGCCTTTTATCCCGGGCCGGGTTTGGGCGGTCATTGCATCCCGGTCGATCCTCACTACTTGAGCTGGAAGCTGCGGACGCTGGATTACAACGCGCGCTTTATCGAATTGGCGAGCGAAGTCAATGCGTCGATGCCGCTCTATGTGCTTGATAAGATCACGCAGGCGCTCAACGACCGGGAGAAATCGGTTCGCGGCTCGCAGGTGCTTATCCTGGGCGCGGCCTACAAACGCGATGTGGATGACGTCCGCGAAAGTCCGGCGCTCGATATCATCGGCTTGCTGCGGCAGCGAGGCGCGGACGTCGCCTATTGCGACCCTTATGTGCCGGAGCTGCGCCTGGACCCCGAGACTCGACTATGCGGCGCTGACTACAGCGCGACTTTGCTGCAGAGCGCGGACTGCGTGGTTGTCGTCACCGATCATTCCGCCTTTGATTGGCAAGAGATCGCGGCGCACAGCTGCGTCATCGTGGATACGCGTCATGTATACAACAGCAGTGATGGCGACCACATCATTGGGCTCTAACTGGCGACCGGCATCAGACCAAGATGACAGGCGACAGGCCCTTGCGCATCGCGATTGACGCCAGCCGCAGCACACCGCTACAACCGACCGGCACAGAGTATTATTCGCTACGCTTGATCCAGGCCTTGTGCGCCGCCAATGAAGATCTCGGGCAATCCCATCGCATTTCGCTCTACCTGCGCGACAATCCGCCTGCCGGCCTTTTCGCTGATCTGCCGCAGGCTGAACAGGTCGTCATTCCACTGCCGCGCCTCTGGACGCATCTACGATTCGCGGCAGCGCTCTGGAAATCGCGGCCGGATATAACTTTCGTGCCGGCCCATACGCTGCCGGCGATTTTTCCCGGGCGCGCCATGGCCACGGTACACGATCTGGGCTTTAAGCACTTCCCGGCCGCGCATCCACCGCTGCAACGGGCCTATTTGGACGCGACCACTCGCTACAGTCAGTCGCGCGCCGATATCGTTCTGGCAGACAGCGACGCTACGGCCAGTGACCTGCGCCGCTTCTACGGGACCAGTCCAGACAAGATCCGCGTCGTGCACCCAGGCGTTGATGGCGACCAACTAAAAGCCACGGCCGCCGAGGTCGCCGCCGCGCGCGCCAGGTATGAGCTGCCAGAGCGCTATTTTCTCTTTGTCGGCACCTTGCAGCCGCGCAAGAACATCATGCGGCTGGTACAGGCTTTCGCGCGGTGGCAGCAGGAGCAAGATGACGGCGAGACGGCGCTGGTACTGGCGGGGAGCAAGGGTTGGCGCTTTGAAGACAGCTGGCTGGAGGCAGCGCGCACTGTTCGAGTCATCGGATATGTCGACGAAGCCGACAAGGCGAGCCTGCTGCGCGGGTCGATCGCCTTGGTGTTCCCCAGTTTGTATGAAGGTTTCGGCTTCCCCGCCGTCGAGGCGATGCATGCCGGCGCGCCGGTCATCGCCAGCAAAACTTCCAGCCTGGGAGAAATTGTCGCGGACGCCGGGTTACTGGTTGATCCACTCAAGGTGGAGGAGATCGCCGAGGCTATGAGCCGCTGCAGCACTGACGTGACCTTGAGGAGAGAATTGATTCAGCGGGGACGTCAACGCGCCGGGCGCTTCACATGGGCAGGCGCGGCGGAGCAAGTGATGACAGCCTTTGAAGCGCTGGTTTGAATCGGGGCGCCCGCAATCTGATAGAATGGCAGTGTGAATTCTGAAGCGAGTCCACCACGCCTGCTTCTGGTGCAATTGGCGGATATAGGCGACCTGGTGCTGACCACAGCCGCAATCGCGGCTTTGCGCGACGCTTATCCGCGCGCCACGATTGACCTCCTGGCATCTGCGCATGCATTGCCGGTCGTGCCCACGGGTTTGGTCGACATGGCGATTCCGCTAGTTCGCGGCGCCGGCAGTGGGCGCTCGTTTTACGCTGCGGCGAATCTGCGGGCGGTCTTCGGTCTCAGACGGCGCCAATACGATACGGTGGTTTTCTTTCACCACTTCACGCTGCGAGCCGGCGTATTCAAGTTCTGGCTGATCGCCAAATGCTGTGGCGCGGAGCGCATCGTCGGCTTGCGGAATCAGAACGTCGGCTTCCTGACCGACTCCTTTGACGATGGCGGATTCGGCGCAATGCATCAGGCGCAGTACTGGCTGGAGTTGGCGAGCCTGCTAGGCGCTAGCCGAGCGCCACGTCCGGCGCAGGTCAGGCGCGAGCCCCTGGACAGCGAATCGGTATCAGCCAGAAACAGGCCGAGAGTTGTCTTGCACACCGGCAGCGGAGGCTACAGCAAGGCTCGGCGCTGGCCGGCGGAGAGATTCGCGGAGGTAGCTCAACAGCTCCGCAAGAGCCACGATGCCGAGATTGTGCTGGTCGGTACGCTGGAAGATGGGTCAGGCATCGCAGAAGAACTTGCAGGCGCTAACACCATAGATCTGGCGGGCCGGACCAGCCTGCCGCAATTGGCGGATGTAATCGCAGGGGCAGACTTGTTTGTCGGCGCGGATAGCGGTGTGATGCATATCGCCGCCGCCACGGGCACGCCGGTGATCAGCATATTTGGCCCCAGCAATGCGGACGCCTGGAAGCCCTGGGCGGGGAACGCCAGATCAGTCGTATTGCGCAGCGAAGTGGAATGCAGCCCCTGCAGTTATATCGGGCATTCGGTCGGCGCGCGCGAGGGATGCGCGGCGCGCACCTGCATGAAGCTGGTGACGGTCGAGCAGGTCCTGAAAGCCGCGCGACACGTCCTGGACATGCAACCCTCGGCCGGTACAGATTATCACGCCAGCCCGCCGACGATCGAGCAGGATCCGCGACTGCGAATCCTCGATGTGCCGGTTGACGCGATCACGTATGAGAGCTGGCTGCATCAGATTGACAGCTGGATTGGCGGCGGCAACACCCGGCATGTCTGCACAGTCAACCCGGAATTCATCATGATCGCGCAACACGATCCAATTTTCTTTGCCATTCTGCAGCGCGCGGCCATCTGCGTGCCGGATGGCGTGGGTCTGCTTTGGGCGAGCCGCTACCTGGGCGCGCCGCTGCCGGAACGGGTCACGGGTTCAGATGGCGTTCCTTATATCGCGCTACATGCCGCCGAACGTGGCTGGAGACTATTTCTCCTGGGCGCAGCGCCCGGCGTGGCCGACAGAGTCGCTGCGATTCTGCAGGAACGCTTTCCCGGTTTGATCGTCGCCGGCGCCCACAGCGGCAGTCCCGCGGCGGGCGAAGAAGACCGTATCGTCGACTTGATTAATGAAAGCGCCGCGGACATTCTCTTCGTAGCCTACGGCGCGCCCGAGCAAGACAAGTGGATCGCGCGCAACCTGCCGCGCTTGCAGGTATCGATGGCGATGGGGGTCGGCGGCTCGCTTGACTTCATTGCCGGCGTGATACCGCGCGCGCCGCAGTGGATGCAAGACCGCGGTCTGGAGTGGCTCTATCGCTTGCTGAGACAGCCTTGGCGCTGGCGGCGCATGCTGCGTTTGCCGCGCTTCGTAATGGCTGTGCGGCGGCAGGCGCGACGCCGTGTCGCATAGCTGCCTTTATCGAAACTGGGAGTTTATTGTAAACTGGACTGCGTCAGCCGATTGGAAGAGTGAGCATGCCTGATCAGATTATGTCGAGAGTCGCTGGATTGGCGGGCAAGACGGTTTTGGTCATCGGCGATGTCATGCTGGATGAATACATCACCGGCAAGCCGACGCGCATGAGCCGGGAAGCCCCGGTGCCTGTGCTTGAGCTGGAGTCCAAGCGCTATATCGCCGGCGGCTCAGCCAATCCCGCCGCGAACATCGTTTCCTTTGGCAGCCGCGCTATTCAGGTGGGCGTGATCGGAGAGGATGACGCCGGAACGCGCCTCGCCAACATCCTGGAAGACCAGGGGATTGACGCCAGCGGGCTAATCCGCTGCGCCGATCGCCCGACAACGGTCAAGACGCGGATTCTGGCGCAGATGGGTTTGCGCTTTCCGCAGCAGGTGACGCGCATCGACACCTTGACGCGCCGCGCCATTGACGAAGCGACGGAGGCGCAGATCGTGGCGTTCGCCGAGCGTCGGATTGAGAAAGTTGACGCCGTGCTGCTTTCCCACTATCACGGCGGGTTGCTGACGGCGGCGCTGGTGAAGGAGATTCGCGAGCTTTGTCAGCGATCGGGTGTCTTGATCACGGCCGATGTTCAAGGCAAATTTGGCGCCTTTGGCAGGCTGGATGTGATCAAGTGCAATGCGGATGATGCGCAACGCTATCTCAATCGCGAGCTGACCACCGATGAGGATTTCAGCTGCGCGGCGCAGGAACTGGCCAGCTCCCTGAGAATCGAGCGGGCGGCTATTATCACCCGCGGGGGTCGCGGCGCGACCGTTGCTTGCGACGGCGTGAGTAGACACTGCCGCGCGCCAAGCGTCAGCGATGTATTCGACACGGTTGGCGCTGGCGACACCGCCATTGCCACCACCACGCTGGCTTTGACGGGCGGGCTGTCGGCCGCTGATGCCGTCGCGCTGGCCAATCACGCCAGCGGAATCGTCGTGCGCCATCTGGGCAATTATGCGCCGACGCCGGCGGAATTGACACGCAGTATACGCGCTGCGCTATGACAACTGTTCGACAAACTCAATCGTATTGCCATCGGGATCGGCCATGGACGCGACCTTGGCGCCCTTGTATTCGTCGACCGGGTTGATCTCGCTGCCATGATTCGCCAGGCCCTTCTCCATCACCCTCTCGATGTCGCCGACTTCAAAGCGAAATTGCTGACGATTCTGCTCGGCGACCACACCAGCAATGGAATTGGGACAGAGCACGACTTCCAGTCCGGCGAGCGCCCCGCCGTAGAATTGCTGATCGCCGATATGCACCGTCTCCTTGAGCCCGGCGTCGAAGACGGCATTATAGAAGCGCACCATTTTTTTCATGTTGATGGCTGCAATCGTCAGCCCGATCAAGCGCATAGCATTCTCCCGTATTTCAGGCGGCAGAGCGTTGACTCCGCCGCCCCGAATTGCTCACAGCCTCAATTATGGACTGCAAATGTTTAATCCGCCCAATGCCAAGACATTCTTCGAGTCAGTCTGGGAAATCGTGCGGGAGATCCCGGCCGGTGCGGTCAGCAGTTATGGGCAGATCGCCTCGATGATACCGCCGGATGCGGACATGGAACCGGCGCGCATGAAGCGACTGGCGCCGCGCTGGGTGGGAACGGCGCTGCGCAAGACACCACGAGGCGAGTCGATTCCCTGGCACCGAGTTATCAATAGCCGCGGCACGATTAGCTTTCCCGCGGGCAGCGCGCAGGCCGGCGAGCAGCGGCGCTTGCTGGAGATGGAGGGCGTCGAATTTGATAGCAGCGGCCGGGTTGATCTGCGCCGTTTCGCCTGGGAAGGGCCGGACGAGACCTTCCTGCGCCGGCGGCATCTGCTGCCGCCACGATCGCTCGGTTGAGGGCTAGAATTGCACGTAACTGTTTTCGGCCAGCACAAAGCGGTGCGCGTCGGGCACGTGCGCGGCGGAAGTAACGCGGGCATTGTCGGCCAGCAGGCTGCGGTCGATCCGCCCTAGGATATTGCGGATCTCACAATCTTTCATGACGATGCTGGCTTCGATTTCGCTGCCGTCCACCACCACGTTGTCGCCAATAGACGTATAGGGTCCAACGTAGCTGTTGCGAATGAGGGTGTTCTTGCCAATGATGACCGGTCCGCGAATCACGCTGTCGATGATGCGACTGCCCCGCCCGATCAAGACACGATGCGAGATTTCGCTTTGCCCTTCGATCTGCTCGCTGCCTTCGGGCGCCGGCGTATAGGGCAGTTCTTCAAGCACTAGCTGATTCGCCATGATGATGGCGTCAGGTTTGCCGGCGTCAATCCACCAGCCGCTTAGCTCGTAGGAGGTCACGGGCAGCCCGTCATTGATCAAGACTTGAATGGCGTCGGTGATCTCCAATTCGTTGCGGCCGGATGGCTTGATGCGTCCGATGGCGTCAAAAATCGACTTGCGGAAGAGATAAACGCCGGCGATGGCCAGGTTTGAAGGCGGGTCCTGCGGCTTTTCAATCACGCGGACGATGCGGCCGTTGGCGATTTCCGCGATGCCGAAGCGCGACGGGTCAGGCACCGAGGCCAGAACGACGGCGGCTTCATCATTTGAGTCGGCGAATGCGGTCAAGAGACCGGTCATCTTGTCCTGAAAGATGTTGTCGCCGAGAAAGACGGTGAAGGGTTCATCGCCGACGAAATCGCGACAGAGCCCGGTCGCGTGGGCCAGACCGAGCTGCTCATCCTGAACGATGTATTCGATTCTGACGCCGACGGCCCGCCCGTCTTTCAAGTTGGCGACGATGGGCGAATCCAAACTGTTGACCACGATGCCGATGTCTGTCAGTCCCGCCTTCTTCAGGGCATCCAACGCATAGTTGATCAGCCAGCGATTGGCGACCGGCACCAGAGACTTGGGCATGGTCAGGGTGACGGGACGCAGTCGTGTACCCTGCCCCGCGGCGAGAATCAGTGCCTTCATGAAGGGTCTCCCGTTCCGTGCTAGCAGCAGTTGAGATCAGTAGGCATACTAGCAGAGGTTGCGACTTCGCGACAGGCAATCGCCCGCCTCTTGCCCTACGCTGGAGCCGCATCGCGCTGGCGCTTGACTTCAAAGGCGATGATGGCCGTGGCAGCCACAGTGCCCAGGGACTGACCGAATTCGCGCCCGTAGGGAATCTCCAGGGTCAGGTCGGCAGCTTGCGCAATGGAGCGGGTTACACCGCGCCGCTCGCCGCCGATGAGCAGAAATGTCGGCCGTGTCAGATCCGCTTGATCGGGTGAGCGGGAACGCGCCGACTTGGCGGCGACCGCGATTTGCAGGCCCTGCGCGCGATACATGTCGGCCGCTTGCGCCGCGGTATCAGCGATAGCCAGCGGCACTCGTTCGATGGCGCCGGCGCTGGCCCGGCCGACTATTGCGCCTGCGCTGGTCCAGTTTCGCGGCCGAAGGACGACGCCGTCCACCCCGGCCGCGTACAGACAGCGGACCGCGCCGGCGAAGTTGTACGGGTCCTCAATGCCGTCCAACATAACGATGAAGGCTGCGCGATCCGCGGGCAACAGGTCCGTCAGCACGCAGAATCTGCGCTCGCCGACTGCGGCCAGGACGCCGCCATGCGTGTTGCCGCTCGCGCGCTGCTGAATGACGTCGACTGTGACAAAGGAGACTGGAATGCTGGCAGCCTCGGCCTGGCGCAGCAAGGCGCCAAGCCGCCGGTCGTAGCGTTTTTGACTATCTATCAGCAGCTGATGAACATCACGCCAACCTGACTCAATCGCAGCTTGCGCCGATAGGCGGCCCTCCAGCAAACCGTCCGCTTGATCCATCACAAGCCAGCGCGTTTGGCGTCCTGCCACCAGCGATCGAGTTCATCCAGCGAGAAGTCTCCCAGTGGTTTACCCGCTTGCGCAGCCTGCGCTTCCACATGCTTGAAGCGGCGATAGAACTTGGCGTTGATGCTGCGCAGCAGGCTTTCGGGATCGTCAATGCCCAGCCAGCGCAGCCAATTCACCGTGACGAAGAGCAGGTCGCCCAGCTCTTTGACGCGCTCGTCCGTGCTTTCGGCCGCCAGCACCTCCGCCAATTCCTCTTGGAATTTGGCTTCGACGCCGGCGATATCGGGCCAGTCAAAGCCGACCTTGGCGGCGCGGGCGGAATACCGCTGCGCCACAAACAGCGCCGGCGCGGACTTGACGACTCCGTCAAGCAGCGAGTCGGCTGGCTGATCGGCCTCCGCTTTTTCGGCCGCCTTGACCTCGTTCCAGATGCGCGACAGCTGCGCCAGATCGCTGGTCGGCGCCACATCACCAAAAACATGCGGGTGACGGCGCAGCATCTTTTCGTTCAGATGTTGCAGCACGTCCGACATTGTAAACTCGCCGTCATCAATGGCGATCTGGGTGTGCAACAATATCTGCAGCAACAGATCGCCGAGCTCCTGGCAAAGCGCCTCCGGATCGTCCGCGTCCAAGGTATCCAGGACCTCATAGGCCTCTTCAATGAGAAAAGGTCGCAGCGATTGATGCGTCTGCTCGCGATCCCAGGGGCAGCCTTCGGGAGCGCGCAAGTGGGCGATGATGTTTTGCAGGGCTTCAAAGCTGCTAAGCTCACCCAGCGCCGGCAGGTACAGCGAGGTGGCGACGCCAATCCGGGTGCTGCGGTCGATCTCAAAAAGCCGGAGCGATTCGACGCTGGCCTCGGCCGCGCCCGCGCTGTGAATGAGCGTGACCTGAAATTCGTCGGGGTACTGATTCATCAGCGTCAGCTTGAGGCTGGAGGCGACATCGCGGCTGTAAACCTGCGCCAGCAACGCCGGCAGGGTCGGATTGATCGGCGGATGGTGCTGCTCGGCCACGCTTAGCGCGTCCAGAATCTGCAAGCCGTCCAGGGCATCGTGGTTGATCAGCGACAGGCAGGGCTCGATGAAGCTGAGGCCATGAATGATATCCACGTCAAGCGCTTCCGCGCGCGCCTGTTCCATGATGCGCGCTACGCTGGCCTCACCGACCAGCGGATCGCCCGGGACCGCGTAGACGACTTGTCCGTCGCGCCTGGCGGCGTCCAGAATGCGCTCGGCGATTTCCGCATATACATCTTCAAAGCGCTCGAAGGTCTGATAAACCTCGTCGAAGCTGCGGCAGTTGACGCTGGCCGGCAACTGGGAGACGCAGGGATGACGCGCGGTGCGCAGGTATACCGTTTCGGCGCCTTGCAGCGCCTTCCAGGCTTTGCGCGTCAGGTGGTCGATTGAGCCGGGCCCCAAACCAATAATCGTGATCATCGCAGTCTGTTCTGCCGGGCGCTAGACGGGGAAGAGCTGTTCGACATTGTGTTCTTCAAAGGCGCGCAGCCCGGCCAGTATAGCGTCCCATTGCCGCCACTTGCCATCGCGCCAGTCGTCCTTTTGCCAGGAGCCGATCATTGCGCCCAGTCGCAAACCAATGGCGCTGCGGTAATCGCGCAAGAATTCGTCATACGGGTAGTCGAGGATGCGGCAAGCCTGATGCGAATACGCCAGGTTGCCCGGCTTGAGATCGTTGTGAATGACAGTAAGCTGCCGGCCCGCCAGCAGCCGCTCGCGGGCTTCAACAGGCATGCGCCCGGCAACTGCGCTCAAAACGGCGCGCTGGTCCGGGTCCAGCCGAATCATTCCGTCCGACAGGAAGCGCTCAAAGCCGTCTCGCTGCCGCGCGAGCGTGTCATCCAGTCGGGCGTCCGTCATCGCCAAGCCGATGGTTTCGCCCAAACGATCATCCTGCCAGAAGCGAGCATGAAACCGGGCGAGGGTGTCAGCCAAATGCGCGAAATGACGTCTGGCCGGCGGAAAGAGTTCGTGATGTCGCTTGAAGCCAGTCGGAAGCCCCGCGATCAGAACATGCGCCTGATCGGCATCGATATCGTAATAAGCGTCATACCCATCGCAGACGCCCAGGTCGCCGGCGCCAAGCGCCCGCCGCAGCGCGGGCAGAATCGTGGCATAAAATGTAACTTCTCGATCGGCCAGCGGGCGCCCGGCGCAGTAGACTTTCAGGATGATGTTGTCGGGCAGGCTGCGCGTCACGCGCATATCGCTGTAGCGAACCCGCAAGGTGTAGTGCGTCGCCGACTCGCTGTCGGCGCGGTCCATGAGACGTATGTCACGGACGCGAGAATAGGGCAGGAATCCACCGTCACGCAACCGGCGCGTCAGCCAATCGGGGGTGATTTGGTCGGGCGATGTAATGAGAATGGCGCGCTCTCTCCTAACGCAGGGTGCTTGGCCAGGCGACAGCGCTAATCATGCGCGCGGGCGCCCGATCCGTCAAGCGACAGATCAGGCTGCAAATTAAGCGAAAACAGAATCAGCCAGACCCCTTGGACGGTATCTGGCTGATAACGAGCCCTGTGTGCGAAGTTCGCGAGTCTAGCGTTTGGTGTAGGTCGGCGCCTTGCGCGCGCGTTTCAGACCCGGCTTCTTGCGTTCCTTAACACGCGCGTCGCGGGAGAGGAAGCCTTCGCGCTTGAGCGTGCCGCGCAGGTCGGGATCAATCTTCTCCAGAGCGCGCGCGATGCCCAGCAAGATGGCGTCGCGTTGCCCGGTGATGCCGCCGCCGTTGACATGTACCGATACATCATAGCTGCGCTCTTGGCCTATGTGAGTCAAGGGCGCAATGCAGGTCTCCATATCACCGAGGCGCGGCAGGTATTCCGCGCCCTCTTTGCCGTTGATGATGAATCTGCCTGTACCGCCCGGGAATAGCCGAACGCGCGCCGAGGCGGATTTACGGCGGCCGATACCTTCATAATATTGTGCTGACATTTAATCGCTCCTCAAGGGGCCTTGCTCGCGGTCATGCTAACACAGGATGATGCAAACGAGCGGCCGCTCTCGTTCCGTCAATTGACTTATAATTCCAGATTCTCTGGCTGCTGGGCCTGATGCGGATGCTCGCCGCCGGCATAAACCTTCAGCTTTTTGAACATCTGCCGCCCGAGCGGGCCTTTCGGCAGCATGCCCTTGATGGCGTACTTCAGCGCGCGGTTGGGATAGCGGGCCATGAGCTCGCGCAGGGTCAGGCTCTTGAGTCCGCCGGGATAGCCGCTGTGCCGATAGTAGATCTTCTGGTCCATACGTTTGCCGGTGACGTGGATCTTGTCGGCATTGACGATGACGACATAGTCGCCGGTATCGAGATGGGGCGTAAAATAGGGTTTGTGCGTCCCGCGCAGCAGCGGCGCCACCTTGGACGCTACGCGGCCCAAGGTCATCCCTTTGGCGTCTATCACCCACCAGCGCCGCTCGATGACGGCCGGCGTCGTGGCGTAGGTCTTCTGGACCTGATGTTTCATATTGATTCCTCCAGCGGCGCCTCGGCCGCCCCGGCAGCGGTTCTAATTGTTGAGTAATTTGCTTTATGCCGCGGCGAATATCCAACCGCTTCCAGAACTAATCCCTGCGGCGGCGCCAGCACTTTCGCGCGTTCGACATCGCAGCTGCGCAAGATATCTTCAAAGCCTTGAAGCGAGAGCTTGCCTCGCCCGACCTGCACCATCGTTCCCACGAGCCGGCGCGCCATGTGATACAAGAACGCTGTACCGCGAATCCGGTAGGTGTAAGCCGCTCCGTACTCCTTGGTTTCAGCCTCCCAGCGCGACTGGAAAATTTGGCGTACCGTATTGTCGCTGCCTTGCTGCGGCGCCGTGCCGAAGGCGCCAAAATCGTGCTCGCCCAAGCATTTCGCCGCTGCCTCCCGCATCGAGTCGACGTGCAGCCGTTCGCCCACCAACTGCCATGCCGTGCGATTCAGCAGGGGATTTCGCGCCTTCACGGTGGCGATGCGATAGGCGTATTGCCGCCAGCGCGCATCATAGCGCGGATGAAAATCGTCCTGCCGCCATAGACGCTGCAGGGCGATGTCGAGCGGCAGCTGAGAATTTATCGCGCGCAACAGATCGTCCTCACCGTGATTCCAGTCGACATCAAAAGCGATGACCTGCCCCAACGCGTGCACTCCGGTATCCGTGCGCCCGGCGCCGATGACTGCGCAGGTTTGCCTGGTCACCGCCGCAACAGCCGCTTCGACCGCCGCCTGAATGGTCGGCGTCGGCGCGGGCTGACGTTGAAAGCCCTGATACTCGGCGCCGTCGTAAGCCAGGATGGCGGCGTACCTGTGCATTGCGGGTCAGCCGCTCAATCATCCGTCGAATAGTCTACGAGCTCAATCAGCGCCATTTCGGCGTTGTCGCCCTTGCGGGCGCCCAGTTTCAAGATGCGCGTATAACCACCGGGCCGTTCCGCGTAAAGCGGCGCCAATTCATCGAATACCTTGCCGACCAGAATACGATTGTTGTTCAGGCGCCGGGCGACCTGCCGCCGGGCGTGTACAGCGACCAGCTGATCGTCCATGGCTTCCGCCTTGGCCAGGCCGCGCTTGGCAATGGTGATCAGCCGTTCGGCATGTCCCTGAACGAATTTGGCTTTATGGAACGTGGTATTGATACGCCCGTGCGTAAAAAGCTCGCTCGCCAGGTTCATGCGCAGCGCCTTGCGGTGGCTGCCGCTCCGGTTGAGCTTCTTGCCGTGATGACGATGTCGCATATTTACGCCTCACTAACCTGCTATTCAGCCTTCTCGTGCGGCCAATAATTCTTCTCTTGCAGCTTCTCTTCCAGCTCGTCCAGAGACTTCTCGCCGAAGTTGCGGATCGCCAGCATGGCATCGGGACCGCGATTCAGCATATCCAATACATCGCCGACCGAGGTGATGCCGGTTCGCTTTAAGGAGTTGAAGACGCGCACGCTCAGATCCAATTCTTCGATCGGCTTGTCATAGAGCGGCGGGTAAGTCGGCTCGTCTTCGATTTGCGGCGGCAGCTCGATGGATTGGAACCAGTCTTCGTCAACGCCGGCGATGACCTTGAGGTGATGCATCATGATCTGCGCCGACTGCGCCATCGCTGCTTCCGGTCGAATGGTGCCGTCCGTCCATACTTCGAGCACCAGCCGGTCGTAGTTGGTCCGCTGGCCCACGCGAGCGCGCTCGACTTCGTAGTTGACGCGCTTAATTGGGCTGAAGACGGCATCAACCGGCAGCTCGCCGATTGGCAAACGTCCGCGGTCTTCGGCCGGGCTGAAGCCACGGCCGGATTGGACTTCGAATTCCATTTCAATGTTGACGTCACGGTCGTCAACCGTGAACAAATAGAGGCTGGGATTTTCGATCTGCACCTCGGCCGGCGCCTGGATGTCAGCGGCGGTCACCGTTCCTTCCGCGCCACGGTGCTCCAGGCGCAGGCGCGAGCTCTCGGCGCCGATTAGAATCAGCCGCAGCTGCTTGACCTGCAAAATCAGCTGGGTCATATCTTCGCGGACGGAGGGAATCTCAGAGAATTCGTGATGTACATCGGAGACGCGAATACTCGTCACGGCCGCGCCGGGCAGGGACGAAAGCAGGATTCGGCGCAAGGCGTTGCCCAGCGTCAGACCATAACCACTTTCCAGGGGGCTGATGACGAAACGACCGTAATCCCTGGTGATATTCTGGCTCTCCACCTGATGCGGCAGCACCATATTGGCGGTAACCAGATTTGCATCGACCGAGCTTGCGCTCACCGCTGCGGGTTCAGACGAAATAACCATAGTGGCGGAGTACCTTTCGACTATACGCGCCGGCGTTTCGGCGGACGAACACCATTATGCGGCACAGGCGTCACGTCCGTGATTGATCGTACCTTCAACCCGCTCTGCTGAATCGACCGGATGGCCGCTTCGCGACCCGGGCCGGGGCCTTTGACAAAGATGTCCACTTCTTTCATGCCGTGCTGCTGCGAATTGGCCGCTGCCGTTTCCGCCGCCATACGGGCCGCGTAGGGGGTGTTCTTGCGGCTGCCCGCAAAGCCGGAGGTGCCGGCGCTGGCCCACGTGATTACATTGCCCGACTGATCCGTCATGGATACGATGGTGTTGTTGAAGGTGGCATATATATGCGCTTGACCATAGGGTATATTCTTGAAAACGCGCCTGCCCGCACTGCGACTGGTTCTTCTCGCTCTCGCCATCTAATCGCTCCAGATGCTCTAGTGATTCTTCTCTACACAGGTTGGGACGATCCCGACCTGCAGCCTGCGTTCGACGCCGGCTGATTCGCTTTCACCGCGCCACATGCTGACAGGCAACGCCAGCTTACTTCTTGGTTGCGCCGCGCCGACGGCCGCGCCCGGCTACGGTCTGCTTCTTGCCGCGCCGCGTACGTCCATTGGTGCGCGTACGCTGGCCGCGCACGGGCAGACGCCGGCGATGCCGCAAACCGCGGTAGGAATTGATTTCCATCAAGCGCTTGATATTCAGCTGCGTTTGGCGGCGCAGATCGCCCTCAATCGTCAGCGAGCCAATCAACTCGCGCAAGCGCTGAACTTCGCTTTCGCTGAGATCGCGCACGCGCGTGCTGTGGTCGATGCCGGCCGAATTCAAAAGCTTCTGACTGGTGGATTTGCCGATGCCGTAGATGTAGGTCAAGCCGATAACGACGCGCTTGTCCCGCGGCAGGTCAACACCTTCAATACGAGCCATAAATCCAACTCCTTTTTAAGTTCGGCGCTCAACCCTGCCGCTGCTTGTGTTTTGGGTTATCACAAATGACCATCACGCGGCGGTTGCGCTTGATAATGCGGCACTTCGGGCAACGGCGCTTAACGCTGGCTGATACTTTCATGAATTCCGCCTCGGTTTCGTTCTACTCGTTTACATTGCAAAACGCGCGATTTACGAGCCCATCTGCCCGCAGACGCGCCACTCACTAATTGTTCACCTATTGGTTGATTCTCGACCGTCCCAAATATGCGCCGGGACATGTGACAACGACCGAGCATTGTATCATACAATATGGGCCTGTCAAAGGACTATTATTCAGGCGATTCATTCGTTGTTGCCGATGTAAAACGCGGGCGGACGCAGGTCCAGCAGGCAGCTGTGTAAAGGCGTTTCGGTCGGATTGGCCAAGAATGCGGCCACAACCGCTTCGGCACAGGGTTCGTATTCCAGCACACCATGCCCGAGATGTGGAAAGACTCGGCGCCATATCAACGGCGACGCGGACAAAGCTCCTGGCGCCAGCGCGATTGGGTCATAGGCGCCCGCCAGATACAGAGTTGGAATTTCATGTGCCGGCGGCTCAACCTTGATGCCTGCTCCGGCGGCGATCCAGATGTCACAATCTTCCAGGAGTTTCAGCGCGGACTCTACCAACGGATGAAATGCCGCTGGCAAGCCTTCCGCACTCGCCATGATCTTCTCGGAAGAAGTCAGCGCGGTCTCGTCGGCACACAGGGCGCTGAAGTAAAGACCTTCGCTGTGGGAGTCCAGGTCGGGAGACTCCTGAACATGCGCAATGCTTTGCGGGGAAGTCAGATAAACAGCATTCTCCGCGATGGCGACGACCAGCGCCGGAATATAGGGCAGCCTGTTGGAATCAGCCAGCATGTTGCGCAACAAAATCGCGAAACTTTCACTATCGAGCCGCAAGGCAAAGCCCGGCAACATACCAGCGACTTCCACAGGCTGGGTATCCAGAGCCGCTGCCGCCCGGCTGAACTGCCCCGATAACTCCGGATAAGCGGCGTGGCAGGCGACGTTAGTCCGGCAATCGGCGAAAAGTCGTTGTATTGACCGCCATGCAATTCCAGGGGCGTTTTCCAAAGCGCTCTCTGAGCCTGTATAAGCGCTGTCGAGTACCATAGCCCGAACGCGCTGCGGCAACTGCTGCGCCACCAGCAGCGCCAGCCGGGCGCCATAAGATCGCGCATAGATGTTAGCGCCGTCCAATTCCATCGCCATCATCAGGTCGGCGATGTCCTGCGCCATTGACTCGGCGCTGTAAGCCGATAGATTGATTCCAGCCGCCAACAAACGTTCACGACATTTAGCCAAAGGGTCTTCATCGACGCTCGCGTCGAATTCGGGGCAATCCAGCGTTGGACGAGAGAGGCCGGTTCCGCGCTGATCCACCAGGATGATGTCGTGGGCATCGCGCAGCGAAGTATTTAGCCACCAGCCAGTGTCATACGACGCTGAATCGCCCGGACCGCCGGCCAAATATACGATTGGCGAATGGCCTTTGTTGACGCGGGCTGGCAGGCGAATGACAAATATTGAAATTTCAGGGCTGTCTGCCGAGGTACGATCTTCCGGCACGTGCAGCCGACCGCAATTCATGCCTGGCGCAGTGGACGACATCAGACTCTCTGGGCACGGCTGTGAAACAAAGCGCGCGACTTGGGTCTGCGCCGCCCCCGGCAGAACAGCCGCCCAGAAAAGTAAAAGGGAGAATATCGGCTTCATTCCAGGCGGCGCTAGGGCAAGGTCAGAATGAGCGGCCCGTCTTCAGTGATGGCGACTGAGTGCTCGAAGTGCGCGGTCAGCGAGCCGTCCTTCGTGACCACGGTCCAGCCGTCATCCAGCTCCATCAGATCGGGACGGCCGGCGATCAGCATGGGCTCGATGGCGTAGGTCATGCCCGGCAGCAGCTCGTAGTCCTGCCATTGGACGCGGCTCTTCTTGCCGGGCCACCAATTAGGCACCTGCGGCTCTTCATGCATGGCCTTGCCGACGCCGTGGCCAGTATATTCGCGGGCGACGCTGTAGCCGGCTCTGGCCGCGCATTTGGCGGTTGCTTTGGCCACATCGCTAATGCGGTTGCCGACGACCGAAGCTGCAATCGCCGCTGCCAGAGCATCCTCTGTCGCCCCCATCAGCCGGCGCGCCGAACGGCTGATCTCGCCGACCGGATGGGTGAAGGCGGCATCGCCCACGTAGCCTTGGTAGAAGCAGGCGACATCCACGCTGATGATATCGCCCGCCGCCAAAACACGATTATCGGAGGGAATGCCGTGCACCAATTCCTGATTAATACAAGCGGTGATAGTGGCCGGGTAAGGCGGGTGATTGCCAGGCGCGTAGCCGAGAAAACAGGGTTCGGCGCCATGGTCGCGCAGTACCGTTAGCCCGAGTGTGTCGAGGGCTTTTGTGGTGATGCCGGGCTCAATCGCGCGGCGCATTTCTTCATGCGCGGCGGCGACGATGCGTCCGGCTTGGCGCATGACTTGCAATTCGTCTGAGGTCTTTAGAACCGGCGCCATGGCACTCGTCTCAACCGCTCCCCGGATGCTACAGACTCTCCAGCGCCTGGCGGATGTCTGTCCAGACAGCCTCAATGCGCTGATCGGCATTGATCTTCTGCACCCTGCCGCCGGATTCAAAATGGCTGATTAGAGCGCGCGTCGTGTCGAGGTAGGTATCGATTCGCTGGATGATGGCATCGGCGCTGGCGTCATCGGGTCGGCGCCTGAGCATACTCCCGTCCGCGCGCAGCGAAGCCTCGAGCCGCGGCGGGAAACAATCTGAGTCGTCATTTGTCCAGGCAAAATCTACGCCGTCTGCGTTGTAGTAGTAGTTGTAGCTGCCGCCATCAGCATCGGTGACGCGTCCAAAGGCGCGTTTGAAGGCTGTGTACAAATCCAGTTCCAGCAGCAGCACGGCATTGACGCGGGCGCCTTTCTCAGCCAGGTGGGATTCGAGGAAAGCCGCCTGGGCCTGATTGCGGGGATAACCATCCAGAATGACACCATTCCGCGCATCGGCCTGCGTCAGGCGATCCACCACGATGGCGTTGGTGGTTTCGTCATCGACCAGCTTGCCCGAAGCCATGATGTCTTGCACTTTGCGCGCCAGGTCATCGCTGCGCGCGCGCATGGCGCGGAAGAGGTCGCCGGTCGATACTTGCGGAATGCCAAAGTGTTCCTCGATAAGCTTGGCCTGCAAACCCTTGCCGGCGCCCTGAACTCCCATCAAGATCACGTACAAGCTCATCGCTTCAACTCCGGTAATTCCGGCCCGCTGGTCAATCAAGACAGCGGACAATTGGCAAAAATAAAGCCGAGCAGACCTACACCCGGCTTGATTACACTTGCTGTTCGGCTTCGGCTAGCGCATGAAGCCTTCGTAGTTGCGCATGACGAGTTGAGCTTCCAGCTGGCGCATGGTATCAATGACGACGCCGACCACGATGATGAGGCCCGAGCCGGAAATCACCAGACCGGCGTTAATGACCGCGCCGGAGGCGGAGGCTTCCAGCGGGAAGATGACCCGATTCACCAGATCGACCATACCCGGGATGATCGCGATAACGCCCAGGAAGAAGGCGCCGACGAAGGTGATGCGCCGCGTCGTCGTCTTGATATAGTCTTCAGTGCGTTTACCGGGGCGGATTCCCGGAATGAAGCCGCCGTTGCGCTGCAGAGTCTCGGCCAGGTTTTGGTTGCCCACCATGACTTCGGCGTAAAAGAAGGTGAAGCCCACCGTCATCAGGAAAAACGTGCCCCAGTAGAGCAAGCCTTGCTGATTGCCGAAGGTGGTCTGAATCGTATTGCCCACCGCGCCCGGCGGGAACAGACTGGCGATTATGGCCGGGAAGGTGATGATCGACTGGGCGAAAATCAGCGGGATCATGCCGACCGGGTTGACGCGCAACGGGATGAAGCTGTCTTGCTGCGCGAATTGACGATTGCCGCGTACCCGGCGGCCGTATTGGACTGGAATGCGCCGTACGCCTTCCTGGATGATAACCACCGCCAAGACGCTCAGCACCGTGATGACGATGAAGAGCACAAGATTGTAGATGCTGCGGTCGGGCTGCTGGGTCAGAAGCCGGATGAGATTCTGCGGCGCCTGGGCGACGATGCCGGCGAAGATGATGATCGAGATGCCATTGCCGATACCCTGCTCGGTAATCAGCTCGCCCAGCCAGATGGCGAACATAGTGCCGGCTGTCATGGTCGTCAACACCGAGACGGTCAGCAGCAGATTGCTGCCGAGACCGAAGCCGAAGCCCGGTATGATCTCGGCGCCGGTCCCGGTGGCCAGGTTGAAGATGCTGATTTGGCCCAGCGCTTGCAGGACGGCCATGGGGATGGCGACATAGTAGGTATAGCGCTGGATTTTCTCCTGACCGCCCGGCTCGCGCTGGATGCGCTCGAGCGCCGGCACAATCGGCACCAGCAACTGGAAGATAATCGAGGCGGTAATGTAGGGATACACGCCGTTGGCGATCACGCTGAAGTTAGCCACCGCGCCGCCCGAAAGCAAGTTCATCACTTGAATGAGATTGCCGGCGCTACTGCCGCTCTCGAACACCTGCCGCAGCACATTTCTGTCGACGCCAACTACCGGCACATGCGCGGCGAATTGATAGACGATCAGAATGAAGACCGTAAACAGGAGTTTGTTTCGCACATCCGGCAGGCGCCAGGCGTTTCGCAATGCTTGAATCATAAGACCAATTCCCTATCTGATATGACGACTGTATGCCTTGGCGATGCTACAGCCGGCTGCGTAAGGCATCAACGCCATTGGCTTCAACGCTTATACGCAGCGCAGCGCGCGGGCGTTGCGGCGCCGGGTATTAGCGTGGCGCAGCCGCTCAGTCGCCGTCGCCAAACAGTCGTTCCATGTCGACCTTGCGCATCCGCTTCACGGTAGCGCGAGCGCCGGTTACTTTCAGCGCGTGCTGGTTGACGCTGCCGCCGGCGCCTTCAATCTTGCTCGCGGCGCTCTTGGTGAACTTATTGGCGTGAACTTCGAGCTTCTTGCTCAGCTCGCCCCGTCCCAACACCTTGATCGGGTCCCCGTCTTTGCGGACCAGGCCTACCTGCGCCAGCGACTCGCCATTTACGACCGCGCCGTCATTGAAGCGCGCTTCCAGCATGTCCACATTCACTTCTTGATACTCGATGGCGAATATATTGGTAAAGCCGCGCTTAAATGGCAGCCGCCGCACCAATGGCAACTGACCGCCTTCAAAATAGGGTCCCTTGCCGCCGCCGCTGCGGGCGCCTTGCCCTTTGTGGCCACGACCGGCGGTTTTGCCCTGTCCGGCGGCGATGCCGCGGCCGACGCGTTTCCGCCTGCGTTTTGAGCCCGGGTCAGGCTTTAAGTCATGCAGTTTCATTCTCGTCGACCTCTGTAACTTCTTCGACCGTCACCAGGTGGCTGACCTTTTCGATCATGCCGCGAATTTGCGGCGCGTCGCCGATCAGCACACTCTGGCTCATACGGCGCAAACCCAGTGATTTTACCGTTGCCTTCTGGCGGCTGTTATAGCCGATTGGGCTCTTGACCAGCGTGACTTTGAGCAGCTTGCCGCTTTGCTCAGGCATGCTCGCCTCCTCGTTCGGCGCGGCGTTCCCAGACCGGCGCGACTTCGCGCACCTTCTTGCCGCGCATCTCCGCCAGTTGCTCCGCGCTGCGCAATTGCTTGAGCGCGTCCAGCGTGGCCATGGTTACATTCAGCAGGTTGGCGCTGCCCTGGCTCTTGGTCAGGATATTCCTAACACCCACAACCTCGAGGACCGCGCGCACCCCGCCACCGGCGATAACACCCGTGCCGGGAGCGGCGGGCTTAAGCAACACACGGGCGCCGCCATGACGGCCGGTAACAGTGTAGGGAATGGTGTTGCCCGATAGCGATACGCCTTCGATATTCCGGCGCGCCCTCTCGGCGGCTTTACGAATGCTATCCGGTACAGCTCGGGCTTTGCCTATGCCGATGCCGACATTGCCCTTACCATCGCCGACAACTACGACCGTGCGAAAGGCAAAGCGCCGACCGCCCTTGATCACTTTGGCGACGCGGCGGATATCAACGACGCGCTCGTCAAACTCGTCGCGTTCGTCCTGATCCCTGCGCGAGTCTCGTCTTCTTCTGTTGTCAGCCATCTATGACCTCCACGCCTATAGCACCAGGCCGGCTTCGCGAGCGCCTTGCGCCACGGCTGCCACGCGCCCGGTATACTTGAATCCACCCCGATCGAATACGACCGTTTCGATGCCGGCCGCTTTCGCTCGTTCGGCGACCGTCTGTCCGACTATCTTCGCCGCCTCGACCTTGCTTTTATCCGCTAATGCCGGCGCCAATTCCTTATCGATCGTCGAGCAGGCGACCAGCGTTCGCCCGGCCATATCGTCTATGACCTGGACAAACGTATTGGTGTTGCTGCGGAAGATGTTCATCCGCGGCCGCGCAGCCGAGCCCGAGACGTGCTTGCGCACGCGGCGATGCCGGCGCTTGCGGGCGACGTATTTCTTGCGACCAGTAATATCAGCCATCTCTCAAATCCCTTGCTTCTGTGACCGCGCGACCGAGCTTGCGAATTCCGCTTTGCGCGCGATCAAGCGTCTATCGTTTGCCGGCCTTGCCAGCTTTGCGCCGGACGTATTCGCCCAGATAACGCACACCCTTGCCTTTGTAGGGCTCCGGCGGGCGCCAGCCGCGGATATCCGCCGCCACCTGGCCGACTACCTGCTTGTCAATTCCGTCCACGTGTATGATGGCGCCGCGCGACTCTTGCGGCACATCAAAGGTAATGTCCGGCGGCGGCTCGACAAGGACTTCGTGCGAGTGCCCCAGCCGCAACTGCAGATTCACCCCCTGCAAGGTCGCCTGATAGCCGACGCCCTGTATCTCCAGCGTCTTGCGGAACCCCGTCGAAACGCCTTCCACCATATTCGCCAGCAGCGAGCGCGTCAAGCCGTGCAGCGCCTTGTGATGGCGCAAGTCGGACGGGCGATCGATCACAATCGAGCCGTTCTCCTGCCGAATAGCCATCTCAGGGTTGAAATCCTGCGTTAGTTCGCCTTTGGGACCGCTTATCACAACCGTATTGCGGTCGATCGTCGCCGTCACCTTATCCGGCAGCGGGACAGGTTGCTTTCCTATTCGAGACATATCCCCTTACCCTTTTGGCTACCAGACGTAGCAGAGCACTTCGCCACCGACGCCGTCGCGCCGCGCCTGCTGCGCGGTCATGACGCCTTTGGGCGTGGTCACGATGGCGATGCCGGTGCCGCTGAGTACGATCGGCAATTCTTTGCGCTTGCGATATACGCGGCGTCCAGGCTTGCTGATGCGCTGCAGCTGTGTGATCACCGGCCGACGGTCGCGGCGGGTCCCGAAATACTTAAGCTGCAAGTTAATCAGGTTCACCGGAGATTCGTCGCCGACGGTGAAATCTTCGATATAGCCCTCTTCCTTGAGAATGCGGGCGATCTCCAATTTGATGGTGGACTTGGGCACGATGACTTCCGGCTTGCCGCGGACGAGCGCATTGCGAATGCGCGTCAACATATCAGCAACTGGATCGTTCGTCACATTAGACACTGTTACCGCCTCCTACCAACTCGCCTTCACAACGCCGGGAATCTCGCCATTTAGCGCCATCTCGCGGAAGCAAATCCGGCACAGGCCAAAACGCCTGATGTAGGCGCGCGGACGCCCGCAGACCTTGCAACGATGGCGGACTCTCACCGCATACTTGCGCCGCTGTTCCCGGTATTGCATGCATTTCTTGGCCATATATTCCTCTCTAGTTTCCCTGGAAAGGCATACCGAGCAGCGACAGCAGTCGGCGTCCTTCCTCATCAGTTTTGGCGGTTGTGACAATGGTGATTTCCATGCCACGCACTTTGTCGATCTTGTCAAAGTCGATTTCCGGGAACACCAGCTGTTCCCGCAAGCCGACGGTGAAATTGCCGCGTCCATCTAGCTTGTTCGGAACGCCACGAAAATCGCGGATACGCGGCAAGGCGATATTGACCAAACGATCATAAAGCGCCCACATCCGTTCTTTGCGCAAGGTCACCTTTGTGCCGATGGCGCGCCCTTCGCGCAGCTTGTACGTCGCGATGCTTTTCTTGGCGCGGGTGACAACCGGTTGCTGCCCGGTGATGGTCTTCAGGTCTTCGACCGCGCCATCCAGCGAGCGCGGCTCGTCAATCGCCTCGCCAACGCCGATATTCAGCGTGATCTTGCTAATCGTCGGCACCTGCATCGGATTGACATAGCCAAACTCCTGCGTCAAAGTCGGCACGACTTCTTCCAGGTAGCGAGTGTACATGCGGTTTTCCATTTTTCACCTCGCTCCGCTACTCGATTATGCTGCCGCTTTTTTTGCTGTAGCGCACTTTGCGCCCGTCGTCGGTGAAGCGAAAGCCGACACGCGTCCGCTCATCGGTCTCCGGGCAGACCAGCATCACGTTGGAAAGGTGCAGCGGCGCTTCAAACTCGATGATCTGGGCCGGGATCTGCTGCCCGCCGGGGGCCGGACGCGCTTTGCTGTGGCGCTTCATGATATTGACGCCATTGATGATGACGCGGTTTTTCTTGGTCAGGATACGCACGACTTCGCCGCGTTGACCCTTGTCTTTGCCGGCGATTACCTCGACCAAATCCCCTTGCTGAATTCGTTGCATCTTAATTTCCTCGCTTATAAGGTCTCTGGCGCCAGCGAGACGATCTTCATAAAGCCCTTGTCGCGCAACTCACGCGCCACTGGCCCGAAGACGCGCGTGCCGCGAGGATTCTCCAAATCCTCAGCCAGAACCACGGCGGCGTTATCGTCAAAGCGGATAGTTGAGCCGTCGTTGCGTCCATATTCCTTATGCGTCCGGACGATGACCGCGCGCACCAACTCGCCCTTCTTGACGCCGCCGGTCGTGGATGCTGACTTGACCGCGCCAACCACGATGTCGCCGACATAGCCGTATTTCACCTTTGAGCCACCTATAACTCGGATCACCAGTAACTCTTGCGCGCCGCTATTATCGGCGACTTTTACGCGTGATTCCGTCTGTATCATCGTTAGCACTCTCCGTTCAAGCACGTGATGCCCGTGACCAGGCCCTAGTCTGCCAGGTCTTGCGCTGATTCAAGCACGGTCTCGACCACCCAGCGTTTGCGTTTGCTTAGCGGGCGGCTCTGTACAATCTGCACCAATGCGCCGATGCCGGCGCCGGTTTCATCATGCGCCATGACCTTGCGCGTCGACGACACCACCTTGTGATAAACCGGGTGCATCTTGCGATTCTCGATGGCGACGACGACTGTCTTTTCCATCTTGTCGCTGACAACTGTGCCCACCAGGCGCTTGCGGTTGTTAGGCATCCTGCCCCCCTTGTGAAATCATCTCCGCCGCCAATTCGCGTTCGCGCAGGGCCGTCTTCAGCCGAGCGATGTCACGCCGGGTCTTGCGGAATAGCGTTGTATCCTTGAGCTCGCCGGTGTCTTTCTGCAGGCGATAGGTATACATCTCGACTTTGAGGTCTTCGATTTTGTCCAGCACTTCGTCGGTCGACATGGAACGTATTTCGTCGATATACATCAGCTAACCTCCCGGCCGGAAATGGGATCAAAGCGTTTGACGAATTTCGTCTTGATGGGCAGCTTGTGCGAGGCAAGGCGCAGCGCTTCGCGCGCATCGCCTTCCGGCACGCCGCTCATCTCAAACAGAATGCGCCCGGGTTTCACGACGCAGACCCATTTCTCAACCGAGCCCTTGCCCTTGCCCATGCGCGTCTCGGCGGCTTTCTGCGTCACCGGTTTGTCCGGGAAAATACGAATCCAGACTTTACCGCGGCGGCGGATGTAACGGACCATCGCCCGCCGGCAGGCCTCAATTTGGCGGCTGGTGACCCAGCTGGGCTCCAGCGCCTGCAGGCCGTAATCGCCAAATTGCACGACCGCGCCACGCCGCGCTTTGCCGCGCATACGGCCGCGCATTTGCTTGTTGTACTTCCTTCGTTTCGGCATCAACATGCGGCTTGCTCCTCCAGCTTCAGCGACCTAATTACGCCGACCGCGGCGACCTTCATTGGCGGTCGTTCGCTGCGCGCCGGTGCTAAAGGGGTCTTCGCCCGGCAAGATATCACCCTTATAGATCCAGACTTTTACACCGATCTGACCAAATGTGGTCAGACCTTCCGCGAAGCCGTAGTCGATATCCGCCCGCAGCGTATTGCGCGGCACACGGCCATCAAACATCCATTCGCGCCGCGCCATGTCGGAGCCGCCGAGGCGACCGCTGACTTCAATGCGAATGCCGCCGGCGCCCTGCCGCATGGCTTGCATGATGGCGCGCTTCATGGCGCGGCTGTGGCCGATGCGGCGAACAAGCTGCGAGGCGACATTCTCGGCGACCAGGGTGGCGTCCAGGTCCGGCTTTTCGATCTCGCTGACCTCGACCTTCACCTTTTTGCCGGTCATGTCTTGCAGGTTCTGCCGCAATTCCTTGACCGCTTCGCCCTTGCGACCGATGATCAGACCGGGCCGCACGGTATTTATCGTGATAATCACCAAATTCGGATGGCGCTCAATCTCAATACGCGAGACGCCGGCCCGCGCTGTCCTGGCCTTGAGGAATTTGCGAATCTTGCGATCTTCCATCAAGAGGTTGACATAGCGCTCGCCCTCGGCATACCAACGGGCGTCCCATTCGCGAATCACTTTCAGGCGGAATCCCTTGGGGTGTACCTTACGACCCATTTTCTTCGTCCTCTCGCTCTGCCAGAATCACCCACAGGTGAGACGTGCGCTTCAAACGCGGTTTGAATCGCCCGCGAGCGCCCGCCTTGAAGCGTTTCAAGGTAGGGCCGTCGCCGGCGTAGATCTGGGAGACGTACAATTCTTCCCGGTTCAGGTCGAAATTATTTACCGCGTTGGCCATCGCCGAAGACAAGGTCTTGCTGACAAAGGCCGAGCCCTTCTGCGGCATAAAATCGAGTACGATCATCGCCTCTTCGGCGTCCATGCCGCGCACCTTGTCGCATACCAGACGCAGCTTGCGGGGAGAAATCGGCAGATATCGGGATATAGCGCGAACTTCCATTTTTGCCTGCCTCTATCGTCTGCTATCCAAAATGTGACCGCGGAAGGTGCGCGTCGGCGCAAATTCTCCCAGCTTGTGCCCGACCATGTTCTCGGTGATGTAAATCGGCACGTGCCGGCGGCCGTCGTGCACGGCAATGGTGTGACCGACCATCTGCGGAAAGATGGTGCTGGCCCGGCTCCAGGTGCGGATCACGACTTTTTTGTTCTGCTGGTTGAGCCGTTCGACCTTTTCCAGCAGCTTGGGACTAATGTAGTAGCCCTTCTTCAATGAACGTGACATATTTGGAACTCCTGCAATTAACGGCGTTTGCCGCGGCGCCGAATAATGAACTGGTTGGTGCGCTTGTTGCGCCGTGTCCGTACGCCAAGGGCTTTCTTGCCCCAGGGTGTCTTGGGCGCGGCCATGCCGATGCCGGCTTTGCCCTCGCCGCCGCCATGCGGATGGCTGGCGGGGTCCATAGCCGTACCGCGCACGGTCGGGCGCCAGCCCAGCCAGCGACGCCGGCCGGCCTTGCCCAGCTTGACATTTGAATGCTCGGCATTGCCCACCTGGCCGATGGTGGCGCGGCAGGTCGATAGCACCATGCGCATCTCGCCACTGGGCAAACGCAATGTAATGTACTTGCCTTCAGACGCCAGAATCTGCGCCGATGCGCCGGCGGAACGCGCCAGCTGCCCGCCCTTGCCCGGGCGCAATTCAATGTTGTGGACCACAGTGCCCAAAGGAATGTCTTTCAAGGCGCGGCTGTTGCCGGGTCGCAGCGTGCTCATAGCGCCGTTGCCAACCGTATCGCCGACCTGTACGCCCATGGGCGCGATGATGTAACTCTTGACGCCGTCTTCATATTGCAGCAGCGCGATGCGAGCCGAGCGATTGGGATCGTATTCGATGGCGATTACTTCGGCGCGGCAGTCTTCCTTATTGCGTTTGAAGTCGATAATGCGGTAACGGCGTTTGTGCCCGCCACCGCGATGGCGCACCGTGATCCGCCCGCTATTGTTGCGGCCGCCCGTCTTGCGCAGAGCCCGCGTCAGAGAGCGCTCGGGCTTCTTCTTGGTGATCTCTTCGAATGTGTAACCGGTCATATCGCGGCGACCGGGCGAAGTCGGTTTATAAACTTTGATGGGCATTATTAGCCACCCCCTATACGTCAAAGAGCTCGATCGACACGCCTTCTTCCAGCGTGACGATGGCCTTCTTCCAGGCGCGGGACCGGATATACCAGTTGCGGCCGCGGCGACCGCGCTTGGCGGGCATCAGCATCATATTGACTTTTACCACTTTTCCTTCCAGGTCGAAGATCTCTTCGACAGCTTCCTTGACCTGAATTTTGTTGGCGTTCCTGGCCACTTCGAAGACGTACTTGTTCTCCGCCTCAACCATTTCGGCCGTCTTTTCCGTGATTAGCGGACGGCGGATGACATCGTATAAATGCAGCTCTGCCATGCTATGCTCCCACCCTCCAGATGCTCGTGACGACTTCCAGCGCCTCCAAGGTCATAATCACCTTGTCGTATTTCAATAAGTCCCGCACGTTGAGATAATTGACCACCAGCGAATGCGCATTGGGCAGGTTGCTCACACTCTTGCGCGCAGATTTCTGCTCGGCGGTCAGCACGATCAGCGCCGACTGATCGCCCACCAGCGTCTCAACCAAGCTGCGCATCGCTTTGGTGTTCGGCGCATCAATGTCAAGGCTGTCCACCAGAACCAGCTGCTCATCACGCACCAGGGCGCTCAAGGTTGAGCGGATGGCGCCGCGGCGCATCTTCTTTGGCATCTTTTTGGTGTAGTCGCGGGGTTTGGGTCCGTGAGCCAGACCGCCGCCGACGAAGATTGGCGCGCTCTGGGCGCCGTGGCGCGCGCGCCCCGTGCCTTTCTGACGATACCATTTGGCGCCGGTGGCGCGGATTTCGCTGCGGGAGCGGGTATTATGCGATCCTTGGCGGGCGTTGGCCATCTGCCGAACGAAGGCCTGATGCATCAAGCCGACATTGATCTTGGCTTCAAAAATATCGGGCGGCAACTCCACCTGCGACACTTCGCGCCCGGCGCTATTCATTACTGGAAACTGCATGAAATAATCTCCTGTCCTTGGCTAGGCGCGCTTCAGCGCGGGGCGGATCATGACGATGCTGCCCTTCGCGCCCGGCACCGAGCCTTTGACCGCCAGCAGATTCTTTTCGGCGTCGACAACGACCAGCGGCAGATTCTGCACGGTGACGCGGTCATTGCCCATGCGCCCCGCCATCTTCTTGCCCTTAAGCGTGCGGCCGGGCGTGGCGCACATGCCGATAGATCCGGGCGAGCGCATACGGTCGGATTGGCCGTGAGTCTTGGGACCGCGGGCGAAACCGTGGCGCTTGATCGTGCCGGCGTGGCCGCGCCCCTTGCTGGTGCCAATGACATCAACAAACTCGCCTCGCTCGAAAATGTCGACCTTGATCTCTTGACCTTCTTCGACCGCCAGATCGGCATTGTCCACCATGCGAAATTCGCGCAGATGGCGCAGCGCCGGCAAATCTGACTTTTGCAGATGACCCAGTTGGCCCTTGGTCAGGCGCGTGGGTTTGGATTCCCCGTAGCCCAGTTGCACCGAGACGTAGCCGTCGCGTTCGCGGTTGCGGATCTGCGTGACGTAGCAGGGACCCGCTTGAATTACCGTGACCGGGACCACCGTGCCCCGGTCGTCGAAGACCTGGGTCATCCCTACTTTTTTGCCAATCATGCCCTTCATGATTTAGCCTCCACTCGGATCAGCGCCGCGCATTCGCTTTGGCGTCCCATCCGGACCTCTCTCAGCCGCCCTAACGGACGGGCCATAGTTGTGCTGCGCCCGGGCCGGCAAGCTTGCGATGCCTGCGCCCGAAATGAAAGATCGGGACCATTGCGGGCCAGCCGGTTTAAATCTTGATCTCAATGTCGACGCCGGCGGGCAGGTTCAGCCGCATCAGCGTGTCGATCGTCTTGCTGTCCGGCTCAAGCACATCAATCAGCCGTTTGTGCGTCCGCACCTCGAAATGCTCTTGCGAGTCTTTGTCGATGAAGGGCGACCGCCGTACCGTAAAGCGCTCAATGCGCGTCGGCAGGGGCACTGGCCCGACCACGCGCGAGCCGGTGCGTTCCGCGGTGTCCACAATTCTCTGCGCTGATTGATCCAGTACCCGGTGATCATAGGCCTTCAGCCGGATACGTATTTTGTTTTTTGCCATTCCGCAACCTTTATCTGCTCAATCAGGGCGCCGACTTGCCTTCCTGAGCCAGGCGCGCGGCCCGGCCCAGGTCGTGTCGCTGCCGGACTGAATTACTCAAGGATTTCGGTGATGCGGCCGGCGCCAACCGTCAAGCCGCCTTCGCGAATGGCGAAGGAAGAACCGCGCTCCAAAGCGACCGGCGTGATCAATTCCACATCCAGGTTGACGTTATCGCCGGGCATAACCATTTCCACGCCGTCGGGCAAGGCAATGGTGCCGGTCACATCCATGGTGCGGATGTAGAATTGCGGACGGTAGCCGGTGAAGAAGGCTTTGTGGCGCCCGCCCTCATCGCGGCGCAGGACGTAGACCTCGCATTTGAATTTCTTGTGCGGGGTGATCGAATTGACCTGGGCGATGACCATGCCGCGCTGGACTTCGTCACGGCCGACGCCGCGCAGCAAAATGCCGGCGTTGTCACCCGCCTGCGCCTGATCCAATTCCTTGTTGAACATTTCGATACCAGTGACAACCGTCTTGGCGATCTCGTCCCGCAAGCCGACAATGTCGACCTCGGTGCCCTTGAGCAGGGTTCCGCGCGCCACGCTGCCGGTGACTACCGTACCGCGGCCCTTGATGGAGAAGACATCTTCAATCGCCATCATGAAGGGTTTGTCAACATCGCGGGTCGGGGTGGGGATCCACTCGTCAACGGCATCCATCAGCTCGACGATCGACTCGTATTCCGGCGCGCTGGGGTCGCTGCTGGCGCTTTCCTGCGCCGCCAGCGCCGAACCCTTGATGATGGGCGTGTCCGGATCAAAGTCGTAACCTTCCAGCAGCTCGGCCAGCTCCATCTCGACCAATTCGATCAATTCTTCGTCGTCCATCTGATCGGTCTTGTTGAGATAGACGACCATGGCCGGCACTTCCACCTGCTTGGCCAGCAAGACATGCTCGCGCGTCTGCGGCATGGGGCCGTCGGGCGCGCTGACGACCAGGATAGCGCCGTCCATCTGCGCCGCGCCGGTAATCATATTCTTGATGTAGTCGCGGTGGCCCGGGCAGTCTACGTGCGCATAGTGGCGGTTGTCGGTCTCGTATTCGACGTGGCGAATGTTGATGGTGATGCCGCGGGCGCGTTCTTCCGGCGCATTGTCGATATCGCCGTATTCACGTTCCTGCGCTTGCCCTTTCAGCGCCAGCACCTTGGTAATGGCGGCCGTCAGGGTGGTCTTGCCGTGGTCGACGTGACCAATCGTCCCGATATTTACATGTGGTTTGCTACGCTCGAATTTCCCTTTAGACATCTGACAATCCTTCTTGTGAACCTAGCGATTTGAATATGGACAACCGGACGAAAATTGCGGGCCAGGCAAGCCGGGCCCTTGACTTAACGCGAACCGGATTTCACTGCCTCGGCAATGCCCTCCGGCGCGACCGTATACGTATCAAATTCCATGCTGAAATTGCCGCGGCCCTGCGTGTTATTGCGCAGGTCATTGGCGTAACCGAACATCTCGCCCAAGGGCACTTGCGCTTGGATCACCGATATGCCTTCGCTGTGCGGCTCCATGCCTTGCACGATGCCGCGCCGTGAAGAGATATCGCCAACGACCGCGCCGGTATAATCATCGGGCACGACCACTTCCACGCTCATGGACGGCTCCAGTATGACCGGAGCGCCCTTCTGAATGCCCTCTTTGAGACCCATTGAACCGGCGATCGTGAAGGCGATTTCGCTGGAGTCGACCTCATGGTAGGCGCCGTCGATCAGCGTCGCCTTGATATTCACGACCGGGTAACCGGCGATGACGCCGCCTTGCATCGCTTGTGTGATGCCTTTTCTGACAGCCGGAATGTATTCTTTGGGGATGGCGCCGCCGCGGATGCCGTCAACGAAGAGCAGCTCGCCGGCTGCCTCGGATTTTTCCTCATTCGGAATGGGCTCGAAGCGAACCGTGCAGCGGGCGTACTGTCCCGCGCCGCCAGTCTGTCGTCTGAAGGTCGTGTCGATTTCGACCATGCGCGTGATCGTCTCGCGATAAGCGACGCGCGGCCGCCCTACTCGCGCTTCCACGCCGTATTCGCGCATCAAGCGGTCAACCAGCACCTCAAGATGCAACTCGCCCATGCCCTTGATCTTGGTCTGACCGAGTTGGTCGTCGACCTCAATCTGAAAGGTGGGGTCTTCTTCCGCCAGCTTGCGCAGGCCGATGCCCATCTTGTCCTGGTCGGCTTTGGTGTTGGGCTCGATGGCGACTTCAACAACGGGATCGGGAAAGCTGATGTTTTCCAGGAGTATGGGACTGTTGGGCGCGCTCAACGTATCGCCGGTGAAGGTCTCTTTCATGCCGATCACGGCCGCGATGTCGCCGGCGCGAACCTCTTTGACATCCTCGCGGCGGTCGGCGAACATACGCACAATGCGGCCGATGCGCTCACGCTGACCATTGGCCGTATTGACAACCATGGCGCCGGCTTTGAGCACGCCGGAATAGACGCGCGTAAACGCCAGGCGGCCGTATTGATCGGAAACGATCTTGAATACGAGCGCCGCCAGCGGCTCCTCGTCATCGGCATGCCGCAGCAGGTCGCTGCCGTCTTTGGGATGCTCGCCTTTCACCGGCGGTATATCAAGCGGCGACGGCAATAGAGCCACCACCATATTCAGCAGCGCTTGTACGCCCTTGTTTTTCAAAGCCGCGCCACACATCACGGGATGCAACTGGCCGGTGATCGTGCCAGCGCGCAGCCCGGCCAGGATCTCGTCCTGCGTGATTTCTTCTTCGTCGAGGAACTTCATGGTCAAGTACTCGTCGTGCTCGACGATCTTTTCGATCATGTCCTCGCGGCGAGTTTCGGCCATCTCCCGGTGGCTCTCGGGGATGGCATGGTAATTGATGTCGGTGCCTTCGTCATTGCCGTAGGTGATCAGCTCCATCTTGAGCAGATCGATAATGCCTTCAAAGTCCTCGCCGCTGCCGTAGGGAACCTGGATAACCACTGGGTTGGCTTTCAGGCGATCTACCATCATATTGACGCAGCGGTCAAAATCGGCGCCGGTGCGATCCATCTTGTTGACGAAGCACATGCGCGGCACATTGTATTCGGAAGCCTGACGCCAGACCGTCTCCGATTGCGGCTCCACGCCCGCCACACTGTCAAACACGGTGATGCCGCCATCGAGGACGCGCAGGCTGCGCTGCACTTCGGCGGTGAAATCCACGTGGCCCGGCGTGTCGATGATGTTGATCTGGCAGTCGTCCCAACTCGCCGTAACGGCAGCGGATGTAATCGTGATGCCGCGTTCCCGCTCCTGCTCCATATAATCAGTAGTCGCGGAGCCCTCGTGCGTCTCACCGATTTTGTGCACCATGCCGGTGTAATACAGTACGCGCTCGGTGACAGTCGTCTTGCCGGCGTCGATGTGCGCGATGATGCCGATATTGCGCACTCTTTTCAGGTCAAAATCCAGATTGCCAGTTGCCATTTCCCATTCACTTCCCGATTTCACAATTCCGGATCATCGGGATCAATTGATTGCTGTCTTAACGGAAATGCGCGAAGGCGCGGTTCGCCTCGGCCATGCGATGCGTCTCGTCCTTGCGGCGGATAGCGCTGCCTTGGCTGTTGTAAGCATCAAGCAGTTCATTTGTCAGTTTTTCCGCCATGCTGCGTCCGCTGCGATCGCGCGCGAATTGAATCAGCCAGCGCATAGCCAGCGTTATGCCGCGTTCCTGCGATACGTCAATGGGGACCTGATAGGTTGAGCCGCCGACTCGCTTGGGTTTGACTTCTACGGCCGGCGTAACGTTGCGGATGGCAATCTCGAAAACCTCGACCGGATCCTTCCTGGTGCGTTCGCCCATGGCGTCCAGCGCATCGTACATGATACGCGTCGCCAAACTTTTCTTGCCGCCGTGCATCATGCGGTTGATGAACATCGCTACATGCAGATTGCCATACTTGACATCAGGCGGCGGAATTCGCTTGGGCGGACGATTTTTTCTGGGCATGCTTTGGCTCCTTCTTTAACGCGCTTCTGGGCCCCGCCTGCAAAACCATCAGTTCGCAGTTCGCCGAGCCGGACTTTGCGATTGGCGCGAGACTTATCTGCTGCGCTTGGTCCCGTATTTGCTGCGGCCCTGTTCGCGTCCGTCTACGCCGCTGGTATCCAAGGTTCCGCGGACAATGTGGTAGCGAACGCCGGGCAAGTCCTTGACGCGACCGCCGCGCACGAGCACGACGCTGTGCTCCTGCAGGTTGTGCCCTTCGCCACCGATATAGGCCGACACCTCGATGCCGTTGGTCAGCCGCACGCGGGCAACCTTGCGCAGCGCCGAATTCGGCTTCTTGGGCGTCATCGTCCGCACCTGCGTGCAAACGCCGCGCTTCTGCGGGGCGCCCTTCTGCTGGCGCGCTCGCCGATTCTTCAAGGCGTTGAACGTATACTGGAGCGCCGGCGCTTTATTCTTCTTGCCCTTGCTTTTGCGCCCTTTGCGCACCAACTGATTGATCGTGGGCATACGTGACTCCGTTGCACTCTTTTCTTGCCTGTCCTGTCTTAGACATGCAAACAGGCGTAAATATACGCCTATTGATTGTTTCTCGATGGCGAGACGCCCCGCCTCGGCGCAGCACTTTCGCCATATCCGCTCAATTCAACCAACAGCGCCTCGTTCGCGGAGGGTACTGGTTGGGTGTGCAATCGCGCATATTATCAACCACAGGTTGTGCTGTCAAGGCAAATCTATGGCGATTACGGATTCCGTCACAAGAGCACTGCGACTTTATTGACTTCGATAGAGCTCGCGCACGATAATGTTGCGCTGGATCTCGCTGGTGCCCTCATAAATCTGAAAAATCTTGACATCGCGCAGCAGCTTTTCCACCGGGTATTCCTTCATGTAGCCGTAGCCGCCGAAGATCTGGACGGCGTCAACGGCCGCTTTGGTGGCCATGTCGGCCGCGAATGCTTTGGCATAGGCGGGTATACGCGGATTAAAGATGCCGGCATCGACTTGCCAGGCGGATTGCCAGGCTAGCAGGCGCGAGGCCTCATAATTGATCGCCATATCCGCGAGTTTATGTCCGATGGCCTGGTGCTGATAAATGGGCACGCCGAAAGCTTCGCGCTCGCCAGCGTATTTGACGCTCTCCTCGAGTGCGCGCCGCTGCAAACCGCAGGCCGCCGCCGCCACGCCCGGGCGGCTGTGGTCGAAGACTTTCATCGCGATATAGAAGCCCTGCCCAATTTCGCCGATGATATTCTCCTCCGGCACTTCTACATTCTCAAAGACGATCTCGGCCGTATCCGAGGCGCGCTGGCCCAATTTATCGAATTTCTTGCCTACGCTGAGCCCGGGCGAGTCGCGATCGACGATGAAGCAGGTCATGCCGCGATGGCCGGCGGACGGGTCGGTCTTGGCGAAAATTGTATAGAAGTCGGCGTGGCTGGCGTTGGTGATAAAGGTCTTGCTGCCGTTGATTATGTACGCAGCGCCACGTTTGTCGGCGCGGGTTTGGATGCCGGCGACATTTGAACCGGCGTTGGCTTCGGTTACGCCGTAGGAACAGAATTGGCCCTGTTCGCCGGCCCGTTCACCCAGCCAGTACGCCTTCTGCTGTTCATCGCCGGCGATTAAGATCGGCAGCGTGGCCAGCGAATTGACACCCAGGCTCGAACTGATACCGGTACAGCCGTATCCAAGCTCTTCCGATACCAGCGTTTCTTCAAACGCCGAAGCGCCAACACCGCCATATTCTTCAGGAATGAGCATATTGACAATGCCGAGGTCGCGCGCCTTGTGGAAAATGTCTTCGGGAAAGATAGCTTTTTCATCGTATTCGGCGGCCACCGGGATAATATTGTCCGCGACAAAATCACGCGTCATGCGCACCAGCATCTCTTGCTCGTCGTTCAATTGAAACTGCGGACCCGACATCGGCTTGCTGCCCCTTCACCATCTGTACTCGGCAATAATCTTACAGCGATTCAATTTATATTCCAGTCTCTCGCATAAGTCTTATCATGGCCTTTAGCACCTGATCTTGCTGGTCGCGGCGACTAATGGTCGCGGAAAGATCCCCGGTTTGTGGGCCGTACCAGCCGAACTGCGCGTGATTGGCGCCGGCGATCAAGATCTTCTGCGCATGTGGAGGAAGTCGGACGAAGGACGCTTTGATCTCGGGCACGGTCGCCAAGCCGTCCAGGTCGCCGTGGATTGTGGCGACAGCCAGTCCACGGTCACTAAGATCAATCCCCTCCTCAGGATAGGCAGCCAGCAATACCAGCCCAGTCACATTAGCTGGATTGTTGTAGGCGAAGCGAGCCGCCATCACGCCACCCAGCGAGTGGCCGCCGATTATCCATTCGGTTATCTGCGGATTCGCGGCGATCACAGCCGATGCCGCCTCTGGATTGAGCACGGCCAGATTCAAGGGCATGGGCGCAATAACGGCCAAAGCGCCATGTTCCGCAAGCGATCTGGCCAGTGGCGCGTATGCTTCCGGCGCTACACGCCCGCCCGGATAGAAGATGAAGCCGCTCTCTGCAATTTGCCCGGTCGGTTCAAAACTCAGCCACGGCTCACGCTTTACGATAACAGCCGAGTCGCTGACTAGAGCCGACTCCGCCTCGACCATCAGCTCGCCGACTGGCCTGCCCAGCCAGAATAGTGCGACGATTAGCGCCAAAACAAGCGCCAGCAGCGCAATGGCTACAACGCGGAAATAACGACGTGAAGGCCGCAAGCGCATTATGCGAGCGAGTTAGCCAGCTTATTGCCCGCCGCGATGCCTGAGAGGAAGGCGCCTTCGACACGTCCGCGGCCGCCAAAGGCGTCACCGGCGAAGACCAGCGGCGGCAGACCATCAGCCAGCAGGCATTCGTCGGCATGCGTGGTTAGGGGGACAGAGTAGCGCCATTTCTTGAGCTGCGTACGCACAATTCGGGCGCCGGCTTGGAGGTGGGGCTGCACCGCCGACTCCAGCTCGCGGACGATGTCCGCTTCGGGCGCGTCCCAGTTTTGGCGGCTGAACTTGGCGTTGGCATGGCTGGTGACAACGGCGGTCTGAGAGATGCCCTTCGCCTGATTATCAGCGACCCAGTAGATGTTGGCCTGGAAGTTCTGCACGGCGCCTGGCTCGGGCAAGTTTACCTCGCCTTCGATTTCGTGGATGCCGCAGAGGCAGGGGCCAAAGCGTATGCGCCGCAGGGCAGTCTGGTCATCGTCCTTAAGATAGATGCCGTTATTAATCAGTAAGGCGAGCGCCTCGGGCACAGGCGGCGTCATGATGAGGCCTCTGGCCTGGTGTTTTTCGCCGGCGCTGTCTTCCAGCGTCCAGCCGCTCTCATTCTGCTGAATCCCAGTTACGAGCCGATTGATAGCGATATTGAGGTCGCGCGCCAGGTGCTTGGCCAGCGCGTTCATGCCGCCGCGACAGGCATAACGCGCATGGCCGTCGCCGGCTGTGCGCTTGACGCTGCCATCGGACCAGCCCGTGCCCCAGACGTATACGAGTTCCTGGGCCAGCCAGCGATCCACGAAACCCTGCAGCGTATCGCTGCGGACGGTGAAGAATTGCGCGCCATGATCGGCCAGGCCGCCGTCCCCGACGCGGCGCGTGGCCAGGCGCCCGCCGACGCTGCGTCCGCGTTCGATCAGTTGCGCGGAGTGGCCGCGCCGCCGCAATGTCTGCGCCGCCATCAAGCCGGACATTCCCGCGCCAACTATCAATGCGTCCATGCCGGACCTCACGCTGAGCAGTCGTTTCTTCCCGAAATCATACCGCAATCGTTGAGTTTATAAAGCGCTGTTTGCCGTCGCGCGCGTTAAAGGCCTAAGGGCAGGAACTATCCGAATAGATTAAAGCTGCTTCACAACGCGTCTAGGTTGTGCTACACTGTGGTTGCGTGGCGACGCCGCTGAATTGGGTCAGCGCGGGTCGCCAGTCATCATGGGGGCGAATTAGATTCGACGTTGGTGGCTGAAACCGCACGGCAAGCCGTGGCGCCACAACACGTTAAACTGGCAACGCACATAGGTGCAAAACCCAATTTCCAACCCCTTCCTATGGTAGCTTAGGCGACCGGGATGAGGGTGTAGAGGCGCAAAGTCCTCTACCGCTCCCGCAGACTCGTCTCCCTTTGCGAGCTGCGATGAGTGTCATAAAAAGTTAGGGCGCCCGTCGTTCACGCCGATAAGACGACGCCAAGACTCATCGGCTAGCCTCATGTAAACCGCGCCTTCTGGGACTGCATGACGCGAAACCTTTCAGAGGGCTAAGCTTGTAGATGTGCGAGATTCGAATCCAGCGGACCCGGGGGGCAGGTCCCCGGCGCTTCCACTCCCAGCAGCCGCCTTGCCAATTGCGAGGCGGTTTTGCGTTTGCGCTATAATCTGCCGCATTATGAAGGCCAAGTATTCAATCGCGTCCCGCTTAGCTAGTGTCTTGGCGCTGCTGGCGATGTCGATGGCTCTTTCCGCCTGCGCGTCCAGCGCGCCAGAATTAACCGCAACGGTGATTTATCAGCGCGCGAAAACGGAAGCGGAAAGTCTGCGCGCTACGGCGACGGTTGTGCGAGCGCGCATGAAAACCACGCTGGAATATGCGGCGGCGCGGGTGGCGCAGGCCGAGGACGCTGGCGAGTTCCTGCAGTTCAGCTTGATCGGCCTGGGCACCGAAGCCAGCTTCATCGCGACCGGCGTCAGCCAGCTCGAAACCGCGCCGACACCCATTATCTTGGCAGCGCCGTCGGCTACGCGCCAGGCGCAAATTAGCGGCGTTACGCCAATTGGACTGTCGACCCCGGCGCCGACAGCCAGCGCGGCTCGGCCGGCGGTAACCAGCCCACCGCAGGCAACGGCGACGGGCCCGCATCTGGATAATATCGTCATGGCTTCCAGCGTCGACGGCAATGATTGCGCTATTGATGTCAATCCCGTGTTTACACCAGCATCAACTGAGATTTATGTGGTCGCCGAGGCGCATGATATCCCGGCCGGCGCCAAGATTTCGTCGCGCTGGCATCGCCGGGGCATTGAAGTGGCTTATTTCAGTTTTGATGCCGAAAACAGGATTGACGGCAGCTGCATCTGGTTCTTTATTGACCAGACCGATACGGCCTTTGCAGCCGGCGCCTGGAGCGTCGAACTTCGCGTAGACAATATCCCGCTGGGCTCGCCTATTGCCTTTCAGGTTCACGCCAATTGAGACAGCTGAAGACTCGATTAGGGTCTCGGCCAGCCTTGATCTCAGACTGGATAAGCTGACAACTATTGGCATAATAATGCGTATAGACGTAGTAGTTTCGGTTGATTAGCGAGATCAAAACGATGGCGATCGTTACGCGCTGGGATAACAAGAAGAAGACCGTCGTTCTGCTGGAGTTTGAGTCCGAGTGGACCTGGCCGGATCTTGAAGTTGCCATCCAAAAGGCGGATGAGTTGATCGGCAGCGTAGAGCATTTTGTGGACTTGATCATTGATCTGGAAGGCGCGGCGATTCCCCGCGACATCATGACCGGCGCCAAGAATCTGCTGGCCTCCGGCGAGGCGCGACCCAACGAAGGCGCTCGAGTAGTCGTGGGCGCGAACGGCGCGCTGCGCACCATATACCAGACGCTCCAGAAGACCTTCAACAACGATATGGAAGGACGCGAGGTATTGTTCGCGTCTACCCTGGCGGATGCGCGCGCCATCATCCGCGGCCTGGCGCTGGATCGCCAAGCGTGACCCAATAGTTCTCGGCTACGTGCTTTCGCCTCATTGCCGTTTCCCCTATGGTTTGATTCAAGCCGCGTACTTGCCAGCCCTAGCCATTCGCGCAGTAGTTTGCGCTTGGCGGTCGCCGCTATGCTATAGTCTGAACAGGAGAGGTTGCACACCATGATGATGCGCGGCGGCGGCTGGTTCCGCTACATGCATGGGCACGACAACAAAGCCAAACCGAATGTGACTCGGCGTTTGCTGCTGAGGGTGTTGGCTTACGCCAAGCCTTACCGGCCGCAAATTGCCGGGATGCTCGCGACCATATTGCTAACGACCGGCCTGGGCCTGCTCAGCCCGCTCATATTCCGAGAAATTATCGATCAAGCGCTGCCGCAAAAGGACTTCGCCAAGCTGAATCTGCTGGCGCTGGGTCTGGTGGTCATCCCCATCATCAGCGGCGGCATACGCATCTGGCAGCGCAAGCTCAACGTGGCCATCGGCGAAGGCGTGATCTATGACCTGCGCGTCTCGCTTTATCATCACCTGCAGCAGATGTCGCTGCGCTTTTTCACCAATACCAAGACCGGCGAGCTGATGAGCCGGCTCAACAACGATGTGGTTGGCGCGCAGAACGCCATCAGCAACACGATCGTCTCCATCATCACCAATGTGATTACCGTGGTCGCTACGCTGGCCGTAATGCTGGGCATGAAGTGGCAACTGACTATCCTGGGTGTGATGGTGCTGCCGCTGTTCATCTTGGTCGCGCGGCGGCTGGGTACGCGGCTGCAGCGGATCGCGCGCGAGCAGATGGGCTACAACGCGCAGATGAACGCCATGATGAACGAAACGCTCAATATCAGCGGCGCGCTGCTGGTCAAGCTCTTTGGGCGCATCGACGCGGAAGTCGAGCATTTTGACAGGCGCGCGGCCGACGTTCGCGATGCCGGCATCAAGCGCGCGGTGCTGGGCAGCCAGTTCTTCGTGTTAATCGGCCTGGTCAGCGTGGTCGGAACGGCGCTGGTTTACTGGGTCGGCGGCATGCTGGTCATCCGCGGCGAGTTTACTATCGGCGATATTGTCGCCTTCGCCACCTTCCTCGCGCAGCTCTACACGCCGCTGCAAGCCTTGACCAACGCGCCGGTCGATTTCGCGCAATCAATTGTCAGCTTCGAGCGGGTCTTTGAGATCATTGATCTGCCGCTGGAAATCGAGGAGAAGCCTGACGCTATCCACCTGAGCGCGGTAACTGGCGCCTTGGTCTTTGAAGATGTCAGCTTTCGCTATCAGCTTAACCGCAGCCACCTGCTATCCGATGTGGAGCGCATCGGGCGCATTGATAGCGTCGCGGCTACGCGCTCGGGCAATCCGGCGCAGAAGGACAACGGCGCTTCAACCGGCGGCGCGAAACACCAGGCGCGCGAATTGGCATTGGAGCAGCTTGCGTTTCACATTGAACCGGGCCAGTTGGTCGCTCTGGTGGGGCCGAGCGGCGCGGGCAAGACCACGCTGACCTACCTGATCCCGCGCTTGTACGATCCCACCGCCGGGCGCATCAAACTGGACGGTCACGATCTGCGCGACCTTAGCCTGCGCACCATGGCGGAGAATATCGGCATGGTGACACAGGAGACCTACCTCTTCCATGACACCATCCGCACCAATCTGCTCTACGCCAAGCCGGACGCTTCGCAGGTAGAGCTGGAAGCCGCGACGAAAGTCGCCCATATTCACGACTTCATCATGGGGCTGAACGACGGCTATGATTCGATCGTGGGCGAGCGCGGCTATCGGCTAAGCGGCGGTGAAAAGCAGCGGCTGGCCATCGCCCGCGTGGTATTGAAGGACCCGCGCATACTGGTATTGGACGAGGCGACCAGCCATCTCGACAGCCAATCGGAAGCGCTGATCCAGGATGCGCTCAGCCATATCCTGCGCGACCGCACCAGTATCGTGATCGCCCATCGGCTCAGCACGATACTGGCGGCCGACCTGATTCTGGTGCTTGACCGCGGCCGAATCGTCGAGCGCGGCAGCCATAGCGCATTGCTGGCGCGCGAAGGCGTTTACGCCAATCTATATGAAACGCAATTCAGCCGGCAGCGCGAATCAGCCTGAGCCAGGTCAACTCCTGTGAAAGCCACGATCACACAAATTGACGCCAATCACCTGGAGCGCGAATGGCAGCTGCTCAGACGGCATGTCGATGGAACTGCCTCCGAGCTGGTGCTGCTGCCCGAAATGTGCTTCGCGCCCTGGTTCTGCGTTGCGCCGGCGCGAGACGAAATTACCTGGCAGCGGGCCGTAAGCGCGCATGAAGAGTGGCTGCTGCGCTTGCCCGAGCTCGGCGCGGATATCGTCATCGGCACGGCCCCACGCAACATCGGCGGGGCGCGCTACAATGTCGCCTACCTGTGGGCGGCGCGTGGCGGCTTGCGGTGGATTCACAGCAAGACCTATCTGCCCAATGACGAAGGTTATTGGGAAGCCAACTGGTATGACCGCGCTCCGGTAGACTTTCAGCCGACGCGCGCCGGCGACCTGACAATAGGCGTCATAATCTGCACCGAGATCTGGTTTCTGCAGCACGCGCGCGAATACGGCAAAGACGGCATCCATTTGCTGCTGAATCCGCGCAGCACGCCGCGGCCTGCCAATGCCAAGTGGCTGGCCGGCGGGCAGACGGCCGCGGTCGTCTCCGGCGCCTACTGCCTCTCGTCCAATCACGCCGGCCAGGCGGGAGTGGTCGAATTGGGCGGCGCCGGCTGGCTCTGCGACCCCGATGGCGCGGTCCTGGCCACCACCAGCGAGGCGGAACCCTTCGTCACGCTTGATCTTGACCTGGGCACGGCGGAACGAGCCAAGTCCACATACCCGCGTTACGTAGACGACAGCCCGCTTTAGACCGGGATTCCGCTATTCAATCCAGCTGTCCCTCTGCTACCATACCGCCAAACACAAGGCATTGAATGTGCACGGCTTATGTCTGAAAAATACATGATTGTCGGCTTGGGGAATCCCGGCGCCAAGTACGACGGAACGCGCCATAATGTAGGTTTTGCCGTCATTGATGAATTGGCGCGGCGATATCGCCTGGGCGCGGGCCGTTCAGAGAAGCGCGCGCTGACTTGGAACGGCGGCATCGGCGCGCGGCGCGTCAAGCTGGCCAAACCGCTGACCTATATGAACCGCAGCGGTGAGTCCGTACGCCAGCTGACCGATTACTTCGCAATCTCGCCGGAAAATCTGCTCGTCGTTCACGATGACCTGGATACGCCCTTCGGCGCGCTGCGATTGCGCTGGAATGGCGGGCATGGCGGCCAGAAGGGGCTGCGCAGCATCGTGCAGCATCTGGGCAGCACGGACTTCGCGCGCTTGCGCTTCGGCATCGGTCGCCCGCCGGGACGGATGGACCCGGTGCATTATGTGCTGCAAACGTTCAGGGGCGACGAGGCCATACGCGCTGATGAACTGGCGGCGCGGGCCGCGGACGCTATTGAAGTCTGGCTGAGCGACGGGCTCGACCGCGCGATGATGCTCTACAACGGCGATGCGGCCAATGCCGGGCGCCAAGAGAGCAAGCCCGATCTCAGCGAGCGGCTGGCCCTTTTTGAGCGGGCGCATGAGTTGACGCCGCGGGATCCCAAGCCATTGGTCAAGCTCATTGCGCTGCAAAAGAAGCTCGGTCAAATCGACGAGGCGGTCGCCAACCATCTCAAACTGGCGCAGCTCTACGAAAGCGGGGAGCAAGGCAAGCTGGCGGTTGCGGAGAAGGCTAAAGCGGTGGCGATACGCCCGGGTTTGGTCGAGCAGCAGCGGGAAATCGCTGAATGGTATCTGGCCCGGGAAAATAAGAAGAAAGCTGTCAGCCGCTATCTCATTCTGGCAGAGCACTTGCGAGACAGCGGCGAAGCCGACAGGGCGATGGAGGTCGTGGCGCTGGCGCTGGCCATCAATCCGCAGCATCCAAAAGCGCTGGATATGCGCCGTGCGCTGCAAGAAACGCATATATCGCCCAAGTGAGTGAACAGCGGGCCCAAGCGATTCGATTGCCGCTGTCCAAAGCTACTTCTAACTGATGCGTCTAGGGTAAGGAGCAAGCCATGCAAGTTATCGCGCCGGAACTGGTCGGCATGTCAGCTGATCGTCTGAAGGGAATCGGCATCAGGATGCAGAAGTATGTCGACGCGGAACAGGTGGCGGGATTCGTCACGCTGGTCGCGCGGGATTCGGAAGTAGTGCATTTCGAAGCCTGCGGCTACCGTGATGCCGAGCAGCGCTTGCCCATGGAGCTGGACACGATATTCCGCATTTACAGCATGACCAAGCCGATTACGTCGATTGCTTTGATGATGCTGTATGAGCAAGGCAAATTCCAGCTGGTCGAGCCGGTCAGCCGCTACATCCCGGCTTTCGGCAACACGAGAGTTCTGGCAGGCTATGGTTACATGGGTCCACAGCTGGCGCCGCAGAATCCGCCGATGACCATCCACCACTTGCTAACGCATACTGCCGGCTTGAGCTATGGATTCTTCTTCGATACGCCGATCGACGATATGTACCGCGACTCGATGTTTCGCAGCGAGACCGCTTCGCTGGAAGAGAAGATGCTCGCCATCGCGGAATTGCCACTGCGCTTCCAGCCGGGCAGCGCCTGGAATTACAGCGTCGCCACAGATGTTTGCGGTTATCTGGTTCAGGTGCTGGCCGATATGCCATTTGAAGACTTCCTGAAAGAGCGAATTTTCGAGCCCCTGGGCATGGTGGACACGGCCTTTCACGTGTCGGCGGACAAGCTGGACCGTTTCGCCAAGCTCTATCGTCACGATGTAAAGACCGGCCGCTTCAGCGAATACGAGGGCGCGCCGCATATCCCCTGGCACGACTATACGCAGCCGGCGAGCGCGCCGTCGGGCGGCGGCGGCTTGGTCTCTACGATGTCCGACTATTGGCAATTCGCCAATATGCTGCTGAACGAAGGCGAGCTGCTGGACGTGCGCATCATCGGGCGCAAAACGCTGGAGTACATGACGCGCAACCACCTCAAGAGTGAATTGCTGCCCATGGCCATCGGCCTCGCTGGCATTCCCGGACGCGGCTTCGGCCTGGGTTTTGATGTCGTCATGGATGCGGCGCAAACCGGCGTGATCAATTCGGATGGCAACTACGGCTGGAGCGGCGCCGCGGCGACCAACTTCTGGGTTGACCCGCAGGAGCAATTGGTCGGCATCATCATGACGCAGCTTATGGAAAATATGCTGCCCTTCCAGGCGGACTTCCGCGCGCTGACCTATCAGGCGCTGATCGACTAGGGAGCGTCGATAGCCGGGATCAGGTCGTCCCACAAGAACTGATATGACTCGGCTTCTTCGGCGTAATCGCGCGGATTGCCAGCGAAACTATGGGTCGTGACCAGCACCAGCTCGAGCTCGGGGATGACGTGCAAGATCTGGCCGGCGGCGCCCAGAGCGGAATACATGTCGTAGCCGGCGATTTGATTCAGCCACCAATAGTAGCCATAGCCGGCGTAATTGTCGCCAATGTCAACTTGCGGCGAAGTAGAGGCGACCACCCACCATCCGGGCACCACTTGCTTGCCGTGCCAGCGTCCTTCTTGCAAGAACAGCTGTCCGAATCGCGCCAGCTCACGCGCCGTCATGCTTACGCTGTGACCGCCGGTGAAGTAGCCCTTGGGGTCGACGCCCCAGAAATCCGCCTCGATGCCCAGCGGAGCGAACAGGTAGCGATGCGCGAATTCGCAGGTGCTCATTCCCGTTGCTTCCGTCAATACCGCCGACATGACATGGGACACGCCAGTGCTGTAGTGGAATAGTGAGCCCGGCGCGTTGCTGATGGGCAGGCTCAAGATGTCAGCCACCCAGTCTTGGCTGCGGTTGAGGGAACGCTCGCTCTCGTTTTCTTGCCAGGCCAGGCCATGCGTCATGGTCAGCAGATGGCGCAGGCGCAAGTCCAGCAGCCGCGGATCGTCCGAGTCTTCAAAGTAGTCGGGAAGATAACCGGCTACGCGATCGTCCACGTTCAGAAAGTAGCCTTGATCAAAGGCGAGGCCGACCAGCGCCGACAATATGCTCTTTGATACGCTGGCGATATTGTTGCTGTCCGCTGCGTGGCTGCCGTTGAAGTACTGCTCGTGGACGATATGCCCGTTGCGAATCAAAATCAGCGACAGTCTTCGCGGCGAATCCGCCAGGCGCTCCAGGCCAGGCGCGACAACCGCCGGATCGATGCCCTGCGCGCTCAAGGTGGATGTCGGCCAATCGTAGTCGTCCGTGAGGTCATCCGGCGCGTTGCCACGCTGATAGAAGCGGCGTTGCTGCCGCTGATTTTTGAGTTCGCAGGCCGCCGGCAGGTCTTCGGGCGATTGCGCGGTGGCGGGCACGAAGCGGCAGACAAACGCCAGTACGCAAAATAGCAGTGATCTATAAGCTATAACTGTCATTTGGGCAAAGTTCGGCGAATTTGCTTCTCGAAAATGCGCGCAGCGGGACGCGACCAGCGTATCATATTCTGGGTCGGGTTACAGCGGTCGCGTCTAGTGCCTCTATTTCCGCTCTGATATACTGATTCGTTGCTGCCTGTCACTAGAGCAAAGAAGTTATGTCGCTAGCGCTTTCCGGCTTACTCGATGCACTGCGAAAAACGCAGAATTATCAGGACTTTTTGGATCAGCTGCGCGGAGACGGGTCGCTCGCGCATTACAACGTGGTCCGCGCGGCGAGGCCCTTTCTGCTGGCGGCCCTGGCGCGGGACTGGACGGCGCCAATACTCTATGTGACCTCGGCGGCGCGGCGTGCCTACAATGTCAGCGAACAGCTTCCGATTTGGCTGGACGAGGCGCAGCGCCTGCATCGATTTGCCGAGCCCTCCGCCCTCTTTTACGATCGGGCGCCCTGGGATAGCAGCGTGATTCGCAATCGGTTAGCGACTTTATCGGCGCTGACTTATTCAGCGGGCGATTGCGGGCCAATCGTCATCGCATCGGCGCGCGCGCTGCTGCAAAAAACGCTGCCGCCGGCTGAGTTTCGCGGCGCGACGGTCGAATTGGCCCGGGGCGAGCGGCGCCCCATGGAGCAGCTCATACTGCGCTGGATCGGCATGGGCTACGAGCCGGCTACCCTCGTAATGGAGCCGGGCAGCTTCAGCCGGCGCGGCGGCATCCTGGACATATTCCCGCTAGCTAGCGAATATCCGCTGCGGATAGAGTTCTTCGATGACGAAATTGATAGCCTGCGGCGCTTCGACCCGGGCAGCCAGCGCAGCGTCGATCGGGTGGAGAGGGCGCGTATCGCGCCGGCGCGCGAAGCCCTGCCGTTGCGCACCGCATCGGTCGGCGCGCAGTTGCGAGCATGGGCCAAGGCGGCCGCCGGCGATCCGGCTGATTTCTCCAGCATCAGCGCCGACATCGAGTCGTTGGCGCAAGGCAGCGCCTTCCCCTGCCTCGAGCATTACCTGCCCTACCTGTATGATGCGCCGGCCAGCCTGCTGGACTACATACCGGACAAGGCCTTGGTCCTAATCGAGGATGCGCATTTTCTGGAGGAGACGGCTCTGGAGATCGCCGAGCAGGCGGAAGACAATCGCGGCGAAGCCGAGTCTGCCGGTCAGGTGGCGGCCGATCATCCAACGCCCTATCTCCGCTGGGAGGCGGTCCAAGCTGAGCTCGAGACCCGCGCCAGCGCGGCGCTCAGCAGCTTTAACGCGGGGACAGCGTTTGCGCCGGGCGAACGATTCGGCGGGCAATTGCGCGTGCTGCTCACACAAGTCCGGCGGCAGCTCAACCAAGGCGACAGTGTCGTAATCATCACGGAGCAGGTCGAGCGGCTGGAAAACTTGTGGTACGAGCAAGACGCCTCGACCTATATTCCGACTGTGACTGGCATTGATACGCCACCAAAGCCGGGCAGCCTATGCTTTATCCGCGGCGCCGCCGCTGAAGGCTGGTCCCTCAAAGGCGCAGCTGGAACGCTTCACTTTGTCACTGACGCGGAGATATTCGGCTGGACGCGACCTGAGCCGCGGCGCCGTCACGAGCCAAGCGGCGCGCGCGGCGGCAAGACGGCCGACTCCAGCTATACCGACTGGCAGGACGGCGTCTACGTGGTGCACGTCGACTACGGCATCGGCAAATTCATGGGCTTGCGCCATCGCACCGTCAATACGACCGAGCGGGAGTACCTGTTGGTGGAGTACCAGGGCGCCGACACGATTTATGTGCCCATCCATCAAGCCGATCGGCTGTCGCGCTATGTTGGGGCGGACGACAAAGCGCCCAAGCTGAACCAGCTGGGCAAAGCCGACCAGTGGATAAAGGCGCGGGACAAAGCGCGGCGCAACGCCATTGAAGAAGCCCGAGAGCTGCTCGCCATCTACAGCAAGCGCGCCCGCGCAATGGGGCATGCTTTCAGCGGCGACACAGCCTGGCAGCACGAGATGGAAGCCGGCTTTCCCTTTGTCGAGACGGAAGACCAGCTGCGCGTCATTCAAGAAGTCAAAGCCGATATGCACGACCGCAAGCCGATGGATCGGCTAATCTGCGGCGATGTCGGCTTCGGTAAGACGGAAGTCGCCTTGCGCGCCGCCTTCAAGGCTGTGCAAGATGGCATGCAGGTGGCGGTGCTGGTGCCGACAACGGTGCTGGCGCAGCAGCATTACGAAATATTCAAACTGCGCCTGGCGGCTTTTCCGGTCGTGATTGAGATGATGTCGCGCTTCCGTAACAAAGCCCAGCAGACGCAGATCGCGGAGCGGCTGAGCTCCGGCGAGGTGGATATCATCGTCGGCACGCATCGCCTCTTGTCCAAGGATATCCGCTTCAAGCGCCTGGGCCTGATGATTATTGACGAAGAACAGCGTTTCGGCGTCAAGCACAAGGAGCACTTCAAGAAAATGCGCTCGCGCATAGACATCCTGACGCTGACGGCGACGCCGATCCCGCGGACGCTCTACTTGAGCTTGAGCGGCATACGCGATATCAGCATGATTCAGACGCCGCCGGAAGAGCGCCTGCCGGTCATCACGCAGGTGGGCTCCTGGGACGACAAACTAAGCCGGCGCGCCATTATGCGCGAAATCGAGCGCGGCGGGCAGGTCTTTGTCGTGCATAACCGCGTCAAGACCATTCACATGATACGCAGCAGGATAGAGAGGATCGCGCCCGAGGCCTCAATCGCCGTAGCGCATGGGCAGATGAGCCCGCGCGCCCTGGAAACGGTGATGGCCGAATTCTCGCGCGGGGAGTATGACATTTTGATTTCGACTTCCATAATCGAAAATGGCATCGACATGCCGCGCGTCAATACGCTGATCGTTGACCGGGCCGATCATTTTGGCGTATCGCAACTGTATCAGCTGCGCGGCCGCGTCGGTCGCTCGGCACAGCAAGCATACGCGTTTTTCTTTCACGACCGCGGTACGCTGACCGAGGAGGCGCGCACGCGCCTGGAAACGCTGGCGGAAAACACGCGGCTCGGCGCCGGCTTTCAGGTCGCCATCCGCGACCTGGAGCTGCGCGGCAGCGGCGACATCCTCAGCATGCGCCAGTCGGGCCACATCGCCAGCGTCGGCCTGCACCTGTATACCGAGATGCTCCAGCAAGCCGTAAAGGACCAGCAAGGCGGCGCGCAAGCCGATGGCGCTGAAGTCGCTCCGGCCTCCGCGCGCGAGCGCATCATCATTGATTTGCCCTTGCCGGCCTACCTGCCGACAGACTGGATCCCCGAGATGTCGCTGCGTTTGCAACTGTATCGCCGCATCGGCAACATCACACAGTTGAAAGAGGTCGACGCCATGCGCCAGGAGCTGACCGATCGCTTCGGCCCGCTGCCGGCGGCAGTCGAGGGGCTGCTGTATCAGATTCGGGTGAAAGTGCTGGCCTTGGCGGTGCGCGCCAGCCACGTTCGGCTGCCTCGCAAGCAAGTACTGATCAAATTGCCCTATCTGGCCACGGTCCGGCGCGAGCTGCTGGCGCTAACTTTGGGCGACGATGTTGAAGTCACGCGGACGGAGGTGCGCTTCCCGGCGGCCGCTGGTCAATGGCAAGAGCGTCTGCTGGAGGTGCTTGAGCATTTGGGCTACAAGGCGCTAGTGAAGACCGATGCCAGCTAGGCTGGCGAGCAAGAAATTCCGCTACTAGAATGATGCTATTCCAGATTTCAGATTGCCCGGGTCCAGCATGAGATTTGCGGAGTCAAACAAGCAGTCGTTTGCCATTTTGGCGGCGAGTCTATTGGTGCTAGTCAATACGCTGCTGCACACTCATGTTTACGGCCAGCGCAATTATCGCGAGGATGAAGTCCGGGTAGTTCACGAGTCGCTGCGATTGTCAACTACCGAGCTCGTTCGTTACCTGGGAACAGCGAATATCCACCCGCCAGGCTGGAGGTTGCTGGCCAAATACTGGATAGTAGCCTTTGGACCCAGTGAAGAAACAACGCGTTGGCTGGCCAAGTTTAGCAACCTCATCACATTCGCGCTGCTATATCAGCTTGGCAAACATATCGTCGGCAGGCGCGCAGGTTTGTACGCAATTATCCTGCTTGGCGTTTACGGCTTCGCCAGCAATCTGATGTACGAACTGCGCCCGTATCCGATGCTTATCATGTTGACAACGGCATTGCACCTTCTGTTTTTCCGCTGGATTCAAAAGCCGACTTCCGCCTTGATGTTCGTTTATGTTTTCGCCGGCATTGCCGTGATATACACGCATTTCTTTGCGTTCTTTATCTTTCCAGCACATGCCGTTATGCTGGCGCTGTTCACGCGTTTCGAGCGCAAGCTGTGGCTGAATAGCCTTCTAATGTGGCTGTTTATAGGCTTGTCATTTCTTGGCTGGACCTTGCCCTTTCTGCACAGCATCACCGTGGCGAAGCCAGGAGGAATACCCTATTCATTGGCAGCGAGCGGAGCAAGCATTTGGGAGTTTCTTGATGGCGGCAAGTTCGAGCCGGAAGTCGTATTTCAATGGCTTATGTTATTGGGTCCCTTCACGCTCTTGAGCGTTCGTCAGGTAGGCGCAGTCAGCATCCGCCATCGGTTCAATGGTCGCTATCTGGGTCTGTTCCCCTTGATTCTATTTGTTTCAATCATCCTGATTGCTACAACGGGCGATGTTGTCGTGGGAAGCTTTTCGCTGCGTAATTCGGTCATGTCAGCGCCTCTGATCGCGGTCAGCATGGCGCTGGGCTTGCGCCTGCTCCCGACCAAAGCGGCGCTGATTCTTATTGCGGTTCTGTTTCTCCATGCGCCGCAGAACATCGCCTGGCAAACTTCAAACGCGCCTCACCGTGAAATCGTCCGTGAGATGAGCAAGACTTATCAAAATGACAGTATCGTCGTCACCGAGTTCAATTGGGCATGGCGCTGGCTTCTTGCGTCTGCCTATTATTTGATGGACTTCACACCGGACAAAATGGCCAATGATAGGATGTTCCATATCGTAGACCCGCAAGATAGCGCGCATCCACCGTTATATGCCGATCGTCTGGTAAATGTGTATAACTGGTTTCATGCGGAAGTATTCGAAAGCCAACTGCCGCCGCATCGGCAACTGTGGCGCCTGACTGAAGGAGACGGCAATTTCCCCGGGCTCGCGCTGGGCGACTGGCTCAACCAGCATTACGCCCTGGTCCAAACTCATGCCTGGGACAAGCCGTATCTCACCAACTATGCCTTGAGCGAATATGCGAAAGCACCGGACCATCAAGGACCGATGTTACACGTCGGCGACGAACTGCAACTCTATGCTTGGGAGCTTGGCGGCTCGGTAGAAGTCGCGGCTTGTCAGCCGGTCACTGTCGAAAGCTGGTGGCAGTCAAGCGCTGAAATGGAGCAAGGCTATTCGCTGAGTATCATTCTCGCCACGCAAAGTGGCGACAGGCAACTGGCGATCCAAAACTCGGTCCCGGCCGATGTCTTTACGACCGAATGGCAATCGGGCAGGTTCTACCAAGACCGTACTACGCTGTTGATTCCCTGCGTCCTTGATGAAGGTCGCTATAACTTACTGCTCGCTGCCAAAGAAACAGTTAGCGGGGCGAGTCTTGCACTGCAATTTCCTGACGGAAGCAACATAGGCAATGAATTCTATCTGACCACTCTACACGTTGCTGAGAGTTAGAATCGTGGCCGCAGCTGTCACTAAACACGACCACATCCGCGAACGCGCCGTCAGGCCGCATTTGAAGTCGAATACGCAATCAAGAGCGATTTGGGCAGCGGCGCTCCTGCTCCTAGGAATTTCGCTGCTGCACACGCATGTCTACGACAATCGCAATTATCGCGAAGATGAGGTATTTGTTACTCGATTCTCCTCCATCTATTCGTGGTCGTCATTAGTGCTGGATACAGCAGACGATCCCGAAGTTCCCGGATGGCGACTGCTGGTCGACATTTGGATGGATTACTTTGGGCTTTCGGAAGAAGTTACCCGTTGGCTTTCCAAGCTAATCAACCTTTTGACATTTGCGCTACTATTTCAACTGGGCCAGCAGATATGTGACAGGCGCGTCGGCCTCTACGCAATAGTCTTGCTGGGAATCTACGGCTTCGCAGCCAGCGCAATGTACGAGTTGCGCCCGTATCCGATGCTCATCATGTTGACAACGGCATTGCATCTTCTGTTTTACCGCTGGCTTCAAAAGCCAACTTCCATCTTGATGTTCGCCTATGTTATCGCCGGCGTTGCCGTCATTTATACGCATTTATTCTCGATATTCGTTTTCCCTGCGCACGCTGTCTGCCTGGTATTATTCACGCGCTTCGAGCGCCAGCTGTGGCTGAACTCGGTGCTGATGTGGCTATCCATCGGCCTTTCGTTTCTGGGTTGGCTCTTGCCTTTCTTGCAGGCAATTCTGATTGTCATGCCGGGTGGCATTTATTACGCCATTCCACCGAGCTGGGCCGGAATCGTCCTGTATTATGATCAGAGCAAATTCCAGCCCGAGCTCATCTATCAATTTCTAATGGCGTTGAGCCTGCTTACACCTGTACTGCGCCGTCCATTTAGGGCGACCAATAGCAGACTTCGATTCCGCCACAGGATCACCGCGCTCTACCCGCCGATTCTGCTACTGTTGACGGTGCTGATTGCCTACACGGCCAACTTTGTGGTTAGCAGCTTTTCGCTCCGCAATGTTGTCATGTTTGCGCCCTTAATCGCGGTCAGTATGGCGCTGGGCTTGCGTCTGTTGCCGGCAAAGGCGGCCCTGGCCTTATTGCTGGTCCTGCTGCTGCACGCGCCTGACAATATTCGGGTGCAGGTTGAAAACGCCCCCTACCGCGAATTCGCGCAGACTATGTCCGCGAGCTATCAAGCGGACAGCGTGGTTGTTACCGAATTCGACTGGGCCTGGCGCTGGCTCTTGCCGGCCGCTTACTATTTCATGGATTACACACCCGACAAGATGTCCAAACACCGGCAATTCCATCTGGTGGAGTCGCGGGACTCGGCGCATCCGCCGAATTATCCAGACGAATTGGTGAACGTCTTCAATGCATTTGATCCAGCTTCTTTTGAAAGGCAGCTGCCTGATCACCAGCAGCTTTGGCATCTGACCGAAGGGGATGGCAATGACCTGGGAGAAGCGTTTGGAAACTGGCTGAACCAAAAATACGCCTTGGTCCGAACGCAGGCCTGGGACGAACCCTATGTAACTGAATATGCCCTTAGCGAATACGCGCGGGCGCCCCGGCATCAAGGGCCGATGCTACGCGCCGGCGATACGCTGCAACTTTATTCCTGGGCGCTTGAGGGCTCGGTCGAAGTCGCAGCGTGTCAGTCGGTCACGGTCGAAAGCTGGTGGCAGCTGAGCGCCGAAATTGATGTATCGTATTCGCTTGGCATCATCTTGGCTGCGGCTGACGGCAATGGCCAACTGGCGATTCAAGACTCTGTCCCGGCGGACGTCTTCACGACGGAATGGCTGGCCGACAGGTTTTATCGCGACCGAACCAGCTTGCAGATTCCCTGTACCATCGCCGACGGCCGTTACAATTTGCTGCTGGCCGCGAAAGAAACCTTGAGCGGCGCGATATTGCCGCTGAGCTACCCCGATGGCAATACAATCGGCAGTGAATTCTACCTCACCACGCTACATGTTTCGGCGGACTGAGCGGGCTTAATCTCCCGCCAATTCATTTAACCAGGTTTGCGAAAGCGCCGCCGGTCACTGCCCGCAGCGTCCGCAATTGTATTGGAAATATGGCGTTGGGGGCGCCGCCGGCGGCATACACCGTCTCAAAACGCTGCAGCGACTGGTCAAGATAGACCGCGATGCCGCCGCAGCGATGCGCGATTGGCGGGACGCCGCCCGGAGCGTAGCCCAGTATGGAAATGCACTGTTCGGCGGTCATCAAGCGTACTCTCTTGCGCCCCACAGCAAAAAGCGCCGCCAACTTGCGCTCATTGACCGAGTGATCGCCACTCGCCAATACCAGCGTCGGCGTCGTTTTGTCGATCATGAAGCCCAAGCTTTTCACGATTTGGCCCAGATCACAGCCGATATTGTCCGCCGCCTGCTGCGAGGTGGCCGTTGAATTGGCGAATTCGACCACGTCGACATCCAGCGTCAGCTTGCGCAGCGCCAACCTTACATTCGCCACTCCCAAGACTTGCATATTCGTTCCCATATTGCATACAATATGTGCTGACGATTGTAGTGATAATGTTCGGCAGAGCAACAGCCGGTTACAGGAGCATGCTCATGCAAGTGGATGCGCAGAGTTTCGATAAGCTGGGATACGTCACGGTGTCCGGCATGTTCAGTGACGCGGAAGTGGCGAGCTACCGCCAGCATTATATGGATATGCGCGCCGCGGGCGAATATCCGGGCGATTTCGTCGGCGTTGACGCCAGCAGCAGCGACCCGCTCAAGCGCTTTCCGCGAATGGTTCACATGCAGCGCTGGGACAAGATCAGCCTTGACTGGATGCTTGACGAGCGCATCGGCAGCGCCTTTCGTCAGTTGCTGGGCAAAGAGCCCCTTGCCGTGCAGACGATGCTGTATTTTAAGCCAGCCGGCGCCCGCGGCCAGGCCCTACACCAGGACCAATACTATTTGCGCGTACAGCCCGGCACGTGTATTGCTGCCTGGATGGCGCTTGATGATTGCGATGAAGAGAACGGCTGTTTACAAGTGGTGCCGGGCAGCCACAAACTGCCGATTTTGTGCCCGATTGATGCCGACACCAGCAAAAGCTTCACCGATGTCGCGGTGCCGCTCTCGGCCGATATGCAGCCGGAACCGGTCATCATGAAGGCCGGCGATGTCTTCTTTTTCAACGGCCAGGTGATCCATGGCAGTTTCCCCAATACCTCAGCCAATCGCTTTCGACGCGCGCTGATCGGCCACTATATTGACGCCGCTGCCGACCAGGTAGCGCGCTATTATCATCCGGTGATGCGTTTCAATGGCACGGTCGTCGATTTGGAAGTCGCGGAAGGCGGCGGACAGTGCGGCGTCTGGGTGGACGAAGATGGTGAGCAAGTCCTCGAAATGAGCGGCCAGCTGGGCTAGTCGGCGTAGTAGATGCCGCCAGCTTGCTCGAAGTGAATGCTCGGTTCAGCCAGTTCCGCGTCCGGGTGCCGCTTGGGCACGGCAGTTAGCAAGATGCGGCGTCCGCCTGCTTCGACATAGTAGGCGTGCAAGGCTTGGTCCGGCTCGACATTGAGGCGGCCCGAGAGCCGGTGGTCGAAGCGTATGGAGGCGCCTGATTTGCTGGCCAGAGCCGTCTTGCCCCAGAGCTTCCAGCGCGACTGCGCGCCATCGGCGAAGAGTACGCGATAGCACAGCTTGACGCGGGCGAAACGCAGGGCGCGCATAGCCATCGTCAAGACAAATGCCCCAATCAGCGCAATGACTATCAGACGGCCCGCCGGTCCATAGCGCCCGGCAATCAGTGTCAAGGGCACGGAAAGCAGCAGCAGTGTCGTCAGCGGCTCGGTGATCAATTGTAGCCACTGGCGCGACGACAGACGTCCATCGCGGTTGCGATTGAGATTGTCGCGGGTTTCTCGTGACAGCTTCTCGCTGGTGGCCATGGGACTAATTCTATCCCGCTTCGTGGACGATGCTAGTATCGATCCGGTTGCGGGGACGCAATTGCAGCACGATGACGCTGCCGATGATCAGAGCGGCGCCGAGCCATTGAATCGCGAGAATCACCTCGGCGAGGATGAGCGCGGAAACGATCATCGACAGAATCGGCTCGACCGCGCTAATCAGCGAGGCCTGCGCCGCGCCAATACGCTGTATCGCGAGGTTGATGGCGAAAATCGGCAGAACGGTACCCAAGGCAGCGATGCCGACCAGCATGATTAGAGACAGCGCATTCTGGGGCAATTGCAGCCCGCGCAGGGGGATCAGCAGCAGTAGGACGGCCAGCGTGCCGACCATCATCCACGCGCTGGCGCCGGATACATCGGTCACGCCGGCCAGGGCGCGCCTGGCCAGCAGGTAATAGACGGCAACTATCGCCGCGTTGAAAAGCGCCAGGGCCACGCCGAGCGCGTCCATACGCGCGCCGAGAGTGAGGTCGGGCACGGTAAGTACGATGCCGGCCAGCGCCATGACCAGCGCCAGCCAGGCAATCGGCCGTATCCGCTCGCCCAACAGCGCCGACAACACAACCACCATGGCCGGATATGAATAGAAGAGCACGATATAAGTGCTGCCCGGCAGACGCTCCAGGGCGAAGAAGGCCGCCAGCACAGCGGCTGATATTACGACGCCGATGGCCAACATGGGGCGGCGCGGCACATCGCTTCTGCGCGCAGTAGGGGCCGAGCGCCGGCTGCGGTAGACCAGCGCCCACATCATGGGCGCCGCGATGACAAAGCGCCAGATAGCGATGTCAAAAGGCGCAAAGGAGGAATGAAGAAAGGTGGTCTTTACCATGGTCGGCATGAGTGCGAAGCCCGCGGCAGCGAGCAGCACCCACAGGATGCCTTCGCGCTCTTTACGAGACATAGCGGCTCAACCGCGAACAAGCAGCTCTGAAATGCTGCCGACTTGCTGTTCGCGCGCTTCAAGCGGAGTCAAGCGATGCTCACCATGCTGACCAGGTTGGTCGCCAAGGGGTAGAATATGCCGAAGACCAAGGTACCTGCCAGCGAGATATTGATCGCCCAGCGGACGTAGCGCGTCTCCAGCGCCGGAATTAGCTCGCCCTCACTGTCGCGCAAATACATGTTGACGACGACGCGAATGTAGTAATACGCGCTGACGACGCTCGTCAGGACGCCGACCACCGCCAGGCCAAAGAGTCCGGCTTGCACCGCGGCGGAGAAGATCATGAATTTGCCGACGAAGCCGGCGGTCAAGGGTACGCCGGTGAGGCTGAGCATGAATATCGTCATGGCCATGGCCATGAGCGGGCGCGACCGGGCCAGGCCGTTGAGGTCATCGATATTACCACCGCTGCCGTCCACCTTTTCGATCGCCATGACCACAGCAAAGGCGCCGAGATTCGTGAACATGTAGGCCATCATATAGACGAGCGCGCCTTGGGTGGCCGCGTCGATGACCGCAGCGCTGCCGGCGGCCGCCACGGCCACCATGATGTAGCCAGCGTGCGCGATGGACGAGTAGGCCAGCATGCGCTTGAGATTACGCTGCGAGATGGCGACGAAGTTGCCCAGCACCAGTGTGAGTATGGCGATGAGGGTGGCGGTCGCCTGCCAGGCCGCCGCTTCCCCATCAGCCAGCACCAGGACGGAGAGCCCTGTGATCAGGACGCGCAAAAGCGCTGCAAAGCCGCCGATCTTGGCGGTAACACTCATGAAAGCGGTGACGGGCGTGGGCGCGCCTTCGTAGACATCGGGCGTCCACATGTGGAAGGGCGCGACCGCAACTTTGAAACCCAAGCCCACGATTAGCAGAGCGGCGCCAACCAGCAAGTAGAAGGTTGCGGATGACGTCGCGCCGACGATGCCGCCGGCTGCCGCGAAAATCTGCGGGATGCTGGTGGCGCCGGTAGCGCCGTATACCAGCGCCGCGCCGAAGACAAGGAAAGCGCTGGAGAAGGCGCCCAGGATGAAGTATTTCATGCCGCTTTCTTCAGATTTGAGCGCCAGGTCGCTGCCGTCGTTCTTGATGGAGCGGAAGGCAGCCAGGATATACAGCGGAATGCTCAGCAATTCGAGCGCCACGAAGACGATGATCAGGTCGTTGGCGCCGACCATGAACATGGCGCCCGCCGATGAAATCAGCGCCAGAATGTAATACTCCCCGCGGTGGATCTCAGCGCGGTTGAGGTAGTCCCAGCTCATCAAGACGGCGATCAGGGTCGCCACCAGGATGACCGCGTTGAGGAAGCCGGTGAAGGCATCGGCGACGAACATGCCATAAAGCGCGACTTGCTCGCCAGCAGCCGGCGAATATACAAATATGTTTGCCAGAAAGCTAAGGCCCAATCCCAAGCCAGCCAAAATTGGCGTCCAATGCTGACGCTCCTCGCCGGCGAATAAATCCGCCAGGACCAGGAACAGGGTCCAGGCCAGCAGAAGGGTCGCGGGCAACGTGGAAGCCAGGTTGGATTGCGCGAGGAATTCCGCGATGGTCGGCGACTGAAACATGTAAGCTCCTAGCGAACAAACATCGCTACAATGTTATCCACGGAAACATCCAGCAGATTGAAGAAGACGATCGGTTGCAAGCCCATCCAAAAGATCATGATGATAATCGGGATATAGGCCGCCTTCTCGTACCAGGTCAGCGTGTAGCCCTCTTCGTTTGAGAGTGGATTCTTGAGCTCGCCCATGAATACATGCTGGAACATCTTCAGCAGGTAGACCGCGGCCAGGATGACGCCAAGGGTGGCGAAGAGCGTGAAAGCGAAGCCAAGGTAGTCGCTGCCCAGCGAGCCCAGCAAAATGGTAAATTCGCCGATGAAGCCGTTGAGACCGGGCAAGCCCATACTACTCAGCGAGATGACCAGGCTGATGGCGCCGAAGAGCGGCATCACCTTCCAGACGCCGCCGTAGCCCGTCATCTCCTTGGTGTGCCAGCGCTCGTAGAGCATGCCGACAATCAAGAAGAGGCCGCCGGTGCTGATGCCGTGGTTGACCATTTGCAGGGTCGCGCCTTGCAAGCCTTGCGCGTTCAGCGCGAAGATACCTACGACGACAAAGCCGAGATGGCTAACGGAGGAGTAGGCCACCAGCTTCTTGACGTTGTCCTGCGCGTAGCTAACCCAGGCGCCGTAGATGATGCCGACCACACCCAGAAAAGCGATCGTCGGCGCCCAGGCCACGGTCGCCTCCGGGAAGAGATTCAGATTAAAACGCACAATGCCGTAGGTGCCCATCTTTAGCAGCACGCCGGCCAGGATCACCGAGCCTGCGGTGGGCGCCTGTACGTGCGCGTCGGGCAGCCAGCTGTGGAAGGGGAAGATCGGCACTTTGATGGCGAAGGCGACCAAGAAGCCCAGGAAGAGGAAACTCTCGACCGAGTTCAGCAGGAAGCCGGCGTCTTCGCCATCACCCTCCGGACCCAGCGCGTCCCAATAGGTGCCGTCACCGTCGAAGGTCTGCACCCGCTCGATGACACCGATGTCGCCGCCGGCGCTGTAGGTGCTGAAGGTTCCGGAGCGATTGCCGACGTAGAGAATCGCGATCAGCATCAGGATCGAGCCGGCCATGGTATAGAGGAAGAACTTGACCGCGGCGTAGATGCGATCTTCGGAGCCCCAGATGCCGATGAGGAAATACATCGGCACCAGCGTGACTTCCCAGAATACGTAGAAGATAATCAAGTCGTGAACGACGAAAACGCCAATCATCGACCACTCGAGCAGCATTAGGAAGATGTAGTAGAGCTTTTCGCGGCCACGCTCTTCAAAGATGTGGCTGCCGAAAGATCCCAGAATCGCAATCGGCATAATAAAAGTCGTCAAGAGGACCAGGAGCATGCTGATGCCGTCCACGCCGACAAAGTAGCTGACATTAATGACCGACTCGCCCAAGGTGACCTCGGCCCAGGTATTGCGCTGCACCATCTGCAGGTCGGCCGAACTCGGGTCAAAGTTGATCCACATGAGCACGGAGGCGACAAAGGTTACGATGCTTGTCGCAAAAGCCACCCACTTCAAACTGCCCTTGTGCGTCTCGCCATTCATGAAGAGCAGGATGGCAAGCCCGATGATGGGCAAGAATAAGGTGATTGTGGTAAGCGAGAGTCCAGTTACGTCCATGGGCCAGTGTTCTCCTTAAGAGCCACTTTGGAGCAGAGTCTGTATGAATGGGGTAAGCATGAGCAGAATGACGACGACCACGCCGATGAAGAGCACAACCGCGTAAAGGCGAACGTAGCCAGTCTGCGAGCGGCGCATCCAGTCCGCGGCGCGCTGCACGAAGATGCCGACGCCGTTGACTGTGCCGTCAACGATGCCCAGGTCTATCGGTTTGCTGAGCAATTCGGCGATGCTGTCGAAGCCGCGCTTGATGATGCGATCGTGGAAATAATCGTGCAAGAAGTCCCAATCGATGCGATCTGCCAGGAAGCTCGCCAAACGATTAAATGGCGCTTCAATGACGGCGGTGTAGGCTTCGTCCCAGTACAGGCGCGCATTCGCCAGCTTGAAGAGACCGCGCGCCGGAGCTTGCGTCTCGAGTTGATCGCGGTTGTCGCTGGCCAGCCCCTTGCCTTTGTAGACGCGATGCGCCACCATGATCGAGGCGATGCCAAGCGCCAGGGCGATGCCGGCAATGAGCAGATTGAAATCGAGCGCGTGCCCGCGCGATATGCTGACCAGGCTGTGCTCCAGGAAGTGCTTGAATTCGTAGGGATGATAGATGCCGTCAAAGATCGGCGTGGCTTTGGGCACATTGATGAAGCCGATGATGCAGGTGAAGATGGCCAGAATGATCAGCGGCAGCAGCATAGCGCCATTGCTCTCCGGCGCTTGCTCGGCGGCTTCGCTACGAGGCTTGTCGAAGAAGACCAGAACGACTTGCCGCCACATGTAGAAGGCGGTGAAGGCCGCTGCCGCCAGTAGCACCGCAAATGCAATAAAGCCGCTGGCCGTGTTCGCTACAAGGCCTTCGTACCAGGCGTCGGCCAGAATCTCGTCTTTGGACCAGAAGCCGGCAAAGGGGAAGATACCCGCCAGGCCCAGTGTGCCGATCAGATAGGTGATATACGTGATGGGCATGCGTTTGCGCAAGCCACCCATATTGCGCATATCCTGCGGGTCAAACTCTTCGTGGTGGTGGTCGTCGCCGTGGCTATGCTCATGAACATGATGATGGCCGTGCTCGACGCCGTGGATTACCGAACCGCTGCCGAGGAAGAGCAGCGCCTTGAAGAAGGCATGCGTGACCAGGTGGAACATGGCCGCGACGTAGGCGCCGATGCCTACCGCCGCCACCATGAAGCCCAGCTGCGAAATGGTCGAGTAGGCCAGCACGCGCTTGATATCCCACTGCCCTAGCGCGATATAGCCGGCGACGATCGCCGTTCCGGCGCCGACTAGCGTGATGATTAGGCCGAGCACATAGCCGGCGTGGTTGAGCTCCCACAAGAAGACGTTGGACCGCACCATGAGATAAACGCCGGCGGTCACCATGGTCGCGGCATGGATCAGCGCGCTGACCGGCGTGGGACCGGCCATGGCGTCGGGCAGCCAGACAAATAGCGGAATCTGCGCAGATTTGCCAGTGACGCCCAGCAGCATGAATAGCGCGATAAGGAAAATCACATCCTCGAAGGCCATTTCGAAGCCGCCGAAGTCGACAACTTCGCCCATGCCGAAGCGCTCGGTGGTCTGGCCGAAAACGCCCAGCAGATCCGTATCGAAGCGATGGTTGTCGCAGTAGAGCGCGCGAATGTCGCCAGCCAGCGGATTGGGCGCGGCGTGAGCTGCAGCCTCACCGTGGCCGTCGTCTTCAGCATGGCTGTCATCGGCGTGGGCCTCGTCGTCGGCGTGGGCATCAGCCGGGACACATTCGACTTTCGCGCCGTGCCCGTCGTCCGCGGCTTCGGTATCGGCCTCTTCGTGATGCTCCAGCAGGCCGTTGTGCTCGCGCCAGTGGACGAGGTATTTGGCTTCAGTATTGGGCAGCTCACCCGCTTTGTAGAAATCAAGCGTGCCGAAGGTCCAGAAGATCAGGAACATGGCCATGAGCAAGCCGAAGTCGCCGATGCGATTGACGATGAAGGCTTTGCGCGCGGCGTTGCTGTTCTTCCAGCCTTCGGGGGCTTTCTTGTCCCACCAGAAGCCGATCAAGAGGAAGGAGCAGAGTCCAACGCCCTCCCAACCGACAAAGAGCATCAAAAAGTTGTTGGCCGTCACCAGCGTCAGCATGAAAGCCAGGAACATATTGAGATAGGCGAAAAAGCGCGGATACCACTTGTCGCCGTGCATATAGCCGCGGGCGTAGAGGTGAATCAGCGAGCCGACGCCGGTGACGACCAGCATCATGGTCACGCTGAGCGAATCGACGCGCATCTGCCAGGTGATTTCCAGGTCGATGGACTCGATCCGCAGCCAGCCGTCAAGGAAGGGCGGATTGACGACTGCGGCGGCGCCGTTAGTGCCGGTCACCCAAGTCAGAAGCAGCAATGAGATGATGAAGGCGAAAATCGAAGCGAAGCAGCCGATATAACCCGACCATTTCTCCTCCAGGCGCGCGCCAAAAAAGAAATTGATGATGGCGCCCAGCGCGGGCACAAATATCACCAGGGGGACTAAGAGTGGCAGATTTTCCATTAGCTGGCGCCTCTTCCGACGGCAATAGGCTAACCGTGCATTTGCTGCAGGTCGTCGATATTGATGCTTTGACGTTCGCGGAAAATATTCACGATCAGCGCCAAGCCGATCGCGACTTCAGCCGCGGCCACGGTCATGACAAAAAAGACAAAGATGTGGCCGTTGACCTGGCCCCATTCGCGCGCAAACGCCACCAGCGCCAGATTGGCCGAATTCAGCATCAACTCCACAGACATGAAGAGCAAGATGGCGTTGCGGCGCATGAGCACGCCCAGCGCGCCCATTAAGAATAGCACCATGCTGAGTACGATATACGGCTCGGCGCCGATTGGGTTCATTGTTCGCTCTCTCCTGCGGTTATTCACCGGCCGGATCGTCGGCGCCGCCGGTCAACTTGGCGCGGTAGTCGCCGCTCAAAACATTGGAGCCGGTTTGCTGCGAGATTACACTGACCAGCGGACGATTCACTCGTCTGCGCCGATTGATGCGCCGCCGTTCGGCTTGCGCCAGAGCGTCAGGCCGCGCCAGAACAATTACGCCGATCAGCGCCACCAGCAGCAGCATGCCGACCAGCATCACCGGCAGCACGTATTCAATGAACAACACCTGCCCGACTGACTCGGGGCTGCCAAATGCCGGCGCGCCGATGGCGTTGAAGACCGCGGCGCGGTAGCTGTGCTGGCTGCCCGGCACGCCCGGTTCACGCACCAGTACGCGCGTTTCGATCAAGCCGCGCTCGGCAGGATAATCAGCCAGCGTCCGCAGGATATTCTGGTCTTCGTCCACGAAGGCCAGATTGTAGGTTCCAGCTTCCAGCTCAAGGCCGACATGCGCGCCGACGGGCAGCTGTTCAATGAGGACGCGATGCGGAATTAGCGAGCCGCAAGCGCTGTCGTCGCAGAGTGTGCCCCGCGTCGTGTACTGACCGACATCTACCAATGAGACTTGCTTGTCCGTCACCGCGTTAATCAACGAAAGTCGCATTTTGCCAACAGCCGGCGCGTTGATGTCATCTTCGAGCACGGCGACATCAACCATGCCCTCGGCATTTTCGTAGAACAGGACTGAGTGAGCCGATTCCGGCGCCAGCGCAAGCGATGCCGAATATATTGGCGCAGACTCAAAGTCGCCAGCGCCAACGCCGACGATGAAGGTATAGTCGCCCGCCGCCACTTCAACGTACTCTTGTGCAGCCTCGCGACCGTAATCGTAAATCATACCCTCCAGGCGCAGGTCTTCTGTCGCCTCAGAAACCGGATCGAGCAGGACGTTGCCGCGAACGGTGTCTTCCAGGGTCATCGCGCGGCCCATGTCCATCACGGTAAAGGTTTGCGCTTCGCCGCCCGGGATAGCGTTAATCACGCGAATCCGCGCCTGCGCATCCGGCTGCTCCACAGGTTCGTCCGTCAACATATTCGAGGCCAGGGGAAAGGCGAATATCATCAACAGCAAGATGGCGACGCCTGTGCCGACGAAACCCAGCCAGCGCATCCGACCGGAGGTATCGGTGGTCGTTTCCGCGCCCAGCAGCATGATGACGAAGAGGAAAAGCACCATGATGGCGCCGGTATACACAGTGACCTGCACCATAGCCAGAAAGGGCGCGTCCAGCATCAAGTACAGGAAAGCAACGCAGCCGAAATTAACGATGAGGAAGAGGGCGCTATGTACTGCGTTTTGCCGCGTCAGCATCATGCCGGCCGCCAGGACCGCCACAAAACTCACGACCAGAAACAACCATTCCATACGAGCTATTTCCCAGGATAAATGCGTTTGCGCACTTTAGCACAAATGAATTCGCCGTACAATTTGCAATACCCGCGCAGCCAGTCAATCCGCCCGCTACGATGGATCTTCCATATCCGGGATGGACCGGTCGAATGCGCCCGGTTTGACCTGCTGTGGCGTGGCCGGCGCGCCCGCCTGCGGCGGATCAATCAGCATGTCTTTTACATAAATGGCATCGCGGCGGTCGGTGAATGACATCTGATGTTCGTGACCAAGCTGGATGGCTTCGGTCGGGCAAGCGTCTTCGCAATAGCCGCAGAAAATGCAGCGCAGCATATTGATTTCGTAGGTCTTCGCATAACGCTCGCCGGGGCTGTAACGTTCTTCGTCGGTATTCTCCGCCGCTTCGACCCAGATGGCATCGGCCGGGCAAGCCGCTGCGCAGAGCGAACAGCCGATGCATTTCTCCAAGCCGTCCTCATAGCGGCGCAGATGGTGCCGCCCTTTGTATCGATCATGGAATTTCTGCACCTGTTCCGGATACTGCACCGTAACAGCGTCGTCCATCAGGTGCTTCAGAGTGGTGGCGAAACCTTTGACTACGTTCATCCTGTGAACCCTCTTGCTCTTATGTCCGTTGAACAAAACTTTCGTCGATCGGCTACTCGCCGGCGCGCTTGAGCGCAGTCTCCCCGCTTTCGAGCATTCGATCTTCTTCGGGTGTGCGCCCGAAGCTGGCCAAGCCTTCCAGCGCGCGCACCTGGAAGCGGATATGCGCCAGCGGGATAGCGATGAGCATGCCGACCAGATGCACCAGCGCCCAGCCCAGGCCGCGCCGCTCGCCGGTATAAGCCGGGTCATCTTCCAGCGGGATGGCCTCTTCGCTGTCTCGCTCGCGACTGATGCGGCGCAGCGCCCAGGCGCCCAAGGCCAGCACCAGAACGAAGACGATTCCCGATACCAACGTATAAGCCGACCCGCCCATGGAATCGCCCACGACCAGCGCCACCGCCGTCCAGGCCACCGCCAGCAGCGCCAGCGGAATCATCACTTTCCAGCCGAACATCATCAGCCGGTCGTAGCGGATGCGCGGCAGCGTAGCGCGAATCCAGATCATGCCGCATAGCACCAGTACGACTTTGAGTATGAATATGACCGGCGCCAGAATGGGCAAGCCATCCATCGGCCACAGGTGATACCCGCCGAAGAAAACCGCCACCGCCACCAGGCTCACGGCGATCATGCCCAGATACTCCGCCATCATAAACAGCGCGAATTTCATGCCGCTGTATTCGGTCATATAGCCCTGCGTCAATTCCTGCTCGGCTTCGGTCAAGTCGAAAGGCGCGCGATTGGTTTCGGCTAGAAGCGCCAGGATGAGCACAGCGGCCGCCAGCGGATTCTGAAACACGAACCAATCCCAGATATTGCGCTGGGCGTCAATGATATCGCCAATCGCCATGCTGCCGACGATCATGACCGGCACTGCCAGCGTCAGCGCAAAGCTGAGCTCGTAACTGATCATCTGGGCCGAGGCGCGCAGCGCGCCCAACATGGCGTACTTGTTGTCGCTGGACCAGCCAGCCAGCACGACGCCATAGGTGGCGATGCTGGTGATCGCGATAACCCAGAGGACGCCGACATTGGAATCAATCAAGCCTTGAGGCACTTGAAACCAGACATCGCCCAGCGACGGCGCGAACCAAGGCAGTACCAGGTCCGGTCCCATCGGTATCACGGCAGCGATCATCAGAATGGGAATCACTTTGATCATGGGCGCCAGGCGGAATACCCACTTGTCGGCGCCGGCCGGCATCAAGTCTTCTTTGAACACCAGCTTGACGCCATCGGCCGCCGGCTGCATGAAGCCCATGGGACCAACACGATTCGGCCCGACGCGGTGCTGTAAGAAAGCCAGCAGCCGCCGCTCCAGCAGAGTAGAGTACGCGAAACCGGTCACGATGACGAAGGCGAAGCCGGCAGCAAAGATGATCGGCCACAATGCCGTGCAGCCCGCGTCATCCGCGCATTGCACGACGTTGATCACGCGCGCTTCCGGGTTGAGCAGCAGCCCGATGGCGCCTTCGCGACCGTTGAGATTGCCGGCGTCGTCGAAACCGATCCAGGCCGCGATCGCGCCTAAATTGGCGATCACCAGCACCAGGACTACGATAGTTCCGATCAAGCCGATTAGGGCTGCACCAATGCCGATCTTTAGATTTCGGCTCATACGCTAAGTCCTCTTGTATCAGTCCGCGGCGGCAACCGCTGCCGAGACCCGGCTAACGGCCCCGCTAGTTATCGTCAACGGGACAGCCGCGTCGGTCATGTGTCGCGGCAGGGCCACGGCGCCGGCTGCAATCTCGTCGCTAATGGAGGCGCGTACCCGCAGGGTTGCTTCGCCCGCTTGTATCTCAATGACATCGCCATGAATGATTCCCAGCGCTTGCGCGTCGGCGGAATTCAGAGTCGCGTAAGCCGCCAGGATTCGCGGCTCCATCAGCAGCGACGGGCGGAAATTGCGCTGACGATTGTACAGCCGCGTCACCGGCATAATCAACAATTCGCCTTCAGCGGCGGAGATGCCGTCCGGATCGCCGATTGCAAGCGGCTTGAGCGTCTTCTTGCCATCCGCGAGCGACGGGATCTGGATCCCGAGCCCGCCTTCATTGGAGTAGGCGGTGCCGCCGTAATACTGGTCGCGGCCGCCGACATCCGGGAATTGCCGCTTCACCTGCCCCAGCGCCTGATAGCGCATGCCTTCAAAGACGGCGACATTCTTACCCAGTTCCAGCATGACAGCCGCCGCGGAAGGTTTGAGGTGGCTCATGCCCATAGCCTGGCGCAAGCTGCCAAAGAGCTTCCAGGCGGGCAGGGCTTGCCTCAGCGGTCCCTGCGCGGTGTAGAAGCGCTGCACGCGCCGCTCGCCATTGACAAAGCTGCCATCGCGCTCGGCGAAGGTCTGTATGGGCAGGACGTATTCCGCCAGCTCCGATATGCCGTCATCAAAGAAATTGGCGTAGATGACAGTCTCGACTTCGCTGAGCCAGGTTCGCGCCGCCGGGTCATCATCCAGCAGCTCGGCTTGCGCCACGATCAGCACCTTGGGCGGTTTGGCGGCGATGTCCAGGCTGGCCGCCGGCGAATAACCCAGGTAGTGCAGCCCCATGCCATTGGCGCCGGGGATGGGCGAGAGCAGACCGTTGTTGGGCCGCCCGACGTGCCCGCTTTCGATGAGGAAGTTGGCCGCCGCCTGCGCCAGCGCCGCGCTGCCTTCGAGCGTGAGTCCTTCAGCGCCGGCAACGATGACCAGATTCTGCGCCTGGCTCAGCCGCGCGGCGATCGACTCGTGCGTTGTCGCCAGGTCGCGCATGACGGCAACCGCCTCGCCGGCGCCATAGCGGATGGCATCGCCTTCGACAACTTTGTCATTGCGCGCGCCTTGCAAGGCGAAGTCTTCCAGCCTCGTATCGCGCGCATTGGCCACGACCAGGTAGGCGCCGCGGTCTTGCGCTTGTTTCAAGCGAAGCCGCCAGATTGGGACTTCTTCTTCCAGATCGCTGGCGATCACCAGGATGGCGTCGCCCTTGCCCAGCTGGCCCAGGTTGGCGCCGAAGCCGACGCCGGCCCGCGCGACCGAATCCGCGCCACCGTGAGTCGGCGGCCAGGCGCCCAGCCGGCTGCCCCCGAGGCCTTCCATCAGCCGGCGCAATTCCCAAAGGTCTTCGTTGGTCATGCCGCTGCCGGCGATGGCCGCTACATCGCCGTCGGCGCTGCGCAGCACTTCGGCGATATCGGCCAGAGTGGTCTCCCAAGACGAGTCGCGGAGTGAGTCACCGCTGCGCATTTGCGGCGATTGCAAGCGGTCGGCGCTGCGCGTGAAGTGATGGCCGAAGCGAGTCTTGTCGCTGATCCAGATTTCGTTTACCTGCTCGTTCTGACGCGGCATGACCCGCTTGATCATGGCGCGGCCGTCGAAGTCGCGATCCAGGCGCATGCTCAAACTGATGTTCTCGCCGGCCGCGTCCCAAGGCGAGATGCTGGGCACTTCGTTCAGCTCCCAGGGCCGCGCGCCGAAGCGGAAGTCAGCTGTGGTCAGCGCGCCAACCGGGCAAATGTCAGTGGTATTGCCGCTGAAATAAGTATCAAATCCGGGGTCGGAATTGGTAATAATCTGCAAGCGGCGACCGCGTTCGTGGAAAGCCAGCACATCGTCGCCGACAATCTCGTCCTGGAAGCGCACACAGCGAGCGCATTGAATGCAGCGCTCTTGATCCAGAAAGATCAAGTCACCCAGCGGGTAGTGCTTCTCCAGAAGCTGCTTGTCTTCAAAATACATGCGCGAGGACTGCGGGCCGTGACGCATGGTCAGGTTTTGCAGCGGGCATTCGCCGCCCTTGTCACAGATGGGGCAGTCCAGTGGGTGACTGCTGAGCAAAAATTCCAGTACGTCGTTGCGCGCGTCGATCACTTCCTGCGTCTCAGTTTTGATATGCATTCCGTCGCTGACGACGGTTGTGCAGGCCGTTTGCAGCTTGGGGAAGTAGCGAATCTGCGGCGTGCCGTCGTCGTTGAGCATGACTTCACCAGTGGCGCGATCTCTGGCCGGCGCGCCCAACTCGACCAGGCACATGCGGCACATGCCCACCGGCTCCATCTTGGGGTGATAACAGAAGACGGGGATATCATTGCCGGCGTGCCACTTGGCGGCGTCGACAAGATTGGACCCGGCCGTTACTTCAAATTCATCGCCGTCGATGTTGATCTTCACCGTATCGGACATTCACGCCTCCGCATATCAACCACAAGCGCCCTAGGCCGCCGACTGCTCGTGGCGTTGCACTTCTCTCAATCCGTAAGCCGCGCGGTCGCGCATAATTTGCTCCACGACGTGCCAGGCTCTGGCATCATCCAGCATGTCCGCCAGCGCCAGCGCGCGGTCAAAATCTTGTTTCGCTCGATCGTACTCGCCCCGCTCCAGCATCAACTCGCCACGCAGCACATGCTGCGTCAAGTCGTCCGGCGCAGCAAGGATCGCCCGATCGAGCTCACGCAGGCGCCGGTAAAATTCGCGCTCGCGCGCCAGCGGCGGCTGATATACCGCGCCGATTGCTTTGCCAATCAAAAGGCGCCAATTCAGCCTCTGTCGTCCAGGTACCTGCATCATGCCCTCACCTATGCCTGAACGTGCTGCGAAAAGTCGTCTGGAAAATGGCGAATGGTATGAATGATCGGATTGGCGGCGAAATCGCCCAGGGCGCAAAGCGTCGTGCCGGCCATATTCTCGGCGACATCGGCAATGCGCTTGACGTCTTCTTCGCTTCCGCGCCCGTCCAGGATCCGGTCGATCACTTTGTCCAGCCAGTAGGTGCCCTCGCGGCAGGGCGTGCACTTGCCGCAGCTTTCGTGGGCGAAGAACTTGGTCACTTTGGACGCGACCCAGGTCATATCGACGCTTTCGTCCATGATGATGATCGAGGCCGAGCCGATGATGGTGCCGATGTCGGCGCAGTGTTCATAGGACATGGGCGTGTCGAGCACATCGTCGGTCAGCGGCACGATGGGGCCCGAGCCGCCGGAAGGCAGCATCGCCTTGAAGGCGCGGTCTTCGTGCAGGGGGCCGCCGGCGTGATCGTAGAGCAGTTCGCGAAAGGTCGCGCCCATGGGCAATTCGTAATTGCCTGGCCGCTTGACATGGCCGCTGACGCAGTAGATTTTGGGACCGGCGCTCTGTTCAGTGCCAATGGCTTTGAAGGCGTCAGCGCCCTCGCTCAAGATGTAAGGGACGTTGGCCAGCGTTTCGACATTGTTGACGACCGTGGCTTCTTTGTACAAGCCGCCGCCCTTCTGCGCTGGAAAAGGCGGGCGCACGCGCGGCTGACCCAGGTAGCCTTCCAGGCTGTTGAGCAAGGCGCTTTCTTCGCCGCAGATGTAGGCGCCGGCGCCAAGATGCGTGTAGACCTCGCAATCGTAGCCGGAGCCCAAGATATTCTCCCCGACCATGTTCTTCTCGCGCAGCGCCTCAATGCAGGCGTCCAGTTGATCGCCAATATCCCAGAATTCGCCGCGCAGATATATGTAGACAGCTTTAGCTTGAATGGCGTAGGCGCAAATCAGCGATCCCTCTATCAATTGATAGGGATTCTCTTCCATGATCTCGCGATCTTTGAAGGTGCCGGTCTCGCTCTCGTCGGCGTTGACCGTGACGTATTTGACCGGTTCGTGCTGGGGGATAAAGCTCCACTTGACGCCGGTGGGGAAGCCGGCGCCGCCGCGCCCGCGCAAACCGGAAGCCTTGACCACGTCAATAACTTCGGCCGGCGTCATGGCTAGCGCCTTCTCAAAGCCGACGAAACCGTCGTGCTTTTCATAAGTCGCCAGCTCTTTGATATTGGCTATCTCGCGACCGCGTAAGAGAATGTGCATAATGGCCTTTGCTTCCTTTTTCCCGCGCTATCCGACAGGCCTCTAGATCACACGCCCGCGCTAACGGGCTGGGCCGCTTCCTGCCGCCATTTCGCCAGCAGTTCGCGCATTTTGTCTTGATCGAGATTCTCGACATAACGGAAGTTGCACTGCAGCATCGGCGCCTTGTCACAGGCGGCCAGGCACATGACGTGCTCGACGGTGAACAGGCCGTCTTCGCTGGTGCCGCCTTCATTAATGCCCAGCTCTTCCTTCAGCCAGGCGTAAAATTCGTCCGCGCCTTTCAGCGCGCAGGGTAAGTCGGTACAGACATGCAGCCAATACTCGCCCTTGGGCTTTTCCGAATACATAGTGTAGAAGCCGGCGATGGACTTGACCTGGGTCGGATCCAGATTCAGAATTCGCGCGACCTCGTCAATGCCTTCGCTATTGACCCAGCCGTATTCTTCTTGCGCGATGTAGAGCAGCGGCATCACCGCCGAGCGCTTGGTCTCGTATTTGGCGAGGTGGTGATTGATGCGCTCTTCGTATTTCGGATTGCCGATGATCGCCATACAAGTCGTTCCTTCGCAAAGGGATTCCCGGCAGCAGCGCGGGAATCCATGCCTTGATCCTGATTACTGACCGCCTGTTTTCAGCCGGTCTTTAGCGGTCGCAGTCGCCCAAGACGATATCGACGCTGCCGATAATCGCGACCATATCCGCCAGCAGATAGCCTTTGGACATCACCGGCAAGGCGCTGATGTGTATAAATGACGGCGTCTTGAAATGCACGCGCCGCGGCTTGTTGGCGCCGGTGCCATGAATATAGCAGCCGATCTCGCCGCGCGGGCTTTCGATAGCGTTATAGATCTCGTCATCGGGCGCGTCGTAGCCGTAAGTCCAGAGCTTGAAGTGATGAATGACCGCTTCCATGCTCTGCCCCAATTCGCTGCGCAGCGGGGGGCAGTACTTGCGATTCTCGGATCGGTAAGGTCCCTGGACGCACTCCAGCCGTTCAACCGCCTGGTTCAAGATCTTCATGCTTTCGCGGAATTCGTGAATACGAATCAGATAGCGGTCGTAGACATCGCCGTGCTCGCCCAGCGGCACATTGAAGTCGTAGGTCTCGTAACCACTGTAGGGCTGCGCCTTGCGCAAATCCCAGTTGACGCCACTGCCGCGCAAGGCCGGTCCAGTCAAGCCATAAGCCAGAGCCACATCGGGTTCGATGACGCCGACGCCTTGGGCGCGATCCTTCCAAATCGGGTTTTGTGTCAGCAGCGCTTCGTAATCGTCGACTTTGCCGGGGAAGTCGTTCAGGAATTGCTTAATTGTGGGCAGGAAGTCGTCGGGCACATCGCGCCAGACGCCGCCGGGGCGAATGTAGCTGCTCATCATGCGCTGGCCGGAGAGCATCTCGAACATGCCCAGTATGCGTTCGCGCTCGCGGAAGGCGTAGAGCAAGACGCTCATCGCGCCCATGTCGATGGCATGCGTTCCCAGCCAGACCAGATGGCTGGCGCAGCGCGCCAACTCCAAGCAGACGACGCGGATGACCTGGCCACGCTCGGGCACGTCCAGGTCGAGCAGCTTTTCGACCGCCGCCGCGTAGGCCATATTGTTGGACATCGGCGACAGATAATCCATGCGGTCGGTCAGCGGCAGAGCTTTTTCGTAGCTTTTGTCTTCAAGCGACTTCTCGATGCCGGTGTGCAAGAAACCGACATCGGGCAAGCAGGAGACAATTTGCTCGCCGTCCAGTTCCAGCAGCAGGCGGAGAACACCATGCGTGCTGGGGTGATGCGGGCCCATATTGAGCAGCATCGTCTCGCCGGTGATGGCGCGCTCCGAAACCAGGCCGCGCAACTGGTCCAGGTTGCCTTCCCAACTGCGCTGGTCTTCTATTGATTGCGGTGGTGTCGCAACTGCCATACCGTCCTCAAAACCTAGTCTGTGGCGAAAGGTTTGTGCTTGCGGATTTCCGCTTCATTAAAGGAAAAGGCAACCGTCTCCTTGCCCAAGGGATAATCGCGCCGATGCGGATGGCCGTACCAGTCTTCGGGCATGAGCAAACGCCGCTGATCGGGATGCCCTTCAAAGACGATGCCCATCAAATCGGCGATTTCGCGCTCTAGCCAATTGGCCGCGGGCCAAACCACCGTCGCCGTCGGCAAGCGCGGATCTTCTTCCGCCGCGAAGGCTTTTATGCGCAGGCGGCGATTGTATAACATCGACAATACGTGATAAGACACTGCGAAGCGTTCTGGGCGGAATTCGAGCTCGCCGCCGTCAAAGCGTTCTCCATAGTCGTTGGGATAGTAGTCAACCGCGCTGACATCCGAGAGCATGTTGTAGACCAGCCCTGGGCTGATTCGCAGAAAGTCCAGCACTTCGGGCGTCCGAGCGGCTTCCACCACCAGGGTCGTTTCTCCACGAAATTCCTTGACGTGCAGCAGCGCCTTGCCAAAGGCATCGCGCGCTTGCTCGACCGGATCTATGGCCGCCGGGATTTCCATACTGAAGCAACCTTCCCTGTTGACGCAGCAAAATCCGGCGCCAACGAAAGTTTAAGTCTATTTGCTACTGATCCATGCCGCCGCAATACTGACTGGCGTATGCACGATCATCCTCGCCCCCCAGGGACAGCGATAAGCGCTGCACTTATCAGCCAAAGCACAAACCACTTACCCGCGCCTGGTTTTCCAGATATAAGATGGGACAAGCCCCATACTGTAAAAATCAGCCCAATCATAAAGCCAACCAATTCCGTCGACGCTCTTCTTCGTACATCTTGCCACCCTCCATTTGCGGAGTCTAAACCGCGTAATGCTCTAAGCCCAGTCGGCGATGCGTTCGCTGCGAACTTTTTCGTGCAGCGTCAGGATGCCATGCAAAAGCTGTTCAGGCCGCGGCGGGCAGCCCGCGATATAGACATCGACCGGGATGATCTCGTCAACACCCTGCACGATGGCGTAGTTATTGTAGACGCCACCGCAGGAGGCGCAGTCGCCCATCGAGATGACCCACCTGGGTTCGGCCATCTGATCATAGAGCTGGCGCACAACCGGCGCCATCTTGCGCGTCAGACGGCCCGATACGATAAGCAAATCGGCCTGACGGGGCGTGGCGCGATTCAGCTCCATGCCGAAGCGCGACAGGTCGTAACTTGATGCCTGCGAGCTCATGTATTCGATGGCGCAGCAGGCCAAGCCGAAGAGCAGCGGCCACATCGCGCCCGTGCGCGCCCAATTGACAGCTTGCTCAACCGTGGTGGTGACAACGCCCATATTTCCGAGCTTGGAACTTACTCCCATTCCAGACCACCTTTCTTCCACTCGTAGACGAAGCCGACAATCAGAATCACTGTAAAGACCGCCATGACCACGAGTCCGTACACACCGAGATCACGCATTGATACCGCCCAAGGCAAGAAGAAAATCACCTCGATATCGAAAATGATGAAGAGTACCGCCACCAGGTAAAACTTGACGGGCAGCCGCCGTGTTGCCGGTCCGATCGGCTTCATGCCGCTTTCGTAGGGCACCGACTTGCGGTAGGTCGGCCGCCGCGGGCCAATGACGCGCGAGATATTGGCGATGATCAGCGCCAGCACGACTGAAATGACCAGCAAAGCCGTGACGGGACCAAATTCAAGGACGGTCGACATACGGACTAAACCATTTGTGCTTTTTGGAACAAATCCAGTCCTAGTGAGACTAGCATAGATTTCAGGCAAAATCAAGCAAGCCCGGGGATGGATTTGCGACCCAGTCTGGAGCGTTTAAGATGAGACTGTGTTGACGGACTGCAATCAATACGGCGCAGGCCAAACAGAAGGCGGACTAGGATAGGGCCGCCAATGGCGAGCGCTATTCCTTCTGCGCGAGCAATCCACTCGCCGCCAGGTATTCCGCAATCTGCCGCGCCATTTCGGCTGTGCCCGCGGCTTTCATGTGAACGCCGTTGACCCAGTACTGTTCATCAATTGGCATGGACGCCGCCAGGTCGAAGAACAGTGTGCCCTCGTCATCCGCCAGCCGTCCGACGATGTCGTTGTGTTCATCCACGCCATCTTGCAAGTGCCGATGGATCATGCCACCACCGCCCGCCTCGGGGAAATCAAGCGGGGAATAAGCCCAGGTCAGCAGCAGCACATCGCTGTTCATACCGCGCGCCAATCGAATCATATTGCGCAGGTTGCGCTCAAAGTAGGTCGGCGGATTCGCCCGCATCACTTCGCTGGCCGTCATATCGAAGCCCTCGCACACAGATTCAGCGCCGCTAGTGTCCTGATCGCAGCTACGGATCCCGTCTGGACGTTTGAATGTCGAGTCCAATTCGTATGCTACCGGTAGCTCGTAACCCAGCCGCTTGAGCGCAAAGCGCCACAAGACGCCGGGCGGCAGCGGATCGTCCAGATCGACCCAATAACCTTTGCCTGTATTCAAGCCGTCGTAGAAGTCCGGGTCCGTCAAGCGTACGCCGACATCGTTGATGCCGTGGTAAATGATGACCAGGTCAGGTTCAAGGTCCGGGATACGCAGCAGCATGTTAACGGCGGATTCCCAGGTCGAGTATTGGGGGACGCCGGCGTTGATCACTTCGACCTGGTCATAGCCGTAGTCGCGCTGCAGCATCTCCTCCAGCTGGCGCGGATAGGCCAACTGCCAAAGATCCAGGAATAAGCCGTAGGTGGTCGAGCCGCCGATAGCCACGATGCGATAGACATCGGCCGGCTTGGGCAGCGCGATTTCGGGACCGCGGTATCCTAGCGAATTGACATGGTCGTGTGCGGTCGACAGCCCGTAGTTGAGGTAGGCCAATCCCTGGAGCAGGGTCTGCTTTTCGTTGATTTCGTCGCGCGAATAGAGGTAGAGAATCTTCTGGCGCTCGTCGCCGTATCGCGCCAGATAGAAGCGGGCGCCAAGTTCCAGTATCAGCAAGGTGATTACGATTGACGCCAGAATGACGGCGATCTTGCTGCGCATTATTTCGGCGCTCCGCCGGCTCGGAACATCTTGCTGCGGTCAGTCGGCGTAAAAAGAGAGGCGCACTGTCGCCAATGCGCCCGCTGCATTTTCGCGCTAGCGACTTAGCCGGTTCCCAAGCCGAGCAATCCCGTCTCCGGCTGCGGTCGGCGCGTCTGCTCATCGTATTTGCCGAAGCGAATCACATCGCCGCTGCCGGTGATCGCTTCCACCGACAAACCCAGGCTCTGCAATTCCTTGACCAGCACGCGGAAGCTGGTCGGGATACCGGGTTCTTCGATCGGCTCGCCTTTGACGATGCTTTCGTAGGTCTTCACACGCCCCTGCACGTCGTCGGATTTTACTGTCAGCATTTCTTGCAGAATATGGGCCGCGCCGTAGGCTTCCAGCGCCCAGACTTCCATCTCGCCGAATCGTTGACCGCCGAATTGCGCCTTGCCGCCCAGCGGCTGCTGAGTGACCAAGCTGTAGGGACCGGTCGAGCGGGCGTGGGCCTTGTCTTCGACCAAATGCGCAAGTTTGAGCATGTGCACGTATCCGACCGCGACGTGACGATCGAAGGGTTCGCCCGTCCGCCCGTCGTACAAGGTCTGCTTGCCATAATGCGGCACGGGCCGGCCGGTTTCGAACATCACGCGATCGGCTATGGCGAAAAGCTCACGATTCGACAGATCATCCGCCAACTCGATGTCTTCGGGCGCGGTCTGCTGAATCCACAAGCGTATTGAGACATCCAGCGCCTTCAAATCGCGTTCATCTCGTTCTTCGGCTGACAGGTCGCTGTTGTCGTACACCATGATCTCATCCGGGTCGTAGCCGAATTCTCTCAGGATTTCGGCGGCGGCGACGCGGCGCACATAAATCTCGTCGCGCTCCAGAATGATCGCTTCGCTGTCATAGCGGTCGGAATCACCGACTCGTTCAATCAGGTAGGCGCTGATTACGTGCATATCGTCATCGAAATCTTCCGGCGCCATCCCCACAGTCTCCGCCAGCCGCGCCTGATTTTCCCAGGCGCGCGCGGTCGTGAGCTTCCAAGCCCAGTCGATCATCCAGGCGCGGCCAAGTTCCGCCTGAATCTCGTGCTCTTTGACCCCGTCAAATACGGGCGTTATGGCGCGGAAGCCCATGCGGTCGGCGGCCCAGCCCAGATGCAGCTCCAAAATCTGGCCGATATTCATGCGGCTGGGTACGCCCAGCGGATTCAAGATGATCTCGACCGGGATGCCGCCTTCAACGTAGGGCATGTCTTCGACGGTGACGATCTTGGAAATGACGCCTTTGTTGCCGTGGCGGCCTGCCATCTTGTCGCCGACTGTCAGCTTGCGGCGCTGCGCCACGCTGACGCGCACCATCTTTTCTACGCCCGCCGGCAGATCCGGGTGTTCCTCGCGCGTGAAGACTTTGACATCGGTTACTTTGCCGCGGTCGCCGTGAGGCAGGCGCAAAGACGAATCTTTCACTTCGCGCGCCTGCTCGCCGAAGATGGCGCGCAGCAGCTTTTCTTCCGGCGACAGTTCCTTCTCGCCTTTAGGCGTTATCTTGCCTACGAGAATATCGTTGGGGCCGACTTCGGCGCCAATACGCACGATGCCGTGTTCGTCGAGGTCCTTCAGCGCGTCTTCGCCGACATTGGGAATGTCGTAGGTGATATCTTCCGGACCCAGCTTGGTGTCGCGGGCTTCAATCTCATGCTTTTCGATATGAATGCTGGTGAATTTGTCATTACGCAGCATGTCTTCGCTGACCAGCAAGGCGTCTTCGTAGTTGCCGCCGTCCCAGGACAGGAAGCAAGTCAAGACATCGTGACCCAGCGCCAGGTGTCCGTCGTAGGTCGATGAACTGTCGGCGATGATATCGCCCGGCTTGATCATGTCGCCCTTGCGCACGACGGGACGTTGGTCGATGCAGGTAGACTGGTTCGAGCGTTCGTATTTGCGCAGCTGGAAGGTCTGCTCCTCGCCGTCTTCCTTGCGGACGATCACACGATGGCCTTGCACGCTGATCACTTCCGCGCTGATGTCGGAGACCAAGACCTGGCCGCTGTCGGACGCCGCCTGCCGTTCCATGCCGGTGCTGACGACCGAGACATCTGGCGTGAGCAGCGGTACAGCCTGACGCTGCATATTCGATCCCATGAGCGCGCGGTTGGCCGCGTCATGGGACAGGAAGGGAATCAAGGCGGCGCTAATGCCGACGATCTGGCGAGGAGCGATGTCCATATAGTCGATTCGTTGCGGCGGCACCGACAGGAATCCCTGTTCGAAGCGCCCCGATACGCGATTGGACACAAATTGCTCATGCTCATCCAGCACGGCGTTGGCCTGGGCGATAATGAATTTGTCTTCGTTGTCTGCCGACAGGTATTCGATGTCGTGCGTGGCGAAGGGCGTCACCGGCACTTCCTTGATTTTCATGCGCTTGAGCCGGGTGACCACCTTCTTGTCGATGACCGTGCCTTCTTCAATGGCGACCTTGCCCTTGCTGTTTTCGATGTCGTCGCGCAGTGCGCGCCCGATCAAGTTGGGATCGGTCACTGCCATCATGCTGGTGACTTTGCGGTAGGGCGTTTCGATGAAGCCCAGTTCATTCACGCGCGCGTAGCTGGCCAAGCGGCCGATCAAACCGATGTTCGGGCCTTCCGGCGTTTCGATGGGGCAGATGCGCCCGTAATGGCTGTGGTGAACATCGCGCACGTCAAAGCCGGCGCGCTCCCGCCGCAAGCCGCCCGGACCCAGCGCCGAAAGCGTGCGTTTATGCGTCAGTTCGGACAGTGGATTGGTCTGCTCCATGAATTGCGACAATTGCGACGAGCCGAAGAATTCGCGCACAGCCGCCACGATGGGCCGGATGTTGACCAGCGAGACCGGCGTCAGTTGTTCCGCCTCACGGATCGACATGCGCTCTTTGACGACGCGCTCCATGCGGCGCAGGCCGATGCGCAGCTTGTTGCCGATGAGCTCGCCTACGGTCTTGACGCGCCGGTTGCCCAGATGATCAATGTCATCCTTCGCGCGCCCGCCGTTGTTGATGAGAATCATGTGCTCGACCAGCTTAACGATATCGGACTTTGAGATCGTCCGATGCGAGCGGTCGATGACGCCTTCGAGGCCCAGACGCTGGTTGAGCTTATAGCGTCCGACGCGCTCCAAATCGTAGCGCCGCTGGTCGAAGAGCTGGCCGGCCAGGTACTCGCGCGCGTTGTCCAGCGTGGGCGGATCGCCGGGGCGCATGCGGCGGTAAAACTCGATCAGAGCCACCTCGGCCAGGGTCTGGTTTTTCTTGACCTCCCATACCGGCTCATTCTTGATAGAGCTCTCGATAAATTTGTGCGCTTCGTTGTTGTCGATCTCGGCGAATAGCGCCAGGATCTCGTCGTCTTCGCCGGTTTTGATGGGCGACGCCGATGCCGGCAAGCCGTCGTCGACAGCCGCCAGCGCTCGCAGCAGGATGGTGACCGGAATCGTGCGCTTGCGATTGAACTTGATGGTGATGTAGTCGGTCTTCTTGGTTTCGAATTCCATCCAGGCGCCGCGATCGGGAATCAGCTTGGCGTTGGAGAGCAGGCGTCCGGTGGTGCGGTCTTCTTCGGCGTCAAAATAGACGCCGGGCGAACGGATCAGCTGGCTGACGACCACGCGCTCGGTACCATTGATGATGAAGGTGCCCTTTTCCGTCATCAGCGGGAATTCGCCCATGAAGATATCCTGGCGGATAATCTCGTCACCCTGCTCGTGATTCACCAAGGCGACTTCCACGTAGAGCGGGGCCGCGTAGGACATATCGCGCTCTATGCACTCTTCTTCGTCATATTTGGGATCTTCAAAGTAGGGCTTGAGGCCGAATTCCTGCGCCTGCGGATGGTTGCCCGGGAAGTAGAGAGACAAATTGCTGTTGAAACTCTGGATCGGATTGATCTCGTCGAATAGCTCCAGCAGCCGGCCCCCATAGAGGAAGTCTTCAAAAGACTTCAACTGGATATCAATCAGCGAGGGCAGTTCCTGAATCTCAGTCGTTCGCGCATAATTCTTCACATTATAATACTGTTTCAAGGCAGAGCTCCTTGGATGAATAGCTGACCTAGCTGAGCTGACTGGATGAAAACAACAAGAACCCCCTACCCCGCCACGTGGCGACGCAAGGAACAGCTAACGCGCATACAACACAGATAGTGCCTATGACCGAATGTCATGTATCCAATAAATTGTGACAGCAAGAGGACTGCAAGCCTGTAGTGTACGACATGCAATTAGGTCTTGTCAAGGTGTACCTTACACTAGACCATTCGTTGAAGATGCTGATCAAAATGATAACATAGCAGTCCGCGGTTGCAAGCCCCTGTTAACTCTCTGCCACGAACATAAGAAAGTCGAATTGATGACAGAAGACGCCAATCGACGTCAACAACGACCAAAGGTGCGGGATCATGTGCAGCAACGCTTTGGCGATGTCGCCGCCAATTATCGCACGAGCCGAGTTCACGCCTCGGGCCAAGACCTCGATCTGATGGCTGATGCGGTCGCGCTCAACGCAAACATGCAGGTGCTGGATGCTGGCTGCGGCGCCGGCCATACCTCGCTCGCCTTTGCCCCGAGGGTCGCGCAGGTAATTGCCTGCGACTTCACCGGCGCCATGCTCAGGCAGGCGCGGGCCTTGGCGCGGGAACGCGGCATCGACAATATCGAAACCAAGCTGGCCGATGTCGAGAACCTGCCCTTCCCCGCGCGCAGCTTTGATCTGGTGGTCACGCGCTACAGCGCGCATCACTGGCAGCGGCCGGAACGAGCGCTGGCAGAGTTCCGCCGCGTGCTTGGGCACGAGGGCGTCTTCCTCATCAGCGACATCATGGCGGGGGAAGATTACGCCCAAGACACATTTCTACAGACCATTGAGCTGCTGCGCGATCCGTCGCACGTGCGCGACTATCGCATTTCCGAGTGGCGAGCGATGCTGTCCGCCGCCGGCTATTGCAGCGAAGTACTGCTGAGATTTGACCTGAGGCTGTATTTCGATACCTGGACGCGGCGGATGGCGACGCCGCGGCAGAATGCAAACATGATTCTTTCGCTGTTCAGCGGAGCGCCGGCGGAAATCCGGAGCAGCTTCAGCTTGCGGGAGGACGCGGCGGCAGGCGAGTTGAGCTTCACGATTCCGGGAGCGGTCATTCGCGGGACTGTGAAGCGGGATTAGCTCAACCCCTGCGCTTCCAGAAATTCGGTATAGTCGCCGTGGAATTCGCGCAGCGCGCCGGCGCGAATCTCGACCAAGCGGTCAACGGTCTGGTCGAGGAAGTAGCGGTCGTGTGAGACGATCAGCACAGTTCCCTCAAAATCATCCAGCGCGTCTTCCAGCACTTCTACCGAGGCGATGTCGAGATTGTTGGTGGGCTCGTCGAGCAGGAGCAGGTTCGGCCGCCGCAGCACGACCAGCGCCAGCTGCAAGCGGCTGCGCTCGCCGCCGGACAGCGACCGAATGGATTGGCGCGTTTGCTCGTAGCTGAAAGCCATACGCAGCAGAAAGTTGACGGCGGTGGCTTCGCTGCTGTTCTGTATATTGCGGATAAGATCCAGCGGTGCGCGGTCCAGCCAGTTGTCCAGGGTCTGGTGCTCCTGCGAGTAGTAGCCGACGCGTATGCTGGGCCCCAGCTTGATCTCACCTGCAAGCGGCTGCAGCTCACCGAGGATCAGGCGCAGCAGCACCGTTTTGCCGGCGCCATTGGGGCCGATGACGCCGACCCGCTCGCCATGGCGCAGCAGCAAGTCCGCATCCTGAATCAGCGGTTGATCGGCGAATGCGACTGAGACAGCGACCAGTTCCAGCACTTTCTTGCTGCCGCGCCAGCCGTCGACCTTGAAGTCCATCAACCTGGCGTCGGCCACTTTTTCGATGATTTCGCCGCGTTCTTCCATCTGATCCAGCTGACGGCGCCGCTGCCGCGCGGCCAGCATGTGCTTGCGGCTCAGCACCTGTTTGGCCCAGCGTTCAAAGCGTTCGATCATGGCTTCAAGGCGCGCGATCTCCTTCTGCTGCGTGACATATTGCTGCTGCTGACGCAGGCAGCGCAATTCCTTCTCGTTGATGTAATAGGAATAATTGCCGTGATAAATCGTGAGCTTGCCCGCCGCCAATTCCACGGTCTGCGTCGCCACCTCGTCCAAGAGGTAGCGGTCATGGGAGATGATGACGACGCACTTGGGATAATTGAGAATGAAGCGCTCAAGTTGATTTTTGCCAGCCATATCGAGATGATTGTCGGGTTCATCCAGCAGCAGTATGTCGGGGGCAGATACGGCCAGCCGCGCCAGCGCCACCATCTTTTTCTGGCCGCCGGAAAGCGCAGCCGTGGGCAGCGAGTAATCGTCCGCGCTGAAGCCCAGCATCGCCAGCAACTCGCGCACATGGCTAGCGTGCCGGTTGCCGTTCATCGTTTCAAAGCGCAGGAGTTCCGCCTCAAGCTCGGCCAGCGTATGCGCCAGCAGCGACTCATCGCCGTAGACTTGCGGATCGGCCAATTGCGCTTCAATTGCGCTGAGCCGGTCTTCCGCCTCCGCCAATTCCGGCGGCTTGACCAGCGCAGTTTCGATCAAGGTCATGTCGGGAGGCAGGGTAATATCCTGTGGCAAGTGACCGATGCGAAGGCCGCGTTGGGCCGTGATATGTCCGCGATCCGGCTCAATCTCGCCCAGGAGCACTTTGAGCAAAGTCGACTTGCCAGCGCCGTTGGGCCCAACCAAAGCGATACGATCGCGGTCGCCGATGGCCCACGACAAGTCGCTATACAATTCGGTTCCCGCGAAATTCACGGTGATGTTGTTGACCTGCAGTACCCGCACTTTGCGATCCGCCGCCTGCCTTGCTGCTGTGCCGCGAGGATAGCACAATTGCGCGCTCGCTTGGATAGCGCAGGGCAACAGCGAGCATAGTCGATTATCATAAGACATGCGACGGAGCGCCGCCATGCAGCCTGTAAAAGAGAGCTGACCCGCGTGTTTATTGTCGATGCCCAGCAGAATATCGCCTTCAACGCCCAGCAGCTCGGGCGCGACTACACGAAGTGGGCCTGGCATCAGCGACGCGGCGAATCGCGCAGCGACCTGCCGCCCGCAACAACCGGCCTGTATGATAATCTGCTGGGGCGGGTCGCTGTGGTCTTCGGCAGCATACAAGTGGTAGCCGAGACATCGCCGCAGCTGCAGCCCTGGCAGCAATTCAGCTATCGCTCGGCCAGCGATGCCCGGCAGCTCGCGCTTTGGCAGCTGGATTACTACAGGCGGCTAGCGGACGAGAGCGACAGAATCCGGCTGATACTCACGCAGGAAGACTTGAATTCCGTGCTGGAGTCCTGGCATCCGGACACGTCTGTCGGCCAGCGGATTCAGGGCATCGCTGTGCTCATGAAGGGGGCTGAAGCGATATCGGAACCACAGCAATGCGAAGAGTGGCTGGAATACGGGCTGCGTATCCTGGCGCCGGCCTGGGGGCGGAATCGCTACACCGACGGCCACGACGGCGATCTCACGCTCCTGGGTTATGAGCTGCTCGAGGTGATGAACGGCTTTCATGTTTTGCTCGACATTTCGGGCCTGTCGGAACGGGCGGCGGCGGCGGCAATCGAACGCTATGCCGGGCCCATTGTCGCCAGCCACGCCAACCCGCGGCATTTTCACGATAGCCCGCGCTGCCTGGCGGATTCCATGATCCATCGGCTGGCGGAACGCGATGGGGTGATGGGTATCATGGTGTATAATCGATTTCTAAGGAAAGACTGGCATCCCAGCGACCCAAAGCGCCGCGTCACCTTGTCGCATTGGGTTGACGCCGTTGACTACATCTGTCAGTTAACCGGATCGGTGGATCATGTCGGGCTGGGCAGCGACATCGACGGCGGCTATGCATATAGCAGTTTGCCGAATCGAGTGGATACGTCCAGCGATCTTTGGCTGCTGCGGAAAGCGCTGCTTGAGCGGGGTTTCAGCAGTGGCGATGTCAAGTCGATTCTGAGCGGCAATATGATTCGCAAGCTGCGAGAGTCCTTGGGAGACGGATAGACTCTAATGTGGCGCTTTGCGCAAGTCGGCATTGCTTTGGGCGCGCTGGGCGTCATGATTTGCTTTATGGGCCTGTTTCCCGACGTGACCGGCGCCCCGACAACCGCAGGCATCGGCTTAATTCAGGTGGCCATGGTGCTGGTTGGCTACAGTCTGCTGATTCTGGGCGCGCTGACCTATCTCAAGTACACCTTTTTCCTGGACGTGCCGGCCGCCTTGAGCCAACAGATCGGCATTCGGCTCGCGCTCACGGGTATATTGTTCGCTGCCTTGGCTGGTCTGGCGGACATTTTAGGTTTCGGCACCCACATTCGCGATGATTCCGGCGACATCTTTTTCGGGCAGCTACAGGTGATCGGCATCCTGGCGAGCTTTGCGCTGTCATCGCTGGGGGTTCTGGTCTACGTGCTGGCCGGCGCGCATCTCGCGCGACACGCCCCGGTGGAAGCGCTCAGCGAGAGCATCGCCGGCGTTGACGACACCAAAGAGCTGATGCTGGTCGAACTGGACGAGCCGCTTTAATCGCCAACCGCTCAGGGCGCGTGTCCACCTGCCGGGTCATTGTTCAGCGAGGCAAGCGTAGGGAAATTCGGTGCGGAACAAGCCTGCCAAGCTGCTTTACGTGGTCAACATTCCCCGCTTCTTTGTGTCCCATCGCCTGCCTCTGGCCTTGGCGGCGCGCGCTGAGGGATTTGAAGTGCATGTGGCCGCGTCGGATTCGGACGCGAAGTCTGCCGAGCGCATCGCAGCGGCGGGCCTGCCCTTTCATCGATTGCCGCTCAGCCAACACGGGCTGAACCCTTTGCGCGAATTGTGGACGATTCTCGCCTTGCGGCGGCTGTACACCCGCCTCGAGCCCGATTTGCTGCATCATGTCAGCATCAAACCCGTGATTTATGGCGGTATCGCGGCCAGGCTGAGCCGACGCCGCAGCGTCATCCAGGCAATGAGCGGCCTGGGCTACTTGCAAGTCGGTGAAACACCCAAAGCGCAGCTACTGGAGAGACTCAGCCGGCCGGCGTTTAAGCTGGCGCTCGCCGGCGCCGGCACGCGCATGATCTTCCAGAACCCGGACGACCGGCAAGTCTTCGTCAAGCGTGGCTTGATCCCGGAGAGCAGGGCCGTGGTTATTCACGGTTCGGGCGTCGACGAGCGCGAGTTCGCTGCGCGCCCAGAGGATTTGTCGCGTCCGCCGGTGGTGCTTTTCGCCGGGCGCCTGCTCTGGCATAAAGGCGTGGGTGAGTTTGTCGAATTGGCGCGCCGGTTGCAGGGCAAGGCACGCTTCCGCGTAGTCGGCTATGAAGAGCGAACCAGCCCGTCGAATGTCCCGGCATCGCAACTGCAAACCTGGCACGACGCCGGCATCATCGAATGGTGCGGCCAACGCGACGATATGGCGCGGGTCTTCGGCGAGTGCAGTATCGTCTGTCTGCCGTCTACCTACGGAGAGGGCGTGCCCAAAGTGCTGATCGAGGCGGCGGCTTGCGGGCGGGCTTGTGTGACGACGGATACGCCCGGATGCCGTGAAATCGTGCGCCACGGAGTCAATGGCTTGCTGGTACCGCCAAACGATAGTGACGCGCTGGCGAGCGCGGTCAGCCAGCTGATCGCGGACCCGGCTCAGAGGCAGTCGTTCGGCGCCAAGGGACGCGAGATCGTACTGCAAGGATTTACATTGAAGCGGGTCGCCGAGGAGACGATTGCGCTGTATCGATCGGTAATGGAGCGCGCTCTTTGAACGCTGCCCGGGCGTCAGGCGCCGGCGGAAGCTTGCGCCGTGACGGTGGCCGGCGCGCAGATTGGCGGTCCGCCGGGCGGGTAGGTCCAGGTTTGCGGCAACTGCGCCCCTTCGACCATGGCGAGGAATTCGCGGTATACCGTCATGAGCCCGGCGCAATCGCCGCGAATCTCGGCCGACTGCCCTTGCAAGTACCAGCACTCCAGACGCCGCTCGGCAATGTCGACTCGCCCCTCCACCTGCAGCCGGCCGCATTGTCTCAAGGCGGCCTGCGCGTTGAGGTAATCGCCGTCAAGATAAAGCAAGCGACCCAGTTTGTACCAGCCGTCCGACCAGGCCGGCGCCAGCTCCGTTACCTCACGACAATATCGCAGCGCGTTTTCGCGCTCCAGCAAGCGGTCGGATAGCTCGCACAGGCGAACGCGAACTTTAACATTGTCGTCATCCAAAGCCGTGATTCGGTAATAGGCAACGGTTGCCTGATCGATATCGCTGATCTGCAGCGCGAAAAGCGCGGCCTCAAAATGCAAGGGGATTAGCTTTGCGCGATAGCGAATGGCATGATCCATATGCGCAATCGCTTCACGGTAGTCGCCTAAATCGCTATAGGCTAGCGCGACGGCGCGATGACCTTCCCATTCATAGCGACCGGCCTGTCGCGCCAAGTCGAGGCCGATTTCCGCTTCGCGCAAGGCAGCGCCCGGTAAGCCCCGCGATCCATAAGACAGCGATAAGGCGATACGCGCCAATATATGTTTCGGCAGGCGCTCCACAATACGCAACGCGACGCGGCCGGCCTCGTCCGAGTAGCCGTTCGCTTGCAGAGCATAGCTCAAGACCGCCTGTATATCTTCGCTCCGCGGCAGTCTGGCGACGGCTTCGCGGCTGATTTGCAAGGCCGATTCCCGGTCCAACTCGCGTTCTATCTCGCTATAGCTGCGGTAGATTAGCGCTCGAATGAGCAATTCGTAGGTGGCGATGTCGGGTCCATCGCGCTCAAGAATCTGGCTGGCATAGTCAACGGCTTTTTCCAGGTCGCCATTCTCAAAAGCGGCAAAGGCTGCTGGCAGGTTGGCGACTGTTTGCGGGATACGGCCGGCGTTCAAGCGCTGCTCAATCCAGTTCCGCCCGGACCAGACTACGGCCATGGCAACCAGCACCAGTACGAGCAGCGGCGCGCAGCCTCCATGTCGCGGCCGCGGTCGCGCGAATGCTCTGGCGGAATTGCGATTGACTTTCATCTGACTAATGGATGCGTGTACGGATAAGTATCGAGGCTAAGACATGGCAGAAGTGTAGCGGAGTACAAAAAAATCTCGCCGTAAAGCATCAATGAAATCCGCCGAGCGTTAATCGAGCGCCAGGCATCAAGGACTAATTAGCCGAGCTCCGGTCAGGCCAGGCTCGCCGCCTTATGAGCCGCGCGTATGGGATCTGGCAAGCGGAATCTAGTTGTGCATGACAAGACCAGCTCCACCGCGCTATCGAGATCGGCCAAATGCCCACACGACACGTAAACCGGCTTGACGCCCCGGCGTGTACGCAGGACGACGCCAAGCTGCTGCCCGCGATAGAACAATGGGCAACGGCTGCCTTTCTCTAGGGGCGGCTCCTGATACTCTCCAATATAATGCGTCTTTCCACAGCCTACGGTCGGTCGCCCGAGCCACAGGCCCAGGTGAGCAGCGATGCCCATGCGCCGCGGATGGATCTGTCCCATTCCGTCAAAGATAATTGCATCCGGTTCATGGCGGAGATTGCTCAGCGCCTCCAGGACCACGGGCCCCTCGCGGAACGCCAGCAGGCCCGGAATATAGGGATAGTCGGTAGCCCGCTGCGCGCGGACCGTCTCGAGGGTCGTCGACATGTCGGGAAACGTCATGACGACGACTGCCGCCCGCGACTGACCGCTCTTCACGCTCACGTCAACGCCTGCTACCCGCTGGATACGGTCGAGCTTGAGCGGAGCGTCATTAGCCAGCAGCGCAGACAATTCGGTTTGCAGGGCGATGGCTGACTGTGGGCCGAGGTCCCAATTGTGAAGCGGCTTGAAGCGCATGGTCCGAGCGTCAAACAGCGGCTTACATTTCCAGGTAATCTCGCAGCTGGCGGGAGCGCGTGGGATGGCGCAACTTGCGCAGGGCTTTTGCTTCGATCTGGCGGATCCGCTCGCGCGTAACGCCGAAGAAGTGGCCGACCTCTTCAAGCGTATTGTCCTGGCCGTCAATCAAGCCGAAGCGCATCTCCAGCACCTGGCGCTCACGCTCGCTGAGGACGCCCAAAGCGGACCGGATCTGTTCCTTGAGCAACTGCCGCCCGGCCGCGTCCACCGGTCCCAGCATATTGTCGTCGGGGATGAAATCGCCCAGCCGACTGCTGTCTTCCTGGCCGACCGGCATATCCAGGCTCATCGGCTCCTGGCTGATACGCATGATGCGGCGCACCTTCTGCGACGCCTTGCGCAACTTGCGATTCAGCTGTGGATCGAGGTCTTCGCCTTCGCGCATCTGCTGCTTGATGTCGCTGCGCTCGGAATCACTGAGGAAATCCATCTCAAGGGCGATCTGTTCGGTGATCGGCTCGGCGCCAAGCGTTTGGATCAACTCGCGCTGCACACGCATCATGCGGTTGATCGTCTCGACCATGTGGACGGGAATGCGAATGGTGCGCGCTTGGTCGGCGATCGCTCGGCTGATGGCCTGGCGGATCCACCAGGTGGCGTAAGTGCTGAATTTGTAGCCCTTGGTATGGTCGAATTTGTTCACAGCCCGCAGTAGACCAATATTGCCCTCTTGAATCAGATCGAGGAAGCTGATCCCGCGGCCCAAATAGCGCTTGGCAACGCTGACCACCAGGCGCAGATTGGCGCGCGTCAAATCTTCGGATGACAGCGCCGCGTGCTGCTCTACCTGCTCCTGCTGCTGCTTTGCCAAGCTGATCGGATCAACCGTATCTTCTATCCAGCTATCGAATTCCTCGAGCGGCGGCAGCGCCTGCTCGCGGCGGAAATAGCGCTGCATCTGCTGCTGGTGCTCAAATGGGAACAGGAAGAGCGCATGAATGACTTGGAAAAACTGCTGCGCCAGCTTGGTCCAGTCTTCGTCTCTGCCCCAGCTGCGCTGTTTGAGATAGCCGCGGATATACGAATCCGCATCACGATCCCAATTGAGAATAGTCTCTTGAACTTCCGCCATCACCTGGAAAAAGTCCGGCGCTTCCACATCGCGCCCGGCGGCGGCCGCTTGCAGGACGTCCCAGTCCTGGCGCAGACGCCGGTACGCAAAGCGCTCAACATCGAGAAAGTCGGGATGGCCGTTAGCCGACGACTGATTGTCCAGACTCATCAACTCATCACGGAGCTGCTCCAAGTGGCGCTCGGCGGCGATCTGCGTGCTCAGCCACATTTCACGGTTGCTATCCAGCAGCGGAACCTGCCCAATTTCTTTCAGATACATCCGAACCGGGTCATCCGGCAGCGGCATACTTTCGCGCGAAGCGCCCTCGCTCTGCTCGTCCGGATCGCCGGTTGCAAAACTTGAAGTAGTCTGATGAGACCCGCGTCGATCCCCGCTATCCGCCAAGTCGTCGTCCGGTGACTCGCGATCGTACCCAATGTACTCCCGTAGCGTGTCTTCAGATTCATTCATCATGTTTCTGACTCCTTCTGTTGAAATCGATGTTTGCCGCGATGGGAGTACTGTTTAGCTGACTGCCGCATTGATTCGAGCTTTTGCTCGCATCGACAGCATAATCTTCGCGCGTATTTGATCCCCGAATTGCTCGTCGCCTTTCGTGCCGGTCTGGGCTTCTTCCTGCAAATACTGCATCTCGACACGTTCGTTGTCGAGCCGCCGCAGGCGCAGTTGCAGCGCGCGGATCACCAATTCTTCTTTCACGCTGAAGCCCGGCCTGGCCTTTTGCGAGCCTCTCCTAAATATATCGTGTAAGTCGACCTGAAAGTTTCCGTTAATTCGCGCGGCAACTGCATCGGGGTCGGCAATCAACAGCGACCGGACCTCGGCGCGCAAGTCTTCGTCAAGCACCAGGCCAAGGTATTGCATGGGCGCCATATCATCCTGCGCCATCGAATCTTGCAGGGACACCATGAGAGCGCGATATTGGCTTTGCGTGAAGTCATTGGCGCTCAACTCGCCGAGCGGGCCCTGTAGCAAGTCTTCATCTTCAGCCGCCAGCTCGCGCAATTTTCGATTGACTTGATAGAGCAGATCGGGATCTTTGAGCAGAACGCTGAGACAGAATTCTTCAATCGCCCGTTTCAGCGGCTTATTCGGGGCCGGCGGCTGCTGCGGGCTCTCCGCGCTGTCGTCTACGGTTGCAAACTCCGGCCCGGCTATTTCGTGTTCGTTGTCCCAGTATTCCGGCGGCATGTCCGGTGGTGGCGCTGCGGGTGTTGTAGGCCGGACAAGAGGCGTCTGCTCTTGCGCCCAAGCCAGCATGTCGCGCTCGCTGATGCGCAGGCGCCGCGCCAGATTCTGAATGTTGTCTTGTTTGTAAACGTTGTTCTCCGATACCAGCAGCATAGGCAGCACGGCTTGGGCAACCGCCTGGCGCGCTTGCAGGCTGGAATCAGCCGTCAGCGGCTCCGACTCCATGTCGATTACGAAATCGGCAACGCTCTGCGCGCTGTCAACGAGGGCTGGCCAGCCCTCAGGCGACTCGCGCAGGAAGTCGTCCGGGTCTTTGCCGGCGGGGATCTTCAATATCGCGATATCCACCGACAGCTTGCCGGCGTAATCCCGAGCCAGCGTCTGGCGGGCCACTTCCAGGCTGCGGCGGGCGGCATTCCGGCCTGCTTCGTCGGCGTCCAGCGCGAGCACGATGCGCTTGGCGTAACGCGGCGCCACCTGGCGAATCTGCGGCTCAGTCATGGCCGTGCCCATCTGCGCCACGACATTGGCATAACCGGCCTGATGCGCCTGGATCACATCCATATAGCCTTCGACAATCACGACCGTGCCGCTGTCGCGAATGGCCGAGCGGCCCGTATCCAGCCCGTAAAGCAGACGGCTCTTATCGAAAACGGCAGATTGGGGCGAATTGATGTATTTGGCGTTGTCGTTCGCATCCAGGGCGCGCCCGCCGAAGCCAACCACGCGGCCGCGTTCATCGCGGATGGGGATGATCAGTCGGTTGCGGAAGCGGTCGTAGACGCGTCCGTTGTCGTTGCGCACGGCCAAGCCGACTTCGACGATCTCGTCGTCACTGTGTCCTAAATCGCGCAGCGCGCGCAGCATAAAATCCCAGATGTCCGGCGCGTACCCAATCTGGAAGGACTGAATGGTCTCATCGGTCAAACCGCGCTGATCGCGCAGATACGATCGGATTCTGCCTGTTGTTTCGCGGCGCAAAGCCCTCTGAAAGACTTCGGCCGCGCTTGCGGTCATGCCGCGCAGCTTTTCCAGGTGATCGCTGCGACTCTTTTGCGCCGCCGTTTGGCGTTGCAGCTCCACGCCGGCTTCAGCCGCCAACTCCCGCAGCGCTTCTTTGAAGTCCCAACCGTGCAGCTTCTGGGCGAAGGTGAAGAGGTCGCCGCCTTCAGCGCAGGCGCCAAAGCAGTGCCAGGTCTGCCGCGCCGGGTTCACAACAAAAGACGGCGTCTTTTCGTTGTGGAAGGGACAGCAAGCCTTGTGATTGCGTCCGGCCTTTTTCAGGGTAGGCACGAAGCGCTGCACATAACTGACTATGTCGATGCGGGACTTGATGTCATCCGTTGTGGACACGGACTGTCGCTCCTCGAAGAGACTTGGAAGTGATTATAGTGTTGCGTGAAAACTTGTACAATGAATTGGCACTCATGTTGGAGAATTAATACAATTGCCCAGCTTTTGATTTGGCTTCACAAATGACTGACATTCGGGCTGCAGATCGGCCAGGAACATGGCCGCTAGAAATTCTCCAGTTCGCTCAAATCAGCTATGCCCGCCTGCATCGCGCTGATGCGCTGCAGCAGCGCGATGCGATTGTCGCGCAGCTTCGGATCCGGGTCGTGCACCAGCACCTTGTCGAAAAAGTCGGTCACCGCCGGAACCATGGGCTCGAAGATCGTGAGGAATTCGTCGACGTTTGTCGACGGGCCGAGTTTAGCGGAAGCGCACAAGTATGTTTGGTGAAGCTGCTTTTCCTCAGGCGCGTTCAAGAGATCGAGTCGCAGGTCCATTTCGGCTTCCGCTTTGGTGATCCTGACGCAGCGGGCAAAACTGTCGAGTAAAATTTCCCAATCATCGCGTACAACCCAGCGTGACAAGGCCTCAATGCCGCGCAGCGCACGGTAGGGATTATGCGCCTGCGCCTTTAGCACGGCTTTGATCACATCTGACGGGACACTCAGGCGATCGTCCAGCCAACTGGCGAAGCGTCCCTCCACAAAGGCAAGCACCTGCTGCTTGACCGGCAAGTCAACGGCCACCAGCTGGCCCTCAGCCACAAAGGCAATCACTCGGCGCAAATCGACCGAGAGCGCCGATTCCGCAAGTATGCGGATGACGCCGAGAGCAGCGCGCCGCAATCCAAAGGGATCGGATGTCGATTTCGGCGCCAGGCCCACGGCAATCAGCCCCACAAGGCTGTCGAGCTTGTCCGCCAGCGCCAGCAGCCGGCCTGCATTAGAAGCAGGCAGGCGATCGCCGGCGCCGGTCGGAAGCCAGTGTTCGCGAATGGCGCTCGCAACTGCCGGCTCAATACCCTCGCGCAGGGCGTATTCGCGCCCCATGATGCCTTGCAAAGATGTCATCTCCACCACCATGCTGGTCGCCAAATCGGCCTTGGCGATCTGCGCTGCCTCATGCGCAGTTGCAATGTCGTCAGCGGCAAAACCGAGCAGCGCGCCCAAATCGGCTATGGTCTCCGCCACACGGTCGTTTTTGGCGCGCATGGAGCCGAGATCGGCTTGAAATGTCAGCGTCCCCAGGCGCGGCAGGTAGTCTTTGAGCGGCTGCTTGATATCCGCCTGGTAGAAGAAACGGGCGTCGGCAAAACGGGCGCGCAGCACTTGCTCATTGCCGTGGATCACCTTGTCGAGATGCGCGCCGTTACCGTTGCGCACGCCAATGAAATAGTTCATGAGCTGGCCGTCGGCATCCTCCAGCGCGAAATAGCGCTGATGCTTGCGCATGACCGTCACCAGTACATCGCGCGGAAGCTCGAGGTAAGCGGCGTCGAATTTGCCCAGAAATGCCGTAGGCGCTTCCACCAGATTGGTCACTTCCGCCAGCAGCGAGTCGTCATCCGCTACGCTAGCATTGATTCCGTCGGCGAGGGCGACTATCTGTTCACGTATCGCCGCGCCGCGTTCCGCGGCATCCAGCAGTATGCCCTGCCGACGGCAGAGCTGTATGTATTCTGACGCGCCGGTCAACTCAAATTCGGGCGAGCCGGCAGGGCGCAGGCCGCGCGTAAGATGGCCGCTCGCCAAGCCGGCAAATTCAAAAGGTATAATCGTCTCGCCAAAGAGCGCGACGACCCAGCGGATGGGACGAGAGAAGGCGACATCGGTGTGGTTCCAACGCATGGATTTGCTGAACTTCAGGCCGGTGACGAAACCCGGCAGCGCTTCCGCCAACACTTCTGTCGCCGGCCGCCCCTCATTGCGCACGACGGCAGTGACGTAGCGGCCGCCGTCAATTTGCTCGACCTTTAGGTCCGCGATATCGACACCTTTGCCGCGCGCGAAACCGATGGCGGCTCGGGTCGGATTGCCGGCGGCGTCGTAGGCGCGGTCAGCCGGCGGCCCCTTGGCCAGAAATTTTTCATCCGCCTGTCGTGGCGCCACGTCACGCGCGATCACAACGATACGGCGCGGCGTGGCGAACACGTTTAGCTCAGCATAGGTCAGGCGCAGCTCATCAAACAACCTAGGAGCGGCGTCCTTAGCCTGCGCCAGCGCAGCAGCCACATCATCGGCCGGCAGCTCTTCGACGCCGATTTCGATGAGTACGTCAGCGGCCTCAGCGGGAACCGGAGGTAGATCGCCCGGCTTTTGCATTTCCGCGCCGGGCCACTGGTCCGCCATCTTCATCAGTGGATGGCCCAGCGCCTCGCGCTGCGACACATACTGCGCTGCGATCGCGCGCGTCATTTCGCGCATGCGCCGGAAGTAAGCCGCGCGTTCGGTCACGCCGATGGCGCCGCGCGTGTCCAACACGTTGAAGAGATGGCTGCACTTCAGCACGTAGTCATAAGCGGCGATCAGCGCGTCGCCTTCCAGCGCGCGGGCGTATTCGCGCTCGTAGGTATCGTAGGTGGAGCGCAGGGCGGCGACATCCGCCACATTGAAGTAGTAGCGGCAATGCTCCACCTCGTCGTTGAACATGACATCGCCGTAGCTGACGCCGGGCAGCCAGTCAATTTCCCAGGCGGATTCTTTCCCCTGCAGCGCCAGGACGATGCGCTCGATGCCGTAGGTGATTTCGACGCTGACGGGATCCAGGTTCATGCCGCTGGCCTGCTGAAAATAGGTGAATTGGGTGATCTCCTGCCCGTCCAGCCAGACCTCCCAGCCCAGCCCCCATGCGCCCAGAGCCGGCGATTCCCAATTGTCCTCGACGAAGCGGATATCGTGTTCGCGCGCCTTGATGCCCAGCGCCTCCAGCGAATCCAGATAGAGCTCCTGCGGGTTGCCAGGATCGGGCTTGAGGATGACCTGGTACTGATAGTATTTCTGCATGCGATTGGGATTTTCGCCGAAGCGCCCGTCGTCGGGCCTGACCGAGGGCTCAACGTAAGCCACGCGCCAGGGCTCGGGACCCAGCACGCGCAAGGTCGTGGCGGGATTGCCCGTACCCGCGCCGACCTGCACGTTGTAGGGCTCCCAGATCAGGCAGCCTTGCGCCGCCCAAAAATCATGCAGCTTCAGAATAACTTGCTGGAAGGTCAAGGCAGTTGTCATGCAGTTTCCTGCTAGGGTTGGCTGGGCCCGGAATCGTCCGTCATTATATGGGCGACCTCAGCGTATAACGAGGGCGACAGTCGCGGGCCTTTAGCTGAAGCAGCGGCTGCGCCAAACAGTCGAAGCAGCCCGCTTTACTGAGCATACATACGCGGCGGGTGTATGGCTTACTCGCCGCTCGCTGGCGCTTCGCCCTCAGACGCCGGCTCAGGCGTCTTTACCAATTCGTCATGGACGATGTTGGTGAAGGCGTTGAGCACGGTATCGCCCACCAGCACATAATACTCGGCATCACTAGACTTCAGCACGATGTCGCCGTCATCCATGGCTGCGCCAAAGGTCAGCGTGTAGGTCGCTTCAGTATATTCGGGTAACGCGGAGGAGGCGTCATCCGGCGCCGCTTCGTCCTCCGCGTCTTCCACCGGCGTATCATCCAATTGGCGGTAACGCACATCGACGACTACTGGGGCGACGTCCAAGCCGTACTCGTCTAGCGCTTCCAGACCCAATGGCGCCTGCATGCGGATGGACGCGGCGTTGCGTAATATGAGCGGCATGCGCGTGTCTTCAAAGACCTGGCCCTCGCTCAAGCCGGCGTAGGTCCAGTCTTCGCCGTCCCGCAAGAATGTGAATTGGCCGTCTTCTCGCCGCACCGAGAGCTCCAGTACGTCGTCGATAGGCACGTTGACATAGCTTGCGTCCAGCCAGGTTGATACTTGCGTCGACAACTCCCAGGAGCTGAGTCCGCTGCCCAAGTAGACTTCGTTGTCTTCGGCGCGCCGAATATAAACTGTGTTGGCGCCGCCACTGCCGCCCAAATAGAGTACGGCGCTGGACTCGCCGACCCGCAGCGTGATTTTGCGCCGAAAGTCGTCTTCCTTTACTTCGAGACGGGCGAAGTTGGCCGGGTTGGAGGCGACCAGGCGGCGCGTGTCCATACCCGCCAGCTTGGCGAGAGTTTCGTCTATCTTCGCGCTATCAAGCGGGAAGTCGTCGGCGTCTGGCAGCACCCAGCCGTCGTCGCCGCGAGCGAAGGTCATTTGATGTTCCAGGTTGTCGGCGATGGTCAGGCGGTCCACCTCGACGGTGGCGATGTCTGCCAGAATCGGCTCTATCGTTCGCGATTCAGTTCCGGTCGTACTAAGCACGGCGACGGCCAGGAGCACAACCTGAAGCGCGAGAAGCGCCGCCAGGAAAAGATTCGTTCGGTTCAACATCAGTCGCCTCCTTTGTTGGCGTCCGCCGGCTCAGCTACAGAATCCGCTGGCGCGGGGAACGCGTCTGTCGCCGCGCCCACGGGCGGGATCAGCTGAATGGGCTGCTCGGAACGGCGCTGCATTTGCCAGACGACGCCGATCAAGACCAAGCCGATAATGGCGACGGCGTAATTGATAAGAACCCACTGATTCTGCGCAGCTTCGTGGATGGGCGGCAAGATGCGCGCGCTGCTGCCGCGGCTGCGAATTGATGACAGCGAGACATCTTCCGTGAACCAATCGATGGCATTGGCGATAAACTGAATATTGCTCAGAAAACGATCGCCGCCGAAGCTGGCCGAAATCTGATAGACGTTGTCATTCACGAATTCGGCGCTGCCCAGCACAATGATGCGCGAATTATCGGGCGAGCGCTCTATCAGCGCGACTGGCTCGGTCGTCTCGGCATCGTCTTCGGCAGCAGCCGCGTCCGCTGCAAAGGGCGACGGCTTGTCACTGAAGTAACTTTCGAATGATGCTTCAACGGCGATCGCCAAGGGTATTGAAGATTGCTCGTCGCCCAGCGGAAAGCCGAAATCCGGAAAGGTCTGCAGATCCGGCTCGGGATTGGTATTGGTTGTCTCCCAGGCGTTGTCGCTGGAGCGGATCAGGGTGGATATTCGCGCTTCCGTCAGGACGGTTTCGTCGATCCTCACGGGCGAGGCCCAGCTCATCGTCAACAGCTGCAGGTTACTGACGACGGGATTGTCGGCGTCCAGCTTGTCAGCGCGCACATCGGCGAAGAAGGGATAATTTATGGCCTGAATCTCGGACACAACCATGTCGCCCACATCGCGTTGCACTTGCACCGGGAAAGGCGCATTCTGCATATCCATGACTACCGTGTCGCCAACCACAATGCCGTAGCTCTCCAGCAGGTCTTCAATGCCATTCTCGTTGACATCGAGTTTGAGCGTGCCGACATAGGGGTCAATGCCCAGGCGGTAATGGCCAGCGGCGGCAATCACCGAGCCGCCACGCATGATGTACTGATCGACGGCGTAACGCTGTAACTCGGTCAAGCTATGCGGCGCCAGCAGAATCAAGACATCAATATCGGCGGCGAGCTGCCCTTCGTCCAGCGTGACGCGGCGCAATTCGTGATTCTCGCGCAAGGTGTCTTCCAGGATGCTGTATTGTTGCAGGCTGGGCATTTGGCGGCCGAATTGATCGGCGCCGGAAGACGGCGGTGTCCATAAGCCGATAACCTTGAGGAAGCCGGATGAAGACCGTTTCAGTGATGATTCAATGGCATTGCGAATTTCGGCCTGGCTCAAATCACCGGAGGGATAGAGCACTTGAATGTCGCCGCCGGCTTCAATTACCAAGTGTAGAAAGAAGGTCTCTTCCGCGAAGAAACTGGTTGCCACCGGCTGAATTTGATAGCGTTCGAGCAATTCCGTTTCGGTGATCTCGACATCGGCGGCCGACATATCGACGACGCCAAACGATACTCTTGCCGGATTGGCGTCCGCCATCTCTTGCGTCACGGTCTCGACAGTCTGGCTGACCTCGGCCATCCACTCGGGCAAGGTCGCTGATGACAGGTATAGTGTCAGCTGCGCCGGCTCTGTCAGGGCGGCGAGAATCGCGTCCAGGCTCTGGAAGCCGTAGACAACGCGCTGGATGGCGCTGGTCAGATCGTATTCCAGATTGCGCAGCCGCACCTCGGCGCCGAGCGGCGTGTCTACTATGTCGATCAATTCGGAGAAGTTCAGGCTGGCGGTCTGATCACCGTAGGCGATGAACACATCAAAGTAGACATTTACCAGAGAAACGCCGCCGCGATCCGACACCTGCAAGGGCGTCGGCCGGATTCCGTGGATCTGATTGGCTTCGCGCTCCATTTCCGGATTGGTCAGGGGATCGACGAATTCCAGCTCCAGCTTGCCATCGGCCGCCAGCTGATATTCGCGCAGAGTGTCCTTGACTCGTGGAATCAGGGGCGTCAGGGCCGGGTGGCTATCTTCGCTAAAGTAGCCGCGAATCAGCAGCGGCTCGCCCAAATCGGCCAGCAGACTTCGGGTGACTTCCGACAGGCTGTATTCACTGTACTGGGTCAGGTCCAACCGCGCGGCGCCGAGGGGCGCAATCAGCAGATTGAGCGCAAGCAGATTCAAACCGACCAGCGCCAGGCTGAGGCGTCCGTTGAAGCGATGCGAGCGCAGATGCGCGGCCTTGCTCCAGCGTTTGCTATCCAGCGAAACAATGTTCAGCGCCAGGCAGAAGACCGTCAGCGACAGGTAATAGATGAGATCGCGAAAATCGACCACGCCGCGCTCGATGCTTTCAAAACGGCTGCCCGTTCCGAATTGCCGCAAGAGATCGCCGGCTGTTGCGCCGAATAGATCGGTGATCACTGGTGAGCCGATGGCTTGAAACAGGCTGCAGACGAAGGCCGTTCCGACAAGCGCCACCAGCTGATTGTTGGTTCGCGAAGAAAGAAATAAGCCGATGGCGATATAGCTGGATGCCAGCAGCAGCGCCGCCAGGTAACCGCCGATGACCGGTCCCCAATCCAGGTTGCCCAGGGACGCCACCGTGACCGGCAGGAAGAGCGTCAATGCCAGGGCCACAGCGACCAGCGCCAGCGCCGAGAGGAACTTGCCGGCGACCAGTTCAACCAGCCGAATCGGCATCGTCAGCAGCACTTGCAGGTTGCCGCTCTCCTCTTCGCGGCTCCATTGGTGCATCGTCAGCGCGGACACCAGGAAGATCATCAGGATAGGCATCCAGGCAAATAGCGCGCGCACATCGGCGGCGCCGCGGGCAAAGAATGAATCCACCCAGAAAAACACAAACAGCGTCAGCACGAGGAATACGCCCACAAAAATCAGCGCCATGGGCGAGCCGAAATAGAGCTTCAATTCCTTAGCTGTGATGGAGAGAATCTTTTGCATAAATCGCTCCTAGGCCGTGGTCGCCAGTTGATTGAAGAAGGTTTCGAGCGTGACCGTATCACGGCGCAATTCACGCAGGGGCCAGTCGCGGTCGCGCGCCAATGCGTAAATCTGCGGCGTGATATCAGCCGTGCCGTTTATGCGCCAGGCGGGATAATCATCCAGCGATCGCAACTGCCGGATCGATGTGACGCCCGCCACCGCGCCCAGCGAATGGGCGACATCGGCGCTATCCTGCTGCAAGACAAGGGTGGCATTGTTGCTCATGCTGAGTTCGCGCAGGCTCTGGTCGGCCTTGACTTCGCCATTGATAATGATGATCACGCGGTCGCAGATGGCCTCGACCTCGGACAAGATATGGGAAGAAAAGAGAATCGTGCTGTCTTGCGCCAAGGCTTGGATCAACGCTCGGATCTCGACTATTTGCGTCGGATCCAGGCCAACAGTTGGCTCGTCCAGAATGAGAAATTGCGGCTTGTGCAAGATGGCCTGCGCCAAACCCAGGCGCTGCCGCAGCCCCTTGCTGAGCGAGCCGATAGGACGCGTCAAGTAGGCTTGCAAGCCCGTGCCGTAGATGGCGTCGGAGAGTAATCCCCTAAAATCCGACCTGGGAACCGCGCGCAGATCGGCGACCATGGCCAGGTAGGCCTGGACCGAAAGCTCGGGGTAGAGCGGCGTGTTTTCCGACAAGTAACCGATTTTGGCTTGTACGGCGTGTAAGTCGCGCAGAACATTGAGGCCGTCAATCTCAACGTAGCCGGCGTCGGGATGCAAATAGCCGGTGATGATTTTGATGGCCGTGGATTTGCCGGCGCCATTCGGACCCAGCAGACCGACGATTTCGCCGGGCTGTATGTCGAAGCTGACGCCGCGCAGCGCTTCGATGCCGCCGTAGCGCTTGGCAATGTCTTGCGCATGTATCACGGTCGAGCTCCTTTCGTCTCGTCGATGTGATTTGGTCTTGGCGCGAGTCAACCGGCACGCGAAGCGTCGCGGCGCGAGTCAGCGCGCGTCTGCGAGATTTCCGTCAGAAATGATAGAAATTGCCTTCGAGATGTCCATACAGAATTCTTTAAGAAAGTGTAAACCCGGCGGCGCTCAGTCCCTGAGTATCTCAACGCGCGTCTGATCCAGGATCTCGAGGAAATGAGCGTAGGCGAATTGCGCGCCGCCCGCATACAAGGCGTTGACCGCGCCCGCCGCTACGCCGCGCCGCAGAGCTTCCGCTGAATCCGCGCCGGCCGCCAGCGCTGTCACCAGGCCAGCGTGCAAGCAATCGCCACTGGCGACCGGATCAACCGGCTGAATCGCTGGCGGCGTCGCCAGCGCTGCCAGGTCGTCTGCGATCATAAGGGCGCCTTCCGCCCCCAGCGAAATCACAACCAGCCGAATGCCCTCGGAGACCAGGCTGCGCGCCAGTTTCACGGCATCTCTTCGCGTTTTCAGCGAGACGCCCAGGGCCTCGGCGATCTCGGCGCGATTCACCTTGATCGCATAGGGTTTCGCCGCTATCGCGTTCATTAGTGTCCTTTTGCTGCTATCCACCCAAAGTTGAACGCCGGCGCCTTTGATGCGGGCAACCAGATCGGACGGGGCAGCGGGCGGGGCGCCGTCGGGCAGGCTGCCGCAAAGGCACACCGCGTAGACATCGTCGCGCGCGGCAACGCGGCAAATGTCGTCCGCCAGCGCCGTCCAGTCCGCCGGAGAAATCTGACCCGATTCATTGATGACGGTTGACGCGCCGCCGGCAGCGATAATGGTGCAGGTGCGTGTCTCGCCGGCGAAGAACGTCCAGTGGGACGGATAGCCGTCCGCAGCCACCATAGCCGCGACGGTCTCGCCGGTGTAGCCGCCCAGCAGCCCCATCGCCAGCGACTCGCCGCCCAGGATCCGTACAGCGCGCAGGACATTCAGCCCCTTGCCGCCGGGCACGGCGATGGCATTGGGAATGCGCGAAATATGGCCGATGGCGAAATCGGATACGACCAAGGTGCGATCCAGGGCCGCGTTGGGCGTTACACAGACGATGGTCTCTCGCTTCATGCAAAATGCCTTGACCCGCGGGACAGAATTAACAGCAAGTAAGTTATGCAACTCCGGTATCAACGCATATGAATGCTCTCTTGCCACAGAGGACACAGAGTATTATATAGGACACAGAGGACTGTCAGTTGCTTCAACGTTCGCACAATATATGCCACAGCTGTCCTTGGGGCCTTTCGCTGCCCAAATAATTTTAGAAAGCTTTACTCGGTGTCCTCTGTTTTTTCTCAGTAGAACCAAGTTAATCGTGCGAAAATTTAATGGAAGTCTATTCAAGAGTG
>WTGO01000043.1 GCA_011523515.1 Chloroflexota bacterium
TGATGACGCTGAACATGGGGATGACGAGCAAGATGCCCGGAATCATGATTAGCGCGAGTATGGAAATGAAGAGCAGATTCCGGCCGGGAAAGCGATAGCGGGCGAAGGCGTAACCGGCGAGTCCAGAGATGGCGAGCGTCAGAATTAGCGTGGGAATGGAGTAGCTGAAGCTGTTTAAGATCGCCCTACCCATCGCGGGCCAGGCGCGCACATAGTTTTCCGGATGCAAGGGCAAAGTCGGCAGCCAGAATTGCTGGAAGAACTGCGCGTTGATCTTGAAGGAGTTGATGACGGTGAAGACGAAGGGCACGTAGGTCACGATGGCCAAAATGAGCAAAAGAAGCATAAGAGGCCAGTCGCGCCGCCAAGCTTTAGACTGCGACATCGTAAGCCCTCCGGTAGCGCATTCTCAGGATAAACATGCTGAGAACCAGTGTCATCAGCATCAAGACAGTTCCGATGGCCGAGGCGTAGCCATGTTTGCCGTAGGTGAAGCCCTGGATGTAAAGATAGTAGGCCGGAGACATGGTGGTGTTGATGGGACCGCCTTGTGTCATCACCAGCATGGGCGCGAATTCCTGCATGCCCTGGTTGAGACTCAGAATCAGAATCAGAGCCAGCGGGCCGCGAATGGCCGGCAAGTCAATGGCGAAGACGCGGCGCAGACGGCTACAGCCATCGATTAGCGCGGCATCGTTGACCTCGCTTGACAGGTTTTGCAGCGCGGCCAGGATAATCAAGAAGCCGAAGCCGGCCACTGCCGGGAAGCCGATGAAGATCAGCGCTGGCAGAGCGGTATCAGGACGCCCGAGCCAGGGGTAGGGCCGCGCCATGGCGCCGATGCCGGTCAGAAATTCATTCAGCATGCCCTGGCGGCCGGCGTAGACCTGCTGCCAAACGAGCAGATTGACCGTAAACGGTATCACCATCGGTATCGTGAATACCATCCGCCAGATATTGCGCCAGCGATCGCTGGTCAGGTTGTAGACCAGTTCCGCGCCCACAAAAGCCATGACCAGCACCAGCGCGGTGCGGCCGACCATGTACTTCAAGATATTGCCTAAAGACTTTATGAAGATCGGATCGTCAAAGAGCGCCTGGTAATTCTGCAAGCCAATGAATTCACCGGGTTCGGGAATATTCCAATACGTAAAGGAATGAAAAATCGCCGAAACCGTCGGTATGTAGCGGAAGGAGAGCAGCAGGAGCAGCGCGGGAATCAAAAACAGGATGGGTACATAAATCGGCACGAAACCGCTGCTAAGCTTCCAGCGGCTTGATTCGGTCTTGGCGCCGACGGTTGGCGTCGTCTGCTCAGTCAAGGGGTTGACCTCCGCGGAATCAGTCAGGGTCGGATCGCCCGACCCCGACTGAAGTGTGCGATGCGTTTAGGCGCATCCTGCCTCTTCAATACCAACTACGGACACCAATCGTATCCCACCTGTTCACAGAGGGCGGCGGCGCCGCTCTCCCAGGCTTCCTGCAGCAGCGATTTAGTTTCTTCTTCGTCGGTCGCTCCCAGGAAGTAGCCTTGCATGATCTGCGTCCAGTTGTCGCCGTGCTCAACGGTCAGCCGCGCGGAGGGATCACCGAACAAGCGGTCTTGCAAGGCGGCCACGGCCTGGAAGTTGGCGAGAACCGGCCCGACTTCAGTGCCGGCCACCATCGGAATGAAGCCGCCGAATTCGTTGGCCAGGGGCCCGAAATTCTGCGGCGCGGACATCCACATCAAGAAGTCGACCGCGAGTTCAAAGTTCTCACCTTCCGCCGTCGCGGCCGGTATGCCGTATTGCCCGGCCGAGCTGGGTCCGCCGACGCGATAGGTGGTATCGGGCGCCCCCTCGAAGTCGTCCTCAGTGAAGGGCGGCAGATAGGTCAAGCCCCATTCAAAGGATGCCGAAGTGGTGATTTCCTTGTTGTCCCAAGACCCGCCCCAATAAATGGCGAGTTGTTCACCGAGCCACATACGCATGACATCACCCAGACTAGTGATGCCAATGTAGTCGATCGGCAGAATCGCGACGAACTCTTTGGAGATGCGCAGGTAATCGTCCATGCGCGGATCATGCGCGCTCAGGACGCCATCATGAATGGCCTTGGCGTATTCCTCGGCGTTTAGCTGGCGCCAGCTCAGATCCGGCTGCATCTCGGAGTATTTGTCCATGTAGAGTTCCGAATGTCGGTCTGCCCAGACGACGCTGAGCCACAAACTATCAGCCCAGTACCAGGTGCTCCAGCCCGTTCCGGGCATAAAGGAGCCGAACGCTTCCACGCCCAGCGTGTCCTGGATAGTCGTCATATCAGCGATAAATTCGCCCCAATTGGCCCAATCCGGTTCCACGCCGGCTTCTTTGAACATGGCGACGTTGTAGAATAGCGCGGTTTCCACCCAGTCCAACGCAACCTGATACCAGTGGCCATCGGGCGCGCGGGTCGTATTCATTGCGTTTGGCGCGAAGGAATCGGCCCAACGTTCGTGGCCCGGGATGCCTTCGGCGATGTACGGGTTCGGCATTTCAAAGTACTCGTCCAGCGCCGTCCACCAGGTATCCATCGTGCGACTGCGATTGAACCACTGATCCCAAACGATATCTGGCGCTTCATCCGCGGCCATGCGCGAGGACAGCCAGGTAATGTAATCGGAACCACTGGGAATATCCGGCAAGAGGTTGACAGTGGCGTTGGGATGCAGGTCCATGTATTCCTGCGCCACTTGCTCGGCGATTGCGGAATGCGCCGGATGCTGCTCGGGCCGGTAGTAAACCTGGTAGTGGACCGTGATTTCACCAGAGATATCGCTATCTTGCGCCAGCACCGTTCCAAAGGCCGCGAAGAGAAGCGCGCCAATGAGAAGTAGTGACAGTTTCTTAGACATCATATTGCCTTTCCTAGAGTCGATGTTTTCACTGCTAATAAAAGATAACGCGCTTGGCGTATAGGCGCACCTCCCCGGCTGTTTTTCAACTAAAAAGCCATGGACAGGATTCTTGCCTCCACTGTGTGGCAGGCTCACGACATCATTTAGTCTTGCGGCGCCATCCCGTCCAAGGACTTGCTGGCGAAACGCTCGCGGTTAGTAAGCTGTATCGTCATGCCGCCGTCGGTGAAGATGTTGGCGCCGGTCACGTACGAGGACTGCTCGCTGGCGAGGAAGAGCACGACATTGCCCACCTCGCGCGGGGATTGCACTCGCCCCAGCGGGATATTGTCCATCCAGTGCTGGCGCGCCAGCTCGGCGTCTTCGGCGGCATCCTGGATGTCGTTCCAGATCTGCGTGTCAGTCAGGCCCGGGCTTACGGCGTTGACACGAATGCCGTAGGGCGCGAATTCGATCGCCATGGATCGCGTCATCATATCGACGCCGCCTTTGGAAGCGGCGTAGGGCGCGGCCGCCGGCAGTGTCGCCACCGTGTGCACGCTGGCGATGTTGATGATTGCGCCGCTGCGCCGCTCGACCATTGCCTCGAGCGCGTAACGGCTACAGAGGAATGTGCCTTTGAGGTCGACATCGACGACGCGATCCCAGTCGGCTTCGTCCATTTCCAAGGTCGGCTTTACGAAATTTACTCCTGCGTTGTTGACCAAGGTGTCGATCTGCCCGTAGGCCGCCAAGGTTGCGTCCATCAGACCCTTGCAGTCCGCAACTTGGGAGACGTCTGTCTTGACAAAAAGACCTTTTCCGTAGCGCGCTTGCAGGTCGGCCGTGACCTGCTCGCCCAGCCGCTCGTTGATGTCCGCGACGACAATTTTCGCGCCCGCTTCGGCGAAGCACACGGCGATTCCCGCTCCGATGCCGCTAGCTGCGCCGGTGACGATGGCGACATGTCCGTTCCAGTTCATCGAGAGACCATTCCTCCAACAACACCCGGGCATGGCGTTCAAGTCCACGAACTATATCGCGGCGGCACATCCAATGCAAAGCGAAATTCTTATTCATTCAGGCGGTAAAATGACGCGGCATTGTCACGGAAGAGTTTCCGCAGTTCCTCGTCCGTGCAGCCCGTCACCGCCCAGGCGAGCGTCTCCACCCAGCGTGGATACTCAGTCGCCTGGAAAGCCACCGGCCAATCGCCGCCGTACATCACGCGATCGAAGCCGAAACAGTCGATGACGTGATCAATATAAGGCTTAAGCTGCTCCCGCTTCCAGTTGTCGTGATCAGCCTCAGTGACCAGGCCGGAGATCTTGCACCATACGTTGGGAAACTCGGACAGGGTCTTGATTTCAGCGCGCCACGGATCCACAAGGCCGTTCTTGATATCGGGCTTGCCAATGTGATCGAGAATGAACTGGACATCGGGGCATTGCGCGACCATCTTGATGGTGTTGGCCATCTGCGGGTGATGGATGCAAATGTCGAAGTTCAGCCTATACTCCGCCAGCAACTGCACGCCGCGCACGAAATCCGGGCGCAGGCAAAACTCGATATCTTGTTCAAACTGAATGATGCGGCGGATGCTTTTCACGCGCGGGTTGGCAGCCAGCTTCTCCAGCGCTGGACGCGCGGCATCGCCGAGTTCCAGCGGCGCCCAAGGGACGATTCCTTGAAGCCGGCTGTCCTGATCGGCCAGGCTGTCGACCCAATCCGCTTCGTCCTGGAATTGGGAGAAGTCCGCCTCAGCTTGCAGAAAGACCATTTTCTCAATGACGATCGAACCACAGGCACGATCGTAGTCTTCCAGCAAATGAGGCTTGTTCAGCAAGGGAATGCCATCCAGCCAGGGATAGCGCAGACGCTGCGGATCCCAAACATGAAGGTGCGTGTCAATTATTGGGAAGTCCAGCATGGTTTCACTCCGTATCCGATTCTTGCATGCAATCATACATTGTCAGTTCAGTCTTTGAGGCTCAATCCAGCGTATTCAATTCATCCCGCGTCTCTGATTCCTCAAGCCAGTCCAGTAAACGCAGCATGTGGGTCTACTTTGCTTGCCGGGTACGGTGGGATATTTTGCCTTCGCTTAGGAAGGCGTAGATGTTTTGGAAGCTGAGATCGAAGGCGTCTATTCCGTTCCTCTTGGCAAATGCCGTCCATTGACAGTACGTATTCCTGTAGACCTTCCGCGAGGTTTCAGCCAGTGCCTCAGAAATGAGCTCTGGCAGCACAGAAAATTGGCTGTCGGGCGTATCGGATTTGATGACAATGGAGCTGCTTAGGATCTTGCGGATATCGGTCATAATTCCACCACCTTTTAAGCTGGATTACAGTTTGAAAAGGTGGATTTGCTTACTATTTTTGCTGAGCGGAATGAATATGTAAAGTCGTATCTAAAGCAGCCGGCAATCACCTGATGACAGTAAACGAAACGTCTGATTCGATATCCACATTGAAGCGGCTCAAATGTGTACAATTATGACTATTTATGAGAGCATAACGCGTTAGCATCCTTCTACTCCAACTACACCGTCACCGCCACATCGTCATAGGTTGGCAGAACCCCCGACACCGATTGGGACAGGCGCCCTATCCGCTTGAACACAGAAAAGGCAAGCGCATGATCAAACTGGAGCAACTCGAACGCAAGATGCGCGTCAACGGCATCGTGCCGGAACAAACAGTCGAGCTGCTCGCTGTGGAACATATCGGACAGAACGCGGCGTCCATAACCTATCGCAGGGCGGACGGCAAGGAGGCAAGCAGACTACTCTATCGGGCGGATGAAGCGACTCTCTCCATGCCAACCGCGGAAAGACTGTGGCCATTTGACGCGGACGGGCGCTTGTTGAGCCTGGTGTCCGAAGCCTACCGCATTCACCTGGGACATCTCTTCGATCCACGCTTGGCCGTGCATACCTCACTCATCGAACCGCTGCCGCATCAGATCACAGCAGTCTATGATGCAATGCTGACACGGCAGCCCTTACGATTTCTGCTTGCCGATGATCCCGGGGCAGGCAAGACCATTATGGCCGGCCTGCTTATCCGCGAGCTGATCGTGCGTGGTGATGTGCGGCGCTGCCTGATTTGCGCGCCGGGTAACTTGACCGAGCAGTGGCAGGATGAACTCGCCAGCAAATTCCAGCTCGACTTCAGGATTGTCACACGCGATATGATCGAGGCATCACGCAGTGGCAACCTGTTCGCTGAATACGACCATTTGATCGTGCGCTTGGATCAAATCAGCCGGAATGAGGACATTCGGAGCCGCTTAAAACAAACCGATTGGGACCTGGTCGTCTGTGACGAAGCACACAAGATGTCGGCGACCTATTTCGGCAACAAACTGGAAGAGACCAAGCGCTATAGACTGGGCAAGCTGCTAGGCCAGTTGACGCGTCATCTGCTGCTGATGACCGCTACGCCGCACAATGGCAAGGATGACGACTTTGATCTCTTCATGAAGCTGCTGGATCCGGATCGCTTTGAAGGGCGCGCGCCTGCAGGGACCCGGCGCAGCGATGTAGACGACCTGATGCGGCGCATGATAAAAGAGCGGCTTCTAAGGTTTGATGGCACGCCGCTTTTCCCCGAGCGCAGAGCGACATCAGTCAACTATGACCTGTCGCCGGCAGAACTGGACCTCTACGAGAATGTCACCGAATATGTTCGCACCGAGTTCAATCGGATCGATGAACTGGAGCACGGTGGGCGCAAGAGCGCGATAGGCTTCGCGCTGACGATCTTGCAGCGCCGCTTGGCTTCATCGCCGGCCGCGATCTATCATTCGCTGCGGCGTCGGCTTGAGAAGCTGGAAACGCGCTTGAAGGAAGAAAGCGAAGGTCCGGAAGGTGTCTTGGCGCCATCAGTGCCGAGTTACGACATCAATCTCGATGAAGACTTCGATGACGCGCCCGAGAATGAAGTAGAAGCGATCGAGGCCGAGCTGGTCGATCATGCGACCGCCGCCAAGACAGTGGCTCAGCTGGCTGACGAGATTGCCATCTTGCGCGAGCTCGAGGGGCGGGCGCAGCGCGTGCTGCGCAGTGGCAAGGATAGCAAGTGGCTGCAATTGCTGAACCTCTTGCAAGATACGCCGGAACTGAAGAATGCCGACGGCACAGCCCGCAAGCTGGTTATCTTTACCGAACATCGCGATACGCTCGATTACCTGATTGACAAGCTGAATACGGTCATCGGACGCCCTGAAGGGGTCGTGACCATCCACGGCTCTACTCGTCGCGAGGAGCGCCGCAAAATCGAAGAGGATTTTCGCCACAATGCCGATGTGCGGATCCTGGTTGCCACTGATGCTGCCGGAGAAGGCATTAACCTGCAGAGCGCCCACCTGATGGTCAATTACGACCTGCCGTGGAATCCCAACCGGCTGGAGCAGCGCTTCGGGCGCATTCACCGCATCGGGCAACAAGAAGTCTGCCACCTGTGGAACCTGGTCGCGGGCGAAACGCGCGAAGGCGCCGTCTATCAGCGTTTGCTGGAGAAGTTAGCGAGAGAGCGCGATAGGCTGAACGGGCAGGTCTTCGATGTGATAGGCGAGCTCTTCCGGCAGACGCCGCTGCGAAAATTGCTGGTCGAAGCCGTGCGCTACGGCGACAAGCAAGAAGTGCGCGACAAGCTCAAGATTGCCATCGACAATGCCACCGACCAAGAGCGCGTGAAGGAGATCGTTCGTGATGACCTGCTTGTCAGCGGCGTCATGGACACGAGCAAGGTTGAGCAAGTGCGCGCCGCAATGGAGCGCGCCAACGCGCGCAAGCTGCAGCCGCACTTCATCGCCGCCTTCTTCAAAGCGGCTTTTCAAGAGCTAGACGGCACACTGCACGAACGCGAGAGCGGACGTTACGCCATCAACAACGTGCCTTACAGCATACGCAATCACGCTGAGGAACGCGGGATCGGACCGATTGCGCGCAAGTATAAGCGGATTTGCTTCGACAAAAGTCTAATCCACCAGGAGAAGAAGCCGGAAGCGGCCTTCGTCTGCCCGGGGCATCCGCTGCTAGATACGACCATCAGCCTGATGCTACGGCGGGAGCGCGAAACCTTGAAACGCGGCGCTATGCTGGTGGACCCGAATGATAGAGGCAATGAGTTACGCGTCTTGTTCTACCTTGAGGGCGCCATC
>WTGO01000140.1 GCA_011523515.1 Chloroflexota bacterium
TCTCCGTTTTTGTGACAGTTTCGCGAAATCGGTTTTGCTAGAATCGCGCTATGGCACAGATCCGTGTGAAGGAGCTCCGGTTCGTCGCGCCGGCGGAGCTGGCATCCGACGAGCGCAACTGGCGGAAACATCCGCAGGCCCAACGTGATGCCCTCCAAGCGATGGTCGATGCCGTTGGAATCGTTGACGCGCTGATCGCCCGTGAGACGCCGGAAGGGCTGGCTCTGATCGACGGCCATCTCCGACGCGACATGCTGGACGTCCAAGAATTGCCCGTGATTATCGTCGACCTCGACGAGGACGAGGCCGGGCAAGTGCTGGCCACACTGGACCCGATCGCGGCGATGGCGAAGACCAACCAGGACGCACTTCAGGAGCTCGTCGACAGGGTGAAGCCTCCCATCGATTGGGGGCGCGTCATGCCGCGAATCAACGCTCCGGAGGTCGGCCAGGATGACACCCCACTGCTCGATGAGGATGGCGAACCTGAAACAAAGCGTGGCGACGTCTGGATTCTTGGCCAGCATCGCCTCATGTGTGGCGACTCGACTGACCCGTCCGACGTCGACAAACTCCTCCACGGGGAGAAGCCGAGGCTCATGGTCACGGACCCACCCTACGGTGTGAATTACGATCCGAACTGGCGGAATGAGGTCGACAGAGACAATGGGCGTCCCTATGGCGCTCGCGCCATAGGGACGCCCTCCAACGATCACGTCAGCGACTGGTCACCGGCTTACAAACTCTTTCCGGGAGACGTCGTCTACCTGTGGCACCCGCCGGGTGCCACAGGTCTCGTCTTCATGACGACTATCCGTGACCTGGGGTTCGACATTCGCATGATCATCGTGTGGGCGAAATCGTCCGCGCCCATAGGGCGCGGACGTTACCACGTGCAGCACGAGCCTCTGATCTACGCGGTCCGCGCTGGGTCTACAGATGGCTGGATCGGCGACGCGAAGGCAACCACGCTTTGGGACATTCCAAAGCCATCGAAATCGGAAACTGGCCTATCAGTTCAAAAGCCCGTCGAATGCATGGAGCGGCCCATTCGGAATCATGAGGGCGACGTCTACGACCCGTTCGTGGGCTCCGGCACGACCATAATCGCAGCTGAACGGCAGGGGCGCGCTTGCTACGCCATGGAGATCGAACCGCGGTACGTCGATATGGCCCGGAAGCGGTGGGAGGCGTACACCGGCCAGACGGCCGTGCTCGAGCAGGCCGATGGCTGAGGACACTCCGGTTGACACGGACAACGCGCCCGCGCGCGCGAAGGACTGGGATTGGGAATACCGGTTCCTGGTGATTCTGGCGCGGACCGACAATGTCACGGCCGCGGCGCAAGAGGTCAACGTGTCGACCAGCACGGTCTACCGGCGGCGCAAGACGAACAAAGATTTCCGCGACGCGTGGGAGGCCGCGCGCAACGGCGCGCTGGACGACCTCGCTATGGTGGTTTATAAGGCGGGCATCGACGGCGACTGGCGCGCGGCCGCCTGGTATTTGAGCAGACGCGACCCGTCGAAATGGGGTGATCACTAATGGGCGAGCGCGGGCCGGTGCCGCTCCAGGAGGGCGAATCCACCTCACGGCATGCCGAGCAACAATTCACGCCGCTGCAGGCGACCGGCGTCAAGCCTCCGTCCGCCCGCGGCTGGGCGGACTGGTCGTCCGGTGCCCGGGAGTTCTGGAGGAGCGTCAAGGCGGAGCCGGTCGCCCGTTCGTGGAACTCCGTCGCCTGGCAGCTGGCCATGGACTGCGCCCAGAAGATCTCCGACCGCGATAGCGCCCGCCCGGGTAGCAGGATGCACCGCGTCCTCCAGCGTGAGATTGACCGCCTGCTGGAGCAGCTGATGCTCACGCCGCTCGCCCAGCGCCGCATGAGGCATCCCGAATCGCCGCTGGCAGATCCCGCGAGCGACGCGGCGACACCGCCCGACGTGGTGCCGGATTATCGACAACTCCTTGCGGGTGGCTGATCGTGGTTGCGGAGCGCCAGGTGGACCCGGTCCTGTACGGACCGCCCGGCCTGCCGGAGCACACGCTCGGCTGGGAGGTCATGGACTGGTGTTCCCGCTACCTGCAGAACATCGACGGCCGCCGCTGGGTATTCACCATCGAGCAGGCGCGCTTCGTGGCCTGGTGGTATGCCATCGACGAAACCGGCGCGTGGCTCTACCGCCGCGGCATCCTGCGCCGCATGAAGGGCTGGGGCAAGGATCCGCTCGCGGCTATCCTTTCGATCGTGGAATGGATCGGCCCGTGTCGGTTTGGGGGGTGGCACGCGGACGGTTCGCCGATCGCGGTCCGTGAGCCGGCCGCATGGATTCAGGTGGCGGCCAGCACGGCCACGCAGGCCGAGCAGAACACGATGAGCCTCTTCCCTGCGCTCATCCCGCGGCCCATGCAACGCGACCTCGGTCTGCGGCTTGGCATCAAGGCGTGCTGGGCTCCGGGACGGCGGCGGATCCAGAGCGTGTCCAATTCGTCCCGCGGGCTCGAGGGCAGCCGGCCGACGTTCTGTCTGGCCGGCGAAACGCAGCACTGGGTGTCCGGTAACGGAGGCCTCCGGCTGGCGGAGGTTATCAACCGGAACCTGGCAAAGTCGCCGGCAGGGCGCGCCCGGTCGCTGGCGATCACGAACGCTCACATGGACGGCGAAGGCAGCGTGGCGGAGCTGGACTGGGCGGCGCGCGATGCCGAGGACGTTCTGTACGACAGCCGGGAGGCTCCGGCGGATCTGGACCTGACGGACGATATGGACGTCCTGGCGGGCATCATAGCGGCCCGCGGGGATTCTTACTGGATAGACGCCAAGCGCGTTCTGCAGGAGTTCCGCGACCCCGCGACCGACGAGGCGCTGGGCGTGCGGTTCTTTCACAACCGGATCGTGGCGGGCTCCGGCCGCTGGATGGACCCGTCGACGTGGGCGGCCGCGGCGGTGGACGAACGGGCGCCGGAGGACGGCCGCCGGATCACGCTGGGATTCGACGGCTCCAGAACGCGGGACGCCACCGCGCTGGTCGGGACGGACCTCGAGACGGGCTACCAGTGGGTGATCGGGGCGTGGGAACGGGACTGGAGCCAGGCGGAATGGGAGGTGCCCGCTGACGAGGTTCACCAGCTGGTCCGCGAAACCCGGGAGGCGTGGCGGGTCATGCGGTTCTATGCCGACCCGTCATGGTGGGAGGAGTCGCTGTCCAGCTGGCAGGCGGAGTTCGAGCGGCCGGACGGCAAGGCGGTCGTCGCGGCCTGGTACACCGGCGGCGGACGGATCACGCGGATGGCGCGTTCCGTTCGGGCATATCTCGACGCGGTGGAAACCGGCGGCGTGGTCCACGAGCGGAACCCGCGCTTCGACGCTCACGTGCTGGCCGCGCACAAGGAGATCCTCCGCGGGCGTGCCGGCGAGGACGGGCTCCACACGATCCGCAAGGCGTCGCGCTCATCGCTTGAAAGCATCGATATTGCGATGGCTGCTGTATTATCGTGGCAGGCGTGTCTTGACGCGCGGGCGCAGGGAGACTTGGAGGAGACCGAGGTTGTACCGCTTCGCGTGTGGCTGCCGCCGGATGTGTGATGAGTAGGAACCGCCGCCGGTTGATTATCCTGCTTGCCGCGCTGGGTGGAGCCGCGCTCATCGGCGTGGCGGTACAGCGACTATTCGGAATGGAGTGGGCCATGCTGGTGATTGGCGTATTCGGGCTCCTGGTGGCCGCGGACATGATCATCGACGAGAACAGGAACGGGTCATGATCGGCCGGTTCCTCGGCGCCGCGCCGCCGCCGCCAAGGGGTGCCACCATGACGGCACCGACCGCGGAGCCGGGCCTATTCGGCCTGGGCGTCGGAGGCGGCGGATCCATGAGTGCGCCACCCAGTCCGATCGCCACCGTCATGGCGATCATCAACGTGATCTCGCAGACCTGCGGCCAGTTGCCGCGTCAGATCACCCGCAAGGACGTCCGTGACCGTCGACCGCTGGACACGTCCCAATGGCGCTATATCCTTAGCAAACCGAACCGCCTAGACGCCATGCGCGGCAACACGTTCTGGGAGGCCGTGTTCGCCAGCGTGGAGGGTTGGGGCAATGCCTATATCTGGGTGGACCGCACGTCGCCCGGCTGGCGGGGCGTCCGCGGGCTCCATTTCCTGATGCCGCAACGGGTCAACCCGTTCCGCCAGGAGGGGCGGGTCCTGTACAAACTGGAGGGCGACGAGCAGGATTCCCGCTCTCCGGAGGAGATAGTCCACCTTGCCAAGGGCGCCACGGACGGGCTCCGCGGAATGAGCCCGATCCGCGCCGGAGCCATGACCCACGAGCTGACGGTGCAGGCGGAGCGGACGGCGCTGACGTTCTTTCGGCGTGGCACGACGACCGGCGGCGTGGTGATGCATCCGGAGAAGCTGGAGAAACCGCAGGTCGACGAGTTCTATGACAATTTCCGCCGCTTCCACCAGGGCTCACGGAATGCGGGAAACGTGCTCCTCCTGCAGGGCAACGCGAAATACGAGAGGATCGGGATCCCGCCGTCCGAGGCGCAGTTCCTCGAGACGCGGCAATTCCAGCGGGAGGAGATCCTTGGCTGGTACGCGCCCGGGATGCCGCACCACCTGCTGGGCTGGCGGAGCTCCGCGTCGAATTGGGGCACGGGAGTGGAGCAGCAGTCGATCGCCTTCGTCAAGTTCGTGCTACTGTCACGCCTCCGCCGGGTCGAGGAAATGATCGAGACGGATTTCCTCCCGGACGACCTGCGCTACCGCTTCGACGTGGTTGACCTGATGAGGGGCGACTCGAAGGCGCGGTCGGAGGTCTACGGCCGTATGCGCCAGTTGGGCGTACTGTCCGCGGACGAATGGCGGCTCGACGAGGCCATGGCTCCGCGTGAGGTTCCGAACGACTATCTGGTGCCGTTGAATATGACGTCCGTTCCGGCGGAGGGCGGTCCTCCCGTGAGCCCCGCGGGTTCCGCCGCCGGACCGCTGACGTTCGAGCTGGTCGACGAAATGCGCTGCCAGAACCTCGAGTGCCGGACCCGAAAGAATGGCGGCAAGGGTGCGCTGTTGGCGCGCCACGTCGGAGCCGCCTCGGTTGTCTGCCGGGCCTGCGGAGAGGAAACCGTCCTGCGGCCAGGCGAAGCGGTCCGCGATATGGACGATCGGTCAGAGGCTCTTGACATGGAGCTCGCGCTGCGATTAACTGGCCGCTAGCAGGCCCTGAGCCTCGTTTGCGAGCCTAGAGCTCCGTCGACCGACGTTTGTTGTGCGAGGAGCCCTAGGCTTTTGATTCCCGATCTGAATGGCCAGATATGGTCACTGTATGAACCAGGCGTCAAGCGTTCGTCGGTAGCCTGGGCGTCGTCATCGACGAACAGCTCTGTCGTAAGCGCCGACCAGTTGGGCGCGCCCGGTCCACGCCGCTGGCACCGGAACGGGGCGGTGGCCATCATTCCGGTGCAGGGCATTATCTATCCACAATCGATCCCGTTCCTGGAGATGCTGGGTGTCATAACGACCCCGGCCACGGTCGCCGGAGCCGTACGGGACGCGCTGGGCGAGAGCGACGTTGAGGCCATCGTGCTGGACGTGGACTCGCCGGGCGGAGTCGTGTCAGCGGTACCGGAGACGGCCGCACGGCTCGAAGCGTTGCGGGCCTCCGCGACAGTGCCGATCGTCGCCATGTCCCGCTATCTGATGGCGTCCGCCGCGTATTGGCTGGCGGCTGCCGCGGCGCACCAGATCGTGGTGTCGCCGTCAAGCCTCACGGGCTCGATCGGCGTGCTGACTGAACACGTGGACGCTTCCCGTTTGTACGAGACCATCGGGCTGGACATATCGATCATCCACGCCGGTCAGTACAAGGCGGAGCTGAGTGACACCATGCCGCTTAGCGATGAGGCCAGGGCGCACCTGCAGAGTCACGTCGACTACTACTACGAGGAGTTTGTCGGCGCGGTGGCGCGGAGTCGCCGCAAGTCGCCCGCGGCGGTCCGCGACGGCATGGCCGACGGACGGGTCCAGGTGGCGCGCGAGGCGGTCAGCATGGGAATGGCGGACCGGGCGGAAGACATGGACGCGCTCATGGCGCGATTGGCCATGCCGCGCCAGCGTCGCGCCATCCTGCGTGCCGAAACGGACCAGGCTGAGGCCGACGAGATCTATGACCAGCTGGAGCGCCAGCTTGATGAGGCGGCCGCGAACGGTCCGCCGCCGGACGATGACACGGAAGAGGTGAAGGAAACGGCGGCGGATGCCGTCGCCGCAGTATTGGAGGAACGATATGGCAGTGGACACTGAGACCCGCGAACAGGTCGGCACCATCCTGGACGCGCTCCTGGGCGACCAGAACGGACACGGCGGCAAGCTCATGGGCGCGATCCGTGAGCAGCTGGAGCCCCAGCTCGCCACGGCCATCGAGCCGGTTATGGGAGAGATCGAGGCGCTCAAGGCGGCGCAGGAGCAGGGTCCGCCGCAAGCCTCCAAACAGGCGGGATACCCGCTTCCGCCCTGGGCAACGGGAAGCAATCAGATCATGGCGCGCATGGGTTTGCCGGATGTCAACTGGTACAACCCGGAGGCGGCCGGCGCGGTCCTGGACGGCAAGTTCGAGAGCTTCGGGGATTTCCTCCGGAGCGTGATCAGCGCTGGCCGACCGAACGGGCGGATCGATGAGCGCCTGCAGCTTGTCACGACGAACGGAGACATCCAGGCGGCATTGACCGGCGAGGAGGTGGAGCTGGGCGGCGCGCTGGTCCCGGAGGAGTTCCGGCCTCAGCTGTTGAGCTTGATGCTCCAGGCCACGTCGATCCGGTCCCGCGCGATGGTGCTTCCACTGGGCGCCAGCTCCGTCACGATCCCGGCCATCCGCGACGTATCCCATGCCGGCGATAACGTCTTCGGAGGGGTCAGCTTCCATTGGCTTGAGGTCAACGATGAGATCGATGAGTCGGAGCCGGACTTCAAGCTGGTACAGCTCACGGCGCGCGGGCTGGCGGGCCGGACCATCCTGCCCAACACGCTCATCGAGGACTCATTCCTCAGCGTCCCGACGCTAATCATGTCGCTCTGGAGCCAGGCCGTCCCGTGGATCGAGGAGTCGGTCTTCATTCGCGGTGACGGCGTCGGCAAGCCGCTGGGCATACTCAATAGCCCGGCCGTCGCGACGATCTCGCGGGAGGCCGCAAGCAAGATCTCTGTCAATGACATCGCAAAAATGGAGGCCGCGCTCCTGCCCGGCTCCGCCGGCCGCGCGGTGTGGATGGTCAACCCGCAGGCATGGCCGGAGCTGTACACGCTGAACAACAGCGATGCCCAGGTCTTCCATCCGGCCCTCCCCGGCGCCGTCCCGACGACGCTCAACGGGCGCCCGATCATCACGAATGAGCACCTCTCCGGTCTCGGCGGGGTCGGCGATCTCGTGCTGGTCGACTGGATGTATTACCTCATCGGCGACCGGATGACGCTGTCGATGGACTCCTCCCCGCATGAGAAGTTCAGCAGCAATCGCACGGTCCTCCGGGGCATCGAGCGCCTGGACGGCCGGCCGTGGCTTGACAGCCCGGTGACGCCGGCGCAACGGAGCGGCACTGATTTCGTCCAGTCTCCGTTCGTCGTACTCGGCTCCGCATAGAGACGGCTCAGCAGAGAGAGCACGGGCTGAGAAGAGGACAGTGGAGGAAACATGAAGCATAGCTTCCTGAATCACAACAAGATCGTCGCGGTCACGAACGGGACCGCCGTCGCGACGACCGGAGCGGTCAATTCGGATTGGGTCAGCATGAAGCACGGCAACAGCGTCGTCTTCACGGTGATCGTGAATGAGGGGCGGGCGGCTGCCGCTGATGACAATACCGTCACGCTCCGCCAGGCCCGGACGGCCGCCGGCGGTGGGGCGAAGGCTCTCGTGCCGAGGCGCGCCTATCGGCGGGCTCATGCCACCGACCTGGGAAGCGCGGCCCAGGCGACGCCGGTGGAGATCGCGCGGAACGCGAGCGGAGCCATCGACATCCATG
>WTGO01000075.1 GCA_011523515.1 Chloroflexota bacterium
CATGTCCTCCCTAAATTTCTGCATTTTCGTGTCCAACATTTGAGGACCACTACACCGATACCTCTGTGCCCTCTAATCCCTCCGTGAACTCGGTGGTGAAAAATCCTTGTGAATTTTGTGCCTTTGTGTCTTTGTGGTCGTGCTTTTTTCTGACGCTCAACCCAAAATCTGACCCGCCCGGTCGAGGTTGCCGACGGAGTAGTACTTCGCGGCCGGATGGTGTGTGAAGAGGGCAGCGGTGCTTTGTTCGGGCAGCCACTGCCAGGACTCGGTCAGCGACATGCCCAGCTCGCTCTCCAGCTGCGGCAGCAGGCGCAGGACGATCTCGTGGTCGGCCAATTCGGGGCAAGCGGGATAACCCCAGCTGTAGCGTTTGCCGCGCTTCGCCGGAATGCCCAGCTGACCCTGCACGATATGCGTCAGGTAGTTGGCGGTCGCTTCGGCCGCTTGCACAGCCAGCCCGTGGAAGTAATAGGCTTCGCTATACTCGTTGGCGGCTTGCAAGCGCTCGACTTCTTCGCTGGCAACGTGACCGACCGTCACCGTCTGCAGGACCATGACATCGGCGCGCTCGGCGCCTTCAACGGGCGCGAAGTAGTCACTGAGGCAGAGGCTTTCGCCGTCGGGCTGGCGCGGGAAGCTGAAGCGGGCGACTTCGCGCTTTTCGGCGGAGGCGGCGTAGGCCTCGGCGTCCCAGACGATGAGCTGGTCGCCGGCGCTGTTGACGGGCAGGTAGGCGTAGACGGCTTGGGGCTGGAGGGTCGCGCGGCGCTTGGCGTCTACCCCCATGCGCAGCAGGCGCGCTTCGAAATCGGCTGAGAGTTGCGCCCATTCCTCGCCCTGCGTGTTCTTCGCGCCCCAAGACAGGCGGAAGAGCTCCGGCTTGTGCAGGTGTTGCAGCACGATCTCCAGCGGCATTTCGCGCACGACGCGCCCCCCCCAGAAGGGCGGCGTCGGGATATCGGGCGCGGCGGGCACAGTCTTTATGGCGCCGGCGCGGCGGGCGCGGCGTCGGCGCGGCGCGCGCTCGACTTCAGCGTAGGCTTCGTTAAAGACTTCGTCAAGAAATTGTTCGTGGCGCTCGGCATCGAGCAGTTGATCGACGACCGCCAAGCCTTCAAAGGCGTCTTTGCAATAGAAAACACCGGCCAGGTAGGGTTCCTGCGATTCTTGCAGGAAGAGGATGCGGCGGCCGAAGCGCCGGTTGATGGCGGCGCCGCCGACCAGCACGGGAATATCCAGGCCGCGCCGCGCCAGCTCGTTGACGATCAGCGGCATCTGCTTGGAGGTGCTGACCAGCAGCGCCGACAGACCGATTGCGTCCGCCTTGTATTCCAGGGCTTTGTCGATGACGGTATTGGCCGGGACTTGTTTGCCCAGGTCGTGCACGGTGTAGCCGTTGTTGCTCAGGATCGTCTTGACGAGATTCTTGCCGATATCGTGCACATCCCCGTAAACGGTCGCCAGGACGACGATGCCTTTGCTGGCGCCCTCGACTTTGTCCATGAATTGTTCCAGGTAAGCAACTGATTTCTTCATCACCTCGGCGGATTGCAACACAAAGGGCAAGATCAGTTCGCCGGCGCCGAATTTGTCGCCGACCTCTTTCATAGCCGGCAGCAACACGGTATTGAGCGCGCTGACGGCGTCCAGGCGCGTCAGGATGTCGTCAATCAGCGCTTCGACGCCCTCTTTCTTGCGATGCACGATCTGCCAGCGCAGCGCTTCCTCGCTGGACATATCGGCGGTGGGGTCGATGGCTTCCGCGCCCGCGATTTGCACCTCGTTGTCTTCAAAGTACTGAATAAAACGCGGCAGCGCATCGGCATCGCTGTTGAAAATGAGGTCTTCGGCGATCTGGCGCTGGTCATCGGGAATCTCGAAATAAGGCGTGATATGGGCCGGGTTGACGATGGCCATATCCAGGCCGGCTTTGACAGCGTGATAAAGAAAGACGCTATTGAGCACGCCGCGCGCCGCCGCCCCCACCCCGAAGCTGACATTGCTGATGCCCAGCGCGGTCATAACGCCGGGGATCTGTTCTTTAATGAGGCGAATGCCTTCCAGGGTCTCGACGGCGTCATTGCGCAATTCTTCCTGGCCGGTGGTCAAGGGAAAGGTCAAGGCGTCGAAGATCAGGTCTTCGGGCGACATGCCGTATTCGCTTTGCGCGATATCAGTGATGCGGCGGGCGATTTCCAGCTTATGGGCGCGCGTGTGCGCCATGCCCGCTTCGTCGATGGTCATGGACAAGACCGCTGCGCCATGTTTGACAGCAATGGACAAGATGGCGTCGATGCGCTCGCGGCCGTTTTCCAGGTTGTTGCCATTGATGATGCCGCGGCCCGGGTATAGCGCCAGCGCGGCTTCGGCGACATCGGCTTCGGTGGTGTCGATGATCAGCGGTACTTCGACCGCCATTGACAGCTTCTTGACCAATTGCCGCATCTGCTCTTTTTCGTCATCGCGCTCGGTCAGGGCGACGCAGACATCGAGCATGTGCGCGCCGCGCTCCACCTGGCCGACGGCGATATCGACGATGCTGTCGTAGTCGTCTTCCAGCAGCAGGCGTTTGACCTTGCGGCTGCCCTGGCTGTTAACGCGCTCGCCAATCAGTGTGGGCGCGGGATCTTGCATCATACGCGCCGCGGTCATGCCGCTGGAAGCTCGCGGCTGAATAATGGTCTCGCGCCGCAGCGGCGCCTGTCGGGCTTGCTTCCGCGCCAGGACGTCGGAATAAGGCGCGCCGTGCACCTGCTGAAAGAGTTTGGCGATGTGGTCGGGCGTCGTGCCGCAGCAGCCGCCGACCACGTTGACGCCCCAGCGCGCAAATTCGCCCACCAGCTCGCTGAAAGGGATGGGCAGCATGGGATAAACCGCCTCGCCGTCCACATTGATGGGCAAGCCCGCGTTGGGCAAGACGCTGATGGGATAAGGCGAGCGCTCGATCAGGTATTGGATGGGCAGGCGCATGTATTCGGGCCCGGTGGAGCAATTCATGCCCAGCACGTCAATCGGCAGCGGCTCCAGCGTGGCCAGCGCGCCGGTGATATCCGTGCCGAAGAGCATACGCCCGCTGACGTCCAGGGTAATTTGCACTTGCAGCGGGATGCGTTGACCGCTGGCCGCGAAGCAGCGGCTGATACCGTGGATGGCCGCCTTGACCTCCAGGATATCCTGGCTGGTCTCCAGCAGCAGCAGGTCAGCGCCGCCCTCGACCAGACCCTGCGCTTGCTCCTGGAAGAGATCGGCCAGCTCGCCAAAGCTGATGTCGCTTAGGTCAGGGTCATCACCCGATGGCAGCTTGCCGCTGGGCCCCATACTGCCGGCGACGAAACGCGGCATGCCGGTTTCGCGTTCAAGCTGGTCGCAGGCGGCGCGGGCGATTCTGGCGGCGGCGCGGTTGATCTCGAGTGTGCGCTCGCCCAGCCCATGCTCCGCCAGCGTCAGGCGATTGCCGCGGAAGGTATTGGTTTCGACCGCTTCCGCGCCGACGCGCAAGAAGGATTCGTGAATCTCGCGGGTGATGTCCGGCCGGGTGATGACGAGATAGTCGATGCAGCCCTGATACTGCTCGCCGCCGAAGTCGTCCGGCGTGAGATCGTAGGACTGGATGCTGGTGCCCATGGCGCCGTCAAAGATGACGATATGGTCGTCGATGGCGTCAAGGTAGCGCCGATTGGTGAAGGGTTGTGATGTCTTTTTCATGGCTTCAGTTTAACATAGCCACACTCTCGACCACAGTCCAAGCCCATCCTGCCTGCCAACGTCGAGTGCCCTCAGCAGGGGTGCGCCACCGGCTCGCCCGTAAGCACAATAGACCATAGCAGGATTGCGCGCGGAGCGCCCCAATGGGCAAGCGCTTGATATGCGTTATAATCACGCGCTAATTGGCATTCGCCGAACGGACGCCCCATGTCATCAAGCGCAGTGGAAATCGACAGCGAAGCCGAGCGCCAGTCGGCTTTCGATTACGGGCGCATTCTGCTGATTTGCAGCGGACATTTTGTGCACGATGTCTACTCCGCTTTTATCTCGCCACTGCTGCCGCTTTTGATCGACAAGCTGGGTTTGACGCTGCTGATGGCGGGTTCACTGCCCGTTTTTATGCAAGCGCCCTCCTTGCTGGGCCCGCTGATCGGCTATTTGGCCGACCGCTTTTCGGTGCGCTATCTGGTGATTTTCGCGCCGGCCATCACGGCGACGCTGGCGACCTTGATCGGCTTCATGCCCACTTATGGCACGGCGGCGCTGCTGCTATTCTGCGTGGGCGTGAACATTATGGCTTTCCACGCGCCGGCGCCGGCGATGATCGCGCATGTGGCGGGCGCCAAGGTCGGGCGCGGCATGAGCTTTTTTATGGCGGCGGGCGAATTGGCGCGCTCGGTAGGGCCGCTGCTGGTCGGCTTTGGCGTGACCGAATGGGGCATGCAAGGCTTGTGGCGGCTGATGTTCTTCGGCTGGCTGTCGAGCGCGGTGCTGTATTGGCGGCTGCGCGATGTCTCGGCCAAGCGAGAGCGCCGCAAAGTCAAGAGCAAACCTATGCTGAAACGCTTCGCTCGGGTATTCGCGCCGCTCTTGGGCGTGATGCTGCTGCGCAATATGGCGGCCAGCAGCCTGGGCATCTTCATGGTCGTCTACCTGGTTGATATCCGTGGCTTCGAGCTGACATTGGCGACGGGAGCGCTGGCGCTGTATGAGTTGGCCGGAGTTGGCGGCGCGCTGCTGGGCGGCACGCTCAGCGACCGTTTTGGTCGGCGCAAGATGGTGGCGGGCGCGGCGACTTGCTCGGCGCTGCTCATGCTAATCTTCGTGCATGTCGAAGGCGCGCTGATGGTTCCGCTGCTCATCGGCCTGGGCTTTACGGCGCTTTCGGTGTCGCCGGTGTTTCTGGCGCTGGTGCAGGATCAACTGCCGGAGAACCGCGCCACCGCCAACGGCGTGTTCATGTTCTATGCCTTCGGCGTGCGCGCGATAAACGTGATTATGGTGGGCGCGTTGGGCGATGCGCTAGGCTTGCAGAACGCCTTCATCGCCGCGGCCCTGATATCGCTGCTATGCCTGCCGGTCATCGTGACGCTGCCGGCGACGCCTGCGGTCACGCACGAAGACCTTTAGAGCGCGGACGGATTATCGGCCCACTCTGTGAGCAGCGCCGCCAACTCTGCTTCACCCGCGACGAACTTCACGAACCCGTCGGCAGTGGGCAGCTTGCCATCGCGCATGCCTTCCACTTCAAGGGCGGGCAGGCCGATGACAGCGGCGCGGCCGGTCAAACGGGCCTGGGTTATGCGGCCGAAGCTGCGCAGGTGGGCCGCGGCGCCGACGGGCAGTGTTTGTCGCGCGCTACCGCGAAGGTCGATTACGCTGTCGACGGGATGTTCGGCGGACATCAACGTAAATGCCGAAGCGCGAACCGCATGATGATAGTCCTTCCAGTTCCAATCGCCTTCAGCGATGTAGCAGATGGCGCGCTGGGTTTCGTCGCGCCACTCGAAGCGAAAGGGCATCAGTCTTGACCTGAAGTTTGACAATTCTGGCTATTCTAGCAGAGTGCGAAGCGATGGTGGATGCAGAAATGAAAAGACTGCGCGCGGGCAACCCGATAGGTAGCCCCTACAAGACGTGGGTGTGGCGCGGTCTTGCCGCGAAATCGGCGCTATGCCACAATGCAGATAGGCGCGCAAATGCTGACTGTCGCCTGCAATGGACAAGGCTGTGATGGAGTTACGATTTCGCTTGCTACTGTTGACGCTGGTTGGGCTGATCGCAGTCGCGGTTTGGACCTTCCCCAGTTGGCGTCTTTACTTCCGCCAGCGCGGGGAGAATGACGCGTTTCCCGGTCTGAAAATCGACTTGCAAGACGAATTCCTGGCCTTGCCGCGCGCCAGGCGGGAGGCTCTGCTGGATATGCATGAGCGCAGCCCGGATATGGCGCTGGAGATGGTGCTCGTCGCCATTGCTGATGACGAGCTGGCGCCAGCGGAAGAGAATGCTGAGGCAGTCAAGGAGGCGCGCGCGCTGGTCAGCGGCGAGTTTCAGGAGCTTGACGCGCTGCATTGGGGCGCGGGCCGCGCGACCATCTACGAGCTGCCGGATGCGCGACGTATACTGCGCTTTGAAGACTTTGTCTCGGCGCCGGGCAGGAACGTACGCGTTTACCTGGCTCAAGATCCGCAACCCCTGAGCGCTCTGCAACTGGAGGGAAGCTCGCTGGACCTGGGACGTCTTAAAGGCAATGTGGGCGATCAGAATTACTTCCTGCCCGATGATCACGACTTGGGCGTCTATCAATCGGCGGTGGTCTTCTGCGTACAATTCAATAAAACGATTACCGTGGCCCGGCTGCGCTAACGCCCGGTGGCGCATGTCGGCTCAGGATTCCCGCTAATGCCCAAACAAGAGCTGCTCCTGCTGTCGCTGTTGTATTGCGTCTGCATGTCTGTGGGCTTGGTCGCGCCCAAAACCAGCTGGGCGATCGGCATGCCCACGCCGACGCCCGCCTCGACTGCACTGCCAGAAGAATTCGAAATCGACCAGGCCTTGGAAGACCTGTTGCTGCTACTGGAAGAAAATTTATACGATGAGGCTATCGCGCTGGCCGACGGCATATTGCAATCGGACGAAGAATCGTGGAAAGCGCATTACTATCGCGGCTTCGCCTTCGAACGGCTGGAAAAGCTCGACGAGGCGCTGAGCGACTACGAAGCGGTCTTGCGGATCCGCCCTTGGGACAGCGGCTTCTGGCGTTTGCGTGGCGAGCTGGCTTTGAAGCAGAGCAACCCTCGGCAGGCGCTGAGCGACTTCAAGCGCTCGCTCTTCTATAATCCGCGCGCGCAGCAGACTTATTCCAGCCTGGCGAGTTTGCACGAACGCGATGTGAACCCGGCCATGCGCGACCTGTACCTCGTCATCGTCAAGGCGCGCCTTGAGCATACTCAGGGGGCAAGCAGCCGCGCCATTGATACGCTCACTGAGGCGATCGGGTCGTTTGAACGGGGGTCGATACCAGCCGAGTTGGGCTACGCCTATTTCACGCGCGCCACCTTCCTGAAGAGCGAGGACATGCTGGACGAGGCGCTGGCTGATTTGTCATTCGCGCTGGAGCTGCAGCCGGACATGCAAGACTATTATCTGGCGCGCGGCATAATCTATGCCGAGACCGACCGAACCCGCCCTGCCGGTGCTGACTTTCTCCAGCGGATGACGCTGCTGGAGCGCGAGTCCAGCGAGCTGGAGATTGAATTCGGCGCGACTGTCACCCTGGAGATGGCGCAGGGTTTGGTGGCGCGGCTTCGCTTTGCGGGCGAGGCCGGGCAGTTGGTCACGATTGCGGCGCGGGATTTTCTCGGCGCAGGCGTCGATCCGCTGCTGGCGCTGCTCGACAGTGAGGGCGCGCCGCTGGTCGGCGACGATGATAGCGGCGGCGAACTGGACGCGCTGATCAGCAGCTACGAATTGCCCGATGCTGGCGTGTATACGGCGTTGCTCAGCCATGCAAACGGCGGTTACGAGGGCAAGATTCGCGTCAGCCTGCGCTGAGAACGGGCGCGGCCAGGGGGGAAGAAATGCGCTCCTTCAAAAAGATGAGTCAGGTAACCGCAAGACACCCAGATGTTTTCCTTAGTGCTGCTGCCGTTAAGCCCTGACACGGTTCGGAATTTTCTGCCGCTAGGGGCCCGACTCATCATCTCGAAGGAGCGCCAAGTCCCGCAGTATAGTCCCTGGACGGCGGCGCGTCAATACAGCAGCTGCGGAGGATGTGGCTAGATCAGTTTCACCACAGTGGCACAGCGAGCACAGCGGAATTCTGCCGGGACGAAGCCTTGCCTCGCCCGGGCCAGGCGCTGGCTATCACGGAGAAGGGCGACCCATAGATCGCCCCTACAAGGCTTGTCCGGTACTGCAAATCTTACACAAAGTAAACTAGAAT
>WTGO01000137.1 GCA_011523515.1 Chloroflexota bacterium
GATCCTCGTGTGCGACAAGCACGACATTCCATTTGAGTTAGAGGCGCGTATGAAAAGCAAAGTGATTGTTGATCCCCATTTCCGCCGCATGAACGAGATCTTCTCGGCAGAAGACCAGCGGCGCCTGCATAACCTGGTCGACGTGGTCTGGGGCCAGGACGAGCGCATGCCCCGGGACGAGTTTCTGCGCGCGCTGCCGGATGCCGAGGCGGTAATTTGCGCCGGTTGGCATTATGGCGATGTGCTGGACCACGCCGGGAAGCTGAGAGCCATCATGGATGTCTCGGGCGGCTTCCCCCAGGGGCTGGATTACGAGGAATGCTATCGCCGCCGCATCCGCGTCTTGAGCGCTGCGCCGGGTTTCGCGCGGCAGGTGGCCGAGTTCTCGCTGGGCCTGGCCATCGCCTCCTGCCGCGAGATCGCTTTTGGCGACCGCCTGATGCGCGCCGGCGAGGAGAAGTATCTCTGGTATGGCAACGTCAGCACTTACTTGCTCTATGATCAGCCGGTGGGCATGATCGGCTACGGCAGCCTCGCGCGCGCGCTGCACCCGCTGCTGCGGCCCTTCGGCGTGACGATTTCGGCTTACGACCCCTGGCTGGGCGATGGCTATCTGCGCCGCCAAGGCGTCGAGCCGCTGCCGCTGGAGCAGCTGCTGGCGAGCTCGCGATTCATCTTTGTGCTGGCCGTCCCCTCCCGCGAGAACCGCGCCATGCTCACGCGCAAATTGCTGGAGCTCATCCAGAACGACGCGGTGCTGATATTGGCCAGCCGGGCGCATGTGGTCGATTTCGACGCGCTGACCGAGCTGGTGCTGGCCGGGCGTTTCAAGCTGGCGACCGATGTCTTCCCGGTGGAGCCGCTGCCGGCGGATCATCCCATACGGCAGGCTGAAGGCGCGCTGCTCTCGGCGCATCGCGCCGGCTCAGTGACGCAGGGCATGGTCGAATTGGGCGAGATGGTCGTCGACGATCTGGAGGCGGTGGCGAAGGGTCTGCCGCCGCGCCGCCTGCAGATGGCGGAGCCGGAATTGAGCATGCGCTACACGCGCAACCAGGCCAAGGCGCCTGATAAAAGCTAAGAAAGAATAATCTCACCCGTTTTAGATGAGCTTCTTCTGCGCGGGCTTCCAGACTCCATCTGAGTAAAGTCGTTCTACGGATTTCTCGAAGTCTCGAATAGCGTTGATATGGTTGTTTAGAAACCAGCGCTTGTGATCTGCTAAATACGACCTCCGAATTGATTCATTGCGCAAATCCAGTGGAACACGTTTCATCCGTGGATCGACGCTATCGAATCCCGAAAAGTCGCTCTGCAAACGTTCCTGCGCTATCGTGAGATAATCGGGATTTATCTCAATTCCAGTTCCAATTCGGTTGAGTTGCTGGCAGACACGGAGTGTTGTCCCGCTACCTAAGAAAGGATCAAGAACACGGCCACCCTCATTGCTGGAAGCAAGGACGAGTCGCTCGATTAGTCCTTCAGGTTTTTGAGTCGGATGATTCTGTCTATTGTCATTGCAATAGTGGACATGGGAAAACTCCCATACATCGCCGGGATTAGCTCCTCGCATATTGTTACGCTCGCGATAGTACTTCTGTGGTACACGTACTGCATCCAGATTGAAAACGAAATCCCGCGACTTTGTGAACATCAGAATGTCATCGTGTCTAGGGGAAAATCCTTTAGTTTTCCCGACGCCTTGCGTATAGTGCCACACAATCCAATTGGTAAAGTGCATTCCCAGTTCGCGTTCGAGGATTTCATATAGGTATGCAATGAACCGGAAACCCATGAACACGTAAATTGTGCCCCGCGATTTTAGTAATCGTGACGCCTCACTGAGCCAACTCTGTGTAAATTCCAGGTAACCATCGAAACTGCGACTGTCGAGATTATTTCCATAGTTCTTGCCGAGATTATACGGAGGATCCGCAATAATCAGGTCAAACGATCCAGATTTAAGTTTCGGAAGCTCACAGAGTGCGTCTCCCAAGATGAGGTTTTGGTTAATCACTGCTCTTTATCCATCCATGCTTGTTGGCGAGTGTCAGCCACTCTTCAAATGTGCGCTTAGACGAATGCAGATACTTGCGATCTAGTATCTGACAAAACTCCCATGTCGTTCGCTCTTCTTGCTCAACGTAGTGAATGTCACGGATCTGAATCTGACCGGTCCCTAAGGCGGGATTGCAGTTGAAGTCCTTTGAACTTATGTATTTTAGATCTTACGCATTGTATGCGACAACTTCCATGGTTCCGTCCATAAGACCCGAAATGTTGTTACGAGATGAGTATACCCGATGCTTGAGGGACAAGATCGCAAAGATATAGTCGGGGTCTTTGACATATGCGGTACGAATCCGAGCAAAGGAAGTGATATTCGGTGATTTTCCACTTGAAGATATATCTTCGGCAGTTGCCTTAACATCGACATCTGCGGATACCCCACTTTCGATATTTCTTTCCATCTTGAACTGAAGGATGACGTCAGCCATATGCAAGCGTTCTACGGCCTCAACATGGATCAACGAGTATCGATTGCTTGCGTCCTCCAAGACTGCATGAAAAACTTCGACCGCCCAGGCTTCGACAAACGGTCCAGCAATCTTGTTTATGTTTTCCATTGGAAGACCAAGCTTGAGGTTCGTGTTTATGATTATCTTGTTTTTTCCTGCATGAATAGCTTCACTTATGATTGCCTCGATGGAATTGATAACAAACCGGGAACAGGCATCGTAGTCTGCCGATTGCAAAGGAATCTTGAAGTCTAGAAGCTCGAAACTCATGCTTGCTTAGTCCCGTACGCCGCGCAGGGTCTCGGCGCGCAGGTGATCGACCACCGCCTTGAGCGCCTCCTCATCGGTCGCGCCGTCGGACTTGCACTGGTTGTAGACGGCCAGCTGCCGGTCGGAGCTGGTGCCTTTTTCCAAGATAGTATGGACGTAGTTGATCTCTTCGCGCGAGCCCAACTCGTCGACGACATCATCAATGACCCCGAGCAATTCTTTGGCCAGGAAGCGCATCGGCACGGCCTCGCGTTTGCCATAGTCGATCAGCTGGCCGTCCAGTCCCCAGCGCACGGCGCGCCATTTATTCTCGGCGATGAGTTCATTGGGATAGATGCGCCAACTCAGGTTCTCGTTGCGCAGCTTGATCAGCTTGGCGACCAGGGCTTGCACCAGCGCGGCGATAGCCACAGCTTCGTCCACTGTGGTACAGATATCGCAGATGCGGATTTCCAATGTGCCGAAGTCCTCGTGCGGGCGGCTGTCCCACCAGATCTTGGTGTAGTCGGCTTTGCCGTCGCTGCGCCCCTTGCCCAGCGCGCCCACTTGCCCGAAGGTATCAATGAGATGGGTGTAATCGCTGAAGGAGTTGAAAATCGGCGCGGTGCCCGTGCGCGGCAGGTTCTCGAAGATGATGCTGCGGTAGCTCTTCAGCCCGGTGGGGTGCCCGTGCCAGAAAGGCGAACTGGTCGAGAAAGCCAGCAGGTGCGGCAAGAAATAGCGCAGCTGATTCTGAATGTCGATCAGCAAGTCGAGTTGTTCGGGGCTGGCGCCGAAGCCGACATGCACGTGCATGCCGAAGATCAGCATCTGCCGCGCGACCTCTTGCATGTAATCTTTCAGGTCTTGATAGCGCTCGCCCGGGTTGGCTTCTTGCTCTTCCCATTTGGCGAATGGATGCGTGCTGGCGGCCAGGATGCCGTAGCCATAGCGCTCGGCCACGGTATCCACTTCGCGGCGCAGGCGCACCAATTCCATGCGCGCTTCCTGCACATTGCGGCAGATGGCGCTGCCAATCTCGATCTGCGATTGCAGAAACTCCGGCTTGACCTGGTCGCCGATTTGGCGGATGCGTTCGTCGTGGAGCAATTGCTGGACCACCGCCGCCAATTCGCCGGTAGCCGGGTCGATCAATTGATATTCTTCTTCGATGCCGATGGTCAAGGGTGCGGTGTACATGGCAATTTCCCCTTCGCAAGGCGTGAATTCCTAGAGAGATATTAACATAATCTTACAGCCAGGCAAGCGGACTTGGGAGCGGCGGGCGAGCCAAAGCCCGCCCCTACATCGCAAGGTAATGTGTGTGGGCGCGGGCGCCGATGCGAGCTTGATTTCCCGTCACACCAGCGGCCAGGGGCGGACTTCGCAGCGCTCGGCCCAGGCATCGTAAAGGCGGCTCATCGTTTGGACGCGCTCGCTTTCGCCGCCGCTGAGGTCGGTTAGCTCGGTACGGTCGTCGAGCATGTTATAGAGCTCCCAATCTTGCGGGTGCTTGCTGACCAGCTTCCAATCGCCCACGCGGACGGCGCGGTTGCCTTCGTGCTCCCAGTAGAGCGGCCGCTCGCGCCGCCAGTCGCCATCCGCCAGCGCCGGCAGGAAACTCTCGCCTTCGACCGGCTGAATCGCATTACCCTCGTATTCGCCCGGATAGCGCGCCCCGGCCAGCTCGGCGAAAGTCGGCAGCACATCGATAAATTGAATCGGACTGTGGACGACGGTCGGCCGGTCAATCAGGGCCGGATAATGCACGATGCAGGGCGAGGAGATGCCGCCCTCGTGCACCCAATGCTTGTAGAGGCGGAAGGGCGAATTGGAGGCGTTGGCCCAAGGCAAGTCGTAGCTCATGTAGGTATCGGCCGGTCCCGGGCGCATGCCGACGCGGTTGCCGATGCGCACCGGACGCCCATCGGGCAGATTGGGCACGTAGGAGTTGATCCAGCCGTCTTCCGCCAGGTATTCGGCGCAGCCACCATTGTCGGACAGGAAGATGATCATCGTATCATCAGCGATGCCCAGGGCTTCCAAGCGAGCCATGATCCGGCCGATGCCTTGGTCCATGCGGTCGATCATGGCGGCGTAGGTGGCCATGCGCAGGTCTTCCCAATCGGCGTTTTTCTCGTCCGCCCAAGGATGCGAGTCATCATCGCGCGGCGAGATATTCCAGGCCGGATCGAGCAGTCCCAGGCCGTTGAGCTCTTCGTGTCGCTGCTGGCGCAACCGGTCCCAGCCGCCGCGGTAAGCGCCTTCGTATTTGGCGATGTCTTCGGGCGGGGCGTGCAGGGGCCAGTGGGGCGCGGTGTAGGCGAGGTGCAGGAAAAAGGACATTTCATCCTGATGCGCCTCGTCAATCATGTCGATCGCTTTGTCGCTGATGGCGTCGGTGTAATAAAAGTCGTCGGGATAATCGGCGACGAACTCGCCGTCTTCAACCAGCGCGTGGGGGTGGAAGAAGCTGCCGGCGCCGGCCAGCGTGCCATAGAAGCGGTCGAAACCGCGCTGCGTTGGCGTCGGGTGGCCGGGAGCGCCGGGGCGCCAGCTCTCCGGCTCGCGCGCGGGCAAGAAGCCGCCGACGTGCCACTTGCCGGCCATCAAGGCGCGGTAACCCGCGCCCCGCAGCACTTCGGCGATGGTCACGGCATCGTCGCGCAGGTAGCCCTGATAGGCGCGCGTTCCGTTGTCGTCCATCATGTGGCCGACGCCGGCTTGGTGCGGGTGCAGGCCGGTCAACAGCGCTGCGCGCGAGGGGCAGCAGCGCGCGAAACTGTACATCTGTGAGAAGCGCGCGCGCCCGCGGCCGCCAGTCGGTCGAGGTTGGGCGTGTCGATCTCCGAGCCGTAGCAGCCGATATCGCTGTAGCCCAAGTCATCGGCGAGTATCAGAATGATGTTTGGTTTGCTCACGTGGCTTCCCGATCCTGGCAAAATAGACCAGCGATGCGATCACTGCAGAGTTTAGCGCACTCATGACCTTGGTGGCCGAGGCGACCAACGAATGTCGCTTTTGCAAAGGCAGGACTCCTCAATAGAGGAGCATTCAACAAGGTCTACCCGTTTTCCTTCCGAGGAGGCTTCGGCGTTCCCAAACCCTTGGGACGATCAGCTGGTTTTGCAGCTGTGGCAGTACTGTCCCTAGGCGGCGACTGTTTAGGATAAATCTTCTCCCCGTCCACGACATATTCTGTAATAGGTGTATTCGAGATTGCAATGTTATTTTCTCTCATATTGCGCCCTCCCATCTGACGCCAACTCACCGGACTTTCCCAACTACATTCAAACCATTGTGTGATGTAACTTTCCAATCTCCAAATTCTGGCGCCTCAATCTGGAACTCATATAGGCCATCGGAGACATATCTGAATCGTCTAAACTGGAATGTCGTCAATCTACTCTTCGAATCTCTCAGATCAATATTGAATTGCAGTCGTCCAATTTCTTGATTGTCATCGGGCGCCGAAATGCGCAAGATGGCCGGGTGAACTCTCGACTCCGTGTCTGATTCCTTATACCAGTATGATACAAGAGCAAAGGTCGGATCTAGCGGCGCCAATGCTGGTCCAGGTTGCGGCAACGCAAGCTCAAGAATTGTATCCGTGAACACCCTGTGCAGCACTATTGTGCCGTCGTCAAGCTTTCCGTAATCTCTGCAAATTACTGACCAGCCTAGCCTCATTTGCTCGCCTACACTTTCAGTCTACCGTAATTCCGCCTGAAACGCTCGCGCCTGCGCCATGGTGGGCAGGGCGGGAATCGCGCCCTTCTGCAGGCAAGTCATGGCGCCGACGGCATTGGCGAAGTCGAGAATATCAGGCAGTTGGGCGCGCCAGTTGTCACGGTTCTCCAGGATGCCGATGAGCATGGCCGCCACGAAGGCATCACCCGCGCCGGTGGTATCGGCAGCTTTGACGGCATAGCCGCCGTGCTCAATCATCGTCCCGTCCTTGAGATGCGCGACCGCGCCTTGCGCTCCGCGCGTGACGCAGATCATGTCCATGCGCTCGCGCCAGAGCGGCGTCACGTCAGCGCCGCCGGTCAAGAAGACCAGCTCCTCGTCGCTGATCTTCAGCAGATTGGCGTAATCGAGGCCGCTGAGCATGCCAGCTCTGGCGGCCGCGGCGCTTTCCCAGAGCGGCAAGCGCAGATTGGGATCGTAGGAGATGAACTTGTCGGCGGCGACGGCGTGGTCGATCGCTTTCAGAAGCGCCGAAGCCGCCGGCTCGTGGATGAAGGTGATGCTGCCGTAATGGAAAGCGGCGCAGGCGTCGATGACGGAGGGCTTGACATCTTCGGGCGTCATCAGCATATCGGCCGAGGGATGGCGGTAGAACATGAAGCTGCGGTCGCCATCGGCGGTGTTGGAGACGAAAGCCAGGGCGGTGCGCGCTTCTTGCGAGAAGGTGAGGCCAGCGATATCCACATTTTCGGCATCCAGCACAGCAGCCAAGTGCCGGCCGAAGGGATCATCGCCGACCTGCCCCATAAAAGCGCTGCTATAGCCCAGGCGGGCGACCGCGGCGGCGACATTGGCCGGGGCGCCACCCGGCGCTTTGACGAAGCCCGAAGCAGCGCCGACCGTCACACCCATTTCGAGGGCGACAAAGTCGATTAGCAATTCACCGAAAGACAGCACGGACATAACTGGGAGATTAGCAGTTGCGCAGGAATCGCGCCACTAATCGGCTGTGTGCGGAGGCGGTCGCCCGAAACCGTTCTTAACCGCAAAGACACGAAGACACAAAGGAAAATATCAATTGTTCCCAGCGCTTTCTTCTTAAAGCAGGAACATCGCTGCGGAGCAACCGAAGGGTCGATCCCTTCAAGAGCAGAGCATTTCCTCTGTGCTCTTTGTGATCTCTGTGGTTCCAATTGAGTTGTGAGAAAATGCGGGACATTGTAGGGGCGATTCTGTGAATCGCCCTCTGCTAAATTCGTGACTTTACGGCCGACCTTTACTTGGAATTTCTTCTGCGGTTAAATTTCAGTTTAATTTCGCCGCCGCAGCGGAGGTCAGGTTTTGAGCGAATACTTGGTGGCGTCCGCTTGTTCGCGCGCGACAAACTCATTGATGAACCCGCCGCAATCGCTGGCGACCAGCGCGCCAAAGCCGATGTTGATCTCGAGCTTGCCAAGCAGCTGCAGCAGTTGCGTCATCTGCTGGTGCATGATCAGCATCATATCGTCCCAACTGACGTTGGCGGGCAAGTCGTGCTGGCGCAAGTCTCGCGTGCTTTCGAGGTATTCCAGCGCCGGTTCAACCGCGTCAAAGGCCAGCGCGACAGGCAAGTCGTGCCGCACCACCGCGTAGAAATGGCGGGCGAGAATGCGCGTGCCGTTTTCCAGCGCGAAGGAGTCGCAGGGCAGGCATAGCGGCTGCACCCGCGCGCCGTTGTCGCTCAGAAGGATGATGGCGCGGCGGATGAGCACCTGCAGCTCGGGCGTGGTTTGCAGGCTGTCCGTACTGGCTAGCAGCCGGCCATCCGGCTTGAGTACGCGCTTGATTTCGCGCAGGCAGTTGTCCACGTCAGCCACATGGTAGAGCGCGTGATTGGCCATGACCACATCAAAGGTGTCATCGGCGTAGGGCAGCTGCAGCGGGTCACCGTAAGACAGGCGGCCGCAGCCGCAGGGATGTTGTGATAAAAGATAGGGCGAAAGGTCGACGGCGAAGTAGTCGATATCGGGCTGCTGCTGGATCAGGCAGGCATAATGGCTGCCGGTGCCGACGCCGATATCGAGTACGGCTTCGTCGCCGTTCCAGCGGATGGTATCCAGCGTCCAGCTGACGAAGTCGGTGCGTGGGACGCAGTACTGCGCGTAGGTCTCTTCCAGTATGCGAAGGTTGCGATCGGTCGCATAATATCGACGGATTGCTTCGCCCTGCTCTGCTGCCGCCATCGCTATTCCAGCCAGTTGGGAGAACTGCTCTGTATCGACACTCTTACTATACAACTGAATATCCCAAACGCAAGCATGGCGTAGGTTAGACGCGGGGCAATCGGCTGACAGGCGGGGATACCATCTGGCAGTGTAGAGGCGACTCTGTGAGTCGCCCGATGCCTGACCGATTTTCCGGGTTTCGTGGGCGAGCCAAGGCTCGCCCCTACACCGATCAGTTGATGGCGGCAGCGATGCCGGCTACGAAGCGCCCCAGCTCTCCCAGTAGGTGAGCTGATTCGCCGGGACGCGGTCGGCTTTGCGGAAGGTCTCGCCGGTGAAATAGCCGGCCGGCAACAGGGCCGCGGTCGTATAGTCGGCCGGGATGCCCAGGATCTCGTTGCATTCCTGCTCATAGCTGAGGTGCAGCGTGGTCCAGGCCGCGCCAATGCCGCGCGCGCGCAGCGCCAGCATCAGCGACCAAGCCGCCGGGATGATGGAGCCGTAGAGACCGGCGTTGGCGCCCGGGCTGGCGTCGCGCGCCCTCCCGCGCACACAGGGGAAGATCATCATAGGCGCTTCGTGCATGTGGTCGGCCAGGTAGCGCGCCGAGCTGATCACGCGTTTCATCTGCGCCGTGGGTTCGTCACCGGGCGCGGAGCGAGGCGCCACCCCCGCGTATTCGTACCAAGAGCGCTTGTAGTACTCGCCGATCCGCGCCTTTGTGTCGGCGTCAGTAACGATCAGCCACTTCCAGCCCTGCTGATTGCTGCCGGTTGGCGCCTGGATGGCGATTTCCAGGCAGCGCTCCACCACATCGCGCGGGACCGGACGCGTCAAGTCCAGGCGCTTGCGCGCGCTGCGCGTGGTTTCGAGGATATAGTCGACTGATGCGAGATCAAAGTTCATTTTTCTTCCTTTCTGCGGATTCGTCACAGGGGTCACAGGCGATTTAACCACAGAGATCACAGAGGGCACAGAGGGAGCGCAAGAACTAGTCGCCGGTGGGCGAGCCAAGGCTCGCCCCTACAATTTTTGCTGAATGAAAGGCAAACCAGCCTCTCAGTCCTCCTCAGGCGCGAACAGCTCCGCCAGCCAGCCCAGGATCAAGCGGCTGACGCTCTGGTAGCGCGAATCGAAGAGGCGCGTGCCGTGGGCGCGGCCCGGGTAGATGCGGGCGCTGACATCGCCCTTGGCGTTGAGGAACATCTGGCGGATGGCGGTTGAACTACTGGCGTCGTTCTGCGCCGCGACCAGCAGCGCCATGCGCTCGGCCAGGCCATCGACCAGCGCCGCCTCGGGTTTGACGCCGCGGTAATCCAGCCCGGGCGAGAGAGCGACCGCGCCGCGGCAAGCATCGCTCTGGGCGCAGCTGATCAGCGCGACATTGGCGCCGATGCTGCCGCCGACGAAGGCCAGGCCCATGTCGCCGCTGCGCTCGTTTTCGGCCAGCCAGTCGACCCAAGCCGCCATATCAGCAATGACGGCGTCCCAATCCCGGCTCCCGTCCGAGTCGCCGTGCCCGCGCATGTCGACGTTGAGGATGGCATAGCCGTCTGCTTGCAAGTCGGGAATGAGCGGGTCGTATGCGCCGCGCCGGCTGTTGAGCATGTGCAGCAGGATGAGCACGGGGGCGGCGTCGCCGGCGGGGTAGTAGTCGGCGACGAGTGCGGTGTCGTCCGCGGCGGCGCGCGTGATGGTCTCGGGGGCTGGCGGGGCTTGGGCGGTGGTCAACGATACACTCATTACCACGCAAACCAGTACCAAGAATCGCTTACATGCAAATTCTAAGTGTTTCATGACTTATCCCAATGTTGCTCTTAATTGAATGTCAGATGTCATTCAACATTCAAGTCTGTTACAAGTCCAATGTTGTCGCTTGAGGAAACAAACTTTGTCAATCGATCCCATGCAACACTTCCGTCGTCGTTGCAATATTTATTGAGAAAATCTCTGACCAATCGATTGAGAAAACTGTCATATTCTTCCTGAAATGTTATGTTTCTTTGCTTTGCCTGATGACCTAGCGGTTCTATAATCTCTACGTATAGTTCTGAACTGTCTGAGATAAAGTACCAGAAATCCTGTCCGCACAGTTTCCAGTACTCGACGACATCGACAACTTCACCCGCTTGCTTGATTTTTCCTTCTTTGCGCCTTTTTCGGTCTTTTCCGTATGTACAGCCGTTTACTGGAATGATCAATTTACCGGGAAAATCAGGCTGAAGCCGCGATTTGCACTCTCTGAAATTTAGATACATTTTCGTAACTTGACTGGAATTTCCCCAATTGGGCCCTGATTTTACGTCCACTATGTATACTGTTCCGTGTTTTTCAAAGACTAGGTCTATGCCAACTAGTTCCTCGGTCGAAGGTTTGTATCCATCGAACACATGCTGTGCTACAAAAACAGCAACTCCTTCCATGAAATTGCCAAACAGTCCTTCTTCTTGCGAAGACAAGAAGGCATCCATGATACCGGTAACTAAGGGAATTACAGTTTGAGATTTAGCTCTGAATAAGTATGGATTCTTACGACGAAGTACATCGTCAAGCTGCAATTTTTTGATCTTCTCTAGGCGATTTTGGTGGAAATCGCCGATATTGTCTGCCACATAGTCTTGCACTGCTTGCAGTAGGCTTGAGGTCATGGGGTCCTCACGACTTTTCTGCCGCGCATGCATTAAATTGTTCTTCTATGGTGTCAATATATTCAGCAACGATGTCAATTCCTATGGCGCAACGTTTCATCGCGTGAGCAACAAATATGGTGGTGCCTGACCCTACAAATGGATCCAATACGGTATCACCAGGTCTAGAAAACAATTTGATAAACCATTCGGGCAGTTGTCTCGGGAATACTGCGCTATGCCCTCTGTTACCGGTCTCGGTCGCCATGTGAATCACATTGGTCGGATAAACCATGTCACGACCGACCCAATTCGATACATTCTTGCCGAAGCCGCTTTCGACCTTGGACTCATCGCGCGTCTTGTCTGTTTCGCTCAGATTGTTTAGCCGCTTTTTTGCCCAGTCTCCGACTGGAATCATGACCTCTTCCTGATACATATCGAACTGCTTGGATTTATTGAATTGAAGAAGCCGTTCCCAAGAATCCCTAAAGCGATTAGGCCACTTTCCCGGATATGAATTCTTCTTGTGCCACATGAATTCTTCGGTCCAGAACCAACCTTGCTCACGCAGCGCCTTGATCAAATCAAGCACGTAGGTATGTCGTTCGCCATTAACTGCTTTTTCTTTGATGTTCAGTATGAATGTCCCGCGCGGATTTAGCACACGCAGGAGCTCACTAGAGATTGGCAAAAACCAGTCAACGTATTCATCAGGATGAATACCACCGTAGGTATTGCTACGCTGATCAGCGTAAGGCGGAGAAGTAAATATCAACTGCACCGAATTGCTGTGCAACTGCGCCAACTCTATCGCGGCGTCGCCTTCAATGACAAGAAAACAATTTGACATCTTGTGTTCGGTATTGCGCTCAATTCACAATCTAATTCTAGCGCATCACTGCTTGGCCTGCTTCCCCCTACGCCGTCCCCGCCCCAGCACGTAAAGCAGCAGCAGCGCTATCAGCCCGGCGATGGCCCACTTGTCCTGCGGAGAGAGCTCGGCCGGCGGCGCCGTCTTGGACACGATGCGAATGGTATGCGGCTCGTCGCGCTCGCTGTGGCGGTAGATGACGCGCTGCTCGTCCGGCAGGATCTCGTACTCGCCGTCGCTGACCTCCACCGTGTAGCCCTGCGGAAACTGCGCATTGGGCACGTAGAGCTCGGTCGGCTCGGTCACCGCGCTGTCGTGGCGGAAGCGGAAGGTGAAGCGCCCGCGCGCCCGGTCGAAGCGCATGCTCAGCGGCTGGCCGGCGACTGCCCGGGCGTAGGGGCGGACGACCGCGGACAGAGCGCGTCCGCCGGAATCGATGTCGGCGGGGTCGCGCTGCTGGTCGCGGCTGAAAATGGACAGATCTTCGCCATTCCAGCCGTCGCCGCGGGCGTTGCTATTGTCGGGCGTATAATTCCACAGCGTGTAGCTCAGCAAGTGGTCGTCCAGCGCGCGCAGGTTGTAATCCAGGGCCTGCGCCTGGCGCGTGAAGTCGCCAGTGTCATAGGCCTCGGCGCCGTTCATATCGAAGGGGATGCCAAACTCGCCAATCACAATCGGCACATCGCCCATGGCCTCGTCGGCGAATCCGCGGAAGCGCCCGAATTGCCAGCTGAGATAGTCGCGGATGGCGCGCTCGCCGACCAGCGGGCGAAAGCGGCTGAAGTCGAAATTGAGCAGCGGATGGAAGCGCCGCGTGAAGAGCGTCATGCCCTCGTAGAAATGCGGCGCGTAGACCAGCTTGTCGGCTGAATCGTACTTGGGCGGCGGCAGGAAGGGCTCGGCTTCGACGAAAATATGCGCCTGCGGATCGACCGCGTGGATGCCGGCGGCGAAGCGCTGGGTGAAGGGCTTGAGGAAGTCCTGCGTGAAATCGCCGCGGGCAAAGTGAGCAGGACGCAGCAAGCGCGGTTCGCCAGCGCTATCGACATCCCATACGCCCTGCGCGCGCCAGATATCGCCGCAGCCCTCTTTCCAGACCGTGGCGCCACGCGGGTCGATTCGCTCCGTGCCAACATTCAGCGCGGGAAAGGTCGGCAGCGGCGAGCCGTAATCGGCGCAATCCTGGGCGAAGCCGTTGGCCAGGAAGATGGCTTGCGCCGGTGTCGGCATCACCCCGCGCTGGAAAGGCAGATGCGCCAGGCTGCGTAAATCGGGCACGCCGATCAAGCCGTAATGAGGCTCGTTCATCGTGCCGAAGCCAAGCACGTTGGGCAGGTGCTTGAGCCGCCGCGCCACCCAGGCGTAGGCGCTGATGTAGCGCTCCTGCAAGTAGTCCTGGATATTTAGCCCGTCCACCATCATATCGGGCGCATAGGTCGCGCCGCCGAAGAAGAGCGTGAACATGGTGAAGGCGGCGAAGCGATAATAGTTGTTGGCCCAGATCAGCTGCGGGAAGTCGTCCGGCTGCTTCTGATGCAGCAGCGCCGCCCCGGTCTGATGGAAGCTGTCCACATCCAGGCCGGCCGCCGCGAAGGTCCAGGCCGGCGCGCCGTCCCCGCCGCTGAAGCGACTCCAGACATCCTGGTGCGGGTCGATGAAGAGACTGATATCGTACTCATGCGCCTTTTCCAGCAAGGCTTCCAGGTAGTCGAGGTAGTCCTCGTCGTAGCTGCCCGGTCCGGCGTGCTCGATGGCTTCCCAGGTGATGACGAAGCGCAGAAACTCCAGTCCCCAGTGCTTGAGCCGTCCGAAGTGCTCGTCGGCTTCTTCCAGCGGGAAGGGGCGGCCGACGAAGCTGAGGTCGCGCGTTTCGTCCAGGCTCTCGGGCAGGTGAGTATAGCCGGGCGGGTCAGCCGGGACTTTGCTGCCGCCGCTGAGGTTGATGCCGTGCAGGATGCGCCTGCGGCCGGTCTCGTCGATGAACCAGCGTCCCTGGGCGGTGATGGGCATGGGTGTTCCTTGTTTGCGGATGGAGTTGCGCAGCGATTATAGCATAGGTCGTACAGTAAAATTCACCACAGAGACACAGCGCTACACCGCCGGCCAGGGACGGTTCGGGCCCGGGCCCGGCAGCGGAAACAGCCCGCTCTCCAGCAGGCGCTCGACGCGCAGCCCCAACATGCGCAGCTCGATGCCGGACAGCAGCTCGCGCATAGTCCGCGCGTAGTCGCCGCCGTCCTCGTCCAGGCGGTCGCAGAAAGCCGCCAGATCGTCCAGAATCTCGGGCGGAATAGGCGCGCCGGCGTAATCCCAGATGACCGTGCGCAGCTTCTCGCTGGCGTTGAAGGTCAAGCCGTGGTCAATGCCCCAGAGGCGCCTGTCTTCATCGACGATGCAGTGCCCGCCCTTGCGATCGGCGTTATTGGCGATGGCGTCGAATATGGCGATCCGCTGCAACTGGAGCATGAAGCGCCCTTTGTCGAGGGTGTAATAGTGTTCTTCCGGGTCGTGGTCGATGAAGAGCTGCACCGAGCCGGGGCCGCGCGTGCCGTCTCGCAGCAAGGTCGGCGGGACGATGCCCCAGCCCAGCGCTTTGGAAGTCAGGTAGGCGGCGGTTTCGCGGTTGCAGAGCGTGCCATCGGGGAAATCCCAGAGCGGGCGCTCGCCGCGGCGCGGTTTGTAGATCGCCATCAAACGGATATCGGCGCGGACGATGTTGACCAGGAAGGTGTAATTCGAGCCCCAGCGCATCAAGCCGACTTCATCGTCCATGTCGCCGTTTGCGATGATGTCGACCGCTTCCTCCAAAGGGACGCAAACCGGTTCATCGAGTGCGCGGGCGGTGTGTACGCGGGTGACGCTCATCGGCGGCTGACCTGGCTAGTGAGGGCACAGCAATTATTGTAGCGTGACGGCAAGCGCCAGCGCAAAGTAGTCGGGGCAAGTTTAATCTTCGATAACAATCTTGCGATAGGCTTGAGCGAGAGGCAGGCTGCAGCCCAGCGGCTCCAACGAAATCACGTCCTGTAAATCCGAGAATTGCTGCAAGTGCCAGCCGCTCTCGGTGCGGCTGTACCAGTCCGCGAAAACGCGCTCCTGGTCGAGGATGAGGTAGCCCTGAATGCTGGGCACGCTGCCGTAAAGTTCGACTTTGCTGATATGGTCGCGCGTCATTGATGATGGCGATGTCACTTCTACGACGACAGTCGGATTCAGCAGCGTGACTTCGTTCTCGTCTTCAAAGCGCGACTCGCCGCAGACCACGCTGACATCGGGATAGACATACTTGCTCTCGTCGATCCTGATGCGCAGATCGCTAGAGCGAACTGTGCAGTAGCTGTCGGCCAATGCGTTTATCAGCGCGCCGATTATATAGGCGATCATAGTGCTGTGGCTGGCTGTTCCACCGGGCATAGGATAAAGCTCTCCGTCGATGTATTCGTTGCGGATTTCGCTGGCCTCGTCGAAGGCGAAATATTCTGCGACCGTCATCGCGCGTGTCTTGGCAATCATTTGGCGTCCTCGTTAATCAATATCGGGACCGACGCTCATTATAGCAGTGCGGGCCTTGCGATCACGTCCAGTAAAAGATGATGCGGCCGTTCTGCTTGGCGTCGGGCCGGCCGGACTTCACCGTGTCCATGGCGTGCAGGCTGAGCGCCCGCATCTGCTCGCGCGTGCACCACATGCGCACGACTTGCGGCTCGCCCTCGCTGCTTTCAAACAAGTTGAAGGCTTCCCGCGCTTCCTCTTGTTCCAACTCGTCCAAATCGTCGATGTCGTCCAGATCGTCCAGCGGGGTGTCATCCTCATCCTCGCTAAAATCGTCGTCGGCTTGGGTCACTAATTCCTGGACGACCAGAATAATCTTGTTGTCGTTTGAATCATACGCCAGGCCCAGCTGAGAAATCCGGAAGAGCGGCTCGATCGGTTCGCGCAACTCCATATCGAGACCGCTGAAATCGGCCATCGTTCGGGCCTCGCCGTCGGATTCAAGATCATCCAGCATTTCCGCGATCGCCGACGAGAGCGCCTGCGCCTGTTCCTTTTCAATGGTGAAGGAGACGATGCGATTGTCCTGGCCGGCTTGCAGATGGAAGGTGCGCCGGCCCTTGGGGCCGATGGTGCCGATGGTGACGAAATCGACCGGATTGAGTTCTATAACGTTGCTCATTTTCCCCTCCATCCACCGGCGGCGCGCTGCCACCGGCCGGTCGAGCCGCCTGCCTCAGCCGGGCGTCGTCTCTGGCTGCTTCAACGCCAATACGTGCGCGATGTCGTTCATGCTGATAATGTAGGGCCGGCTATGCCCCAGTTGCAGCGTGTTGATCGAGGCCGGCGACACCACGATGCGCTGGAAGACATCCAGGTGCATGCCCAGATAATGCGCCAAAGCCATCTTGATCAAGTCGGCATGGAAGACCAGGGCGATCATCTGGCTGGGATGCTGCTGCGCCAGCGCTTCAATGGCGTTGACGATGCGCGTTTGCACCCCGCGCATAGTTTCACCATTGGGAAAGCGGGCGCGCGACGGGTACTCTTGCACCACCTCCCACATTTTGCGCCGCTGCAATTCGCTGATGGACTTGCCCTGCCAGTCGCCATAATGCACTTCGCCGATTTCAGCGTGCGTCACGACCTTCAGCCAGGGATGATGCCGCGCGATTTCGGCGGCCGTCTCCATAGTGCGCTCGAGCGGACTGGCGTAGAGCTGCGCGAGAGGCGCCTGCGCCAGCCGTTCTCCCAGGGCTACGGCTTGCGACCGCCCCTCGTCGTTTAGGCGCACGCCTTTCGTCCGGCCGGCCAAACTGCCCGCCTTGACCGAATCGTTGGTTGCGTGCCGAATGAGCAAGAGTGTCGTCATCAATTCGAATCGATTACGCCGCGCATAGCGAAAGATGATAACATATCCGCCAGCCCGTCGGCTAGCCAGCCTGAGGAAGCGCTGCGCCGCCGGTGTATGATTTCGATGTCGTCCCCATGCGCGAGGCCGTTCCATGAAATTCGCCATCAATTATTCGCCGCAAGCCGAGAACTTATGGCGCGCCGGCGCGATACAAGTCGACCTTTTCAAGTGCCCGGACTGGCCCGACCTGGTGGAGCGGGTCAGCCACTTTCACAGCGTGTACGTACATGGCTCGCTGCAGGCCGGCCGCGGACGCCTGCGCTCGGCTGATTTTGCGTTGCTGCGACGCTGGCTTGAGACGACCGACACCACCGTGATCAACGCGCATTTCGCGATGGGCGCGTCCGATTTTCCGTCGCCGCAAGCCGTATCAGTCGAGGCGGTCATCGAGCGCGCCTTGCTTGATCTGGAAGCGTTGAGCGAGCAGATTCCAGTCGAAAACATTGTAATCGAGAACATTCCCGCGCCCGATCCCGGCTGGAACGATGATTTGCTTCTGGAAGTGGTCGACCCCGACGTCATATCCGAGGTCGTTCGGCGCGCGGGCTGCGGCTTCTTGCTCGATATCGCCCATGCCGTCCGCGCCTGCGAGGGCACAGGGCGCGCGGACGTCAAGGCCTACCTCAATTCCATGCCGGCGCATGCCTTGCGAGAGTTGCACATCGTCGGCATTCTGCCGGAGCCGGATGAGCGCGGAGTCCGTCAAGATCACTTCGCCATGACCGAAAGCGACTGGGAAGTCACTGAGTGGGCGCTGGACCAGATCCGCCAGGGCAAGTGGCGCCGGCCTGAAACGATGGCTTTCGAATACGGCGGCGTTGGCGAGCAATTCGCCTGGCGCAGCGAAGAAGCCGTCATCGCCGCCCAGGCGCCGCGTTTGTATCAGCTGGCGCATTCGGTCTGACGCGCCGCCTCGCGTATAATTGGCGTCATGGTCACTGCTACTAGCGCCCGCCCCAAGCCGTTCCCCAGCCCAGCGTCGCGCCGCCACTGGCTGATGCTCATCGTCGCCATCCTGCTGGTGCAGGGCGCGCTCTACTTCAGCTACCCGCTGCCCGTCCCCGGCCGCGACGACAACCAGGCCGCGCAAGTATTCATGATGGACGATCTGGCGAGCGGCAATCTGCTCATTGGCAACCTCCGCTACAACACGGGATACCCGCTTGTGATGTGGCCTTTTCGCGCGCTGACCCGCTTGCTCGGCCCGAATCATGACCGTTTCTTCTTGCTGATCCAGCTGGCGGCTCTGGCGGCCGTGGCCTTGGGGCTGTCGACGCTGGCGCGGCTAAACTTCGCGCCCGTGGCAGCGGTCTTCGGCTTGAGCTTCTTGCTTTGGCGGCATATTCCGCGCCGCGAGCGCCTCAAACTGCTGGGCATTGTCAGCTTGATCGCAGGCGGCATACTGGGCGCCTATACGCTCGTCATCCATTTGCCATCCACCGGTACGACGCGGCTCAGCTGCCTTTCGGGTATGAATCTGCTCTTGAGCGCCAAAGACAAGCGCATAGGCAGGCGCCTCCAATGAGCGGCTCATCCGCCGCCGGCGACGGCCAAGCGCTTCGCATCAACGCCGGGCTAGCTCGCCGCGACTGGCTGACGCTGCTGCTGGCGACTTTGCTGGTGCAGGGCGCGATGATTCTAAGCTATCCGCTGGGCGCGGTCAACTTCGACGACAATCAAGCCGCGCAAGCCTATATGCTGGGCGAATTGGCCGAGGGCAATCCGCTAATCGGCAACGTCCGCTACAACACAGGTTACGCTTTTGTCATGTCTCCGGTCTGGAATCTGACGCGCGCCCTCGGGCGGCTGGGCGATCGCGCTTTCTTGCTGCTGCAAGTGGCGGCGTACAGCGCCATTCCCTTCATGGTTTACGACATGCTGCGGCGGCGTTTTGACCGGCGCTGCGCCTTGATCACGGCGCTGGTCGCCTTGCTCGACCCCTTCGGCTTGCAATGGGCGCATCTGCTGCTGCCGGGTTGGCTGATTGCCCTGACCTTGGTTGGCGCGCTTTGGTTGGCGCAGCTGGCCTGGTCAGCAAGTCCGCGCCGTCGCCTGGCGCTGATCGCCATCGCCGCCATCGGGCTGGGCATCATGAGCCTGGCGCGTTTGAATTTCGCGCCGCTGGCCGCCGTCTTCGGCCTCAGCCTATTCTTCTGGCGGCATGTCCCGCTGCGCCAGCGGTTCACGCTGTTTGCGCTGGTCGGCGCCCTCAGCGGCAGCATCCTGGGCGCTTACACGCTGCTGATCCACCTGCCGTCAACCGGCGTCACATCGTTGAGTTGCATCTCGGCCTTCCGCAGCGTTCAGAGCTTACACGAGAAGGGCCTGTACCCGAGCGCCAGCAACGGGCCGCGGTCGGCAGAATACGCGCGGCTGCTGGCGCTGCCGTCGGAGAACCCGCGCGACGACTACCTCGATTCGGCCAAATTCGCCCTTTGGCGCATTCCCGACAGCTGGCTGGGCGACGCCGAGCGGCAAGCCTTCCTGGCCGGCCAGCCCGGCGCCATCAGCCAGGACATCGCGACAGACTTCCCGGCGGATTTGTATTGGTATCTGGGACCTTGCGCGGTCGACAGTCTGCTGGCCGGCCTGCTGTGGGAGGCGCTGGCGGCGCAGCCCGGGCGATTCCTCAGCGGCGTCATCAGCACAACCGCCTCGTCGCTGCTGCAGAACCCGGCCGAGGCGCGTTTCGATTATATGTACCTCGACCGCTACGAAGCGATGACCTGGAGCGGCGAGAATCGGCTGGGATTCCAGGCGGCGGAGAGCAAGCAATACAATGGGCACCGGCTGTGGCGGCCGGGCGCCGCGCTCTTCAGCGCGCTCTTCACGCCCTGGAACGCCATCAAATTCATAACGCCCCTGGCGCTGATCGCGGCATTGTGGCGGCGAGACTGGCTCTTGACCTGCGTTGGCGCGCTGCTGCTGACCTGTCTCATCCTGCTGGCGGCCTTTTCCGGCATTGAGCCGCGCTATTACGCCATAGTCGCGCCCCTCTACAGCATACTGATCGGCTCATTCCTGGGCCAAGTCGCCGGGCGTTTGCTGCCGGATTTGGGGTCGCGCCCATAAGACTTCACGGACTGGCGCGCAAGCACCGGACATCGGTCAACACCTTACCGGATCGATGCAGGGGCAAGCCTTGGCTCGCCCACAGCGCGTGCCTGATATTTCGGGCGAGCCGAGGTTCGCCTCTACAATTCATCAATTTATCGGGGTTGGCTCGACTAGCCCGGTTCCACACAGGGCGCAGAGAATTCTGTAATGCTTGGCGAAGTTTTACGTCAGCCGCGAATTGCAGCGACGAGATTCCAACTCACCCTAGTCAGACGCGTTCGCCGCTGATACACTATGGACGCAACGTGGTAAACAGGAACACATGATTAGTTTTCTCCACATTGGCGCCGTGGGCAGGCGCCCATCAGTCCCCCAGAGACCAACGTGAACGGCGTGGAAGCTGCGCAAGAGTGCGGAATCCGGCTGTCTCGCGCCTGTCTCACATCGTGGCGCGCGCATCGTTCGGCATGTCGGGCGAATGCGTTCATGCGCAAGACTATGGCAACGACCCAGTTAATCGTTTCTCTATCAGGAGTATCAAGAACATGTCGGAACAACGTCTGCAAGGTACTGTCAAATGGTTCAACGCCGAAAAGGGTTATGGCTTCATCTCCCAGGAAGATGGCGATGATCTGTTCGTACATTACTCGGAAATCCAGGGCTCGGGCTATCGCACGCTTGATGAAGGCGCGCGGGTAGAATTCCTTGCCGTTGAGGGCCGGCGCGGCATGCAGGCCAGCGCTGTGACCGTGCTTGAGTAAGAGTAGACTCGTCTACAACTACAAAACCCGTCTCGGTTGAGGCGGGTTTTCTTTTTTTCAATCAAACGGGCAGGTCGCTATTTCCGGCGCGACTCCACAAATTCAATCGCCGTCAGCAGCTTGCTTAAGCCCTCGCTGCGGGCGCCCGTCAGGTGCAGGCGGATGGCGCGCCGCTCATGCTTGTGCAGTGCCTGCAAGTCGCCGGCGGCTTGCGCGGCGAAGAGCGTGCCGAAGCTGTAATCCATGCCCGGGATGTCCAAATCGGGCGCGGCATCCGCTGTCAGCTGCCAGAAGACGCCATTATTGCCGCCGCCTTTGTGATACTGCCCGGTGCTGTGCAGATAACGCGGGCCGTAACCGATGGTGACCGCGCGTTTGGTGACGTGGCGCAGACGCCGCTGTATCCGCTCGATTAAGCGCAGTTCGTCCGCGTCCGGCGTGAAATAGATATGGAAGGCGAAATAATCGCCGGCGACGGCGCCCGCCATCTGCGCGGCGATGACCTGCACGGCGTCGCCCCCGTCAAAGCCGTGATGGTGGCAGAGCTCGCGCAGCGGCTCCAGCGTGACCTCGTCGGCGTAGAGTTCGAGACCCTCACGGGTCATCAGCGGCGCGTCGGCCGGCAGGCTTCCGCGCTCAGCGACAACTTGCAGCAGCGCCTTGGTGGCGTTTTTGGCTTCGGTGACGTTGGGCTCGTCAAAGGGGTTGACGCCCAGGATGGCGCCGGCGATGGCGGTCGCGTACTCCCAGCGGAAGAATTCACCGGCGATGGCAAAATGATTCGCAAGGCGGATGGTCACGCGCGGGTGGCCCGCTTCGCGCAGCGTCCGCACCGCCGCGTCTTTCCCGGCGACATCCGGATCATTGTCCACGCGCAGGTAGATGAATAAGCGGTCGGTCGCATAATCGTGCGGTTTGCCGATGGTGGCGCCGACTACGGGCAAGGCCCCCTTACCCTCTTTGCCCAGGCTCTCCGCCAGCAGCTGCTCAGCCCAATTGCCGAAGCTGGTCAGCGACTGCGAGGTATAGATAGTGACCTTGTCGCAGCCTTCCCCCGCCAGCGCGCCAATGACCGCGCCCAGCAGCAGACCGGGATGAAAATTGGACGGGATGCTCTCGCGATTGGTCGCCAGCATGGTATCGGCGCTGGCCCACAAGCTGTCAAGATCCAGGCCGATCAGCGCGGCCGGAACCATGCCAAAATAGCTAAGCGCACTGTAGCGCCCGCCGATATCAGGCGGATTGAGGAAAATATCGCGGACGCCAGCTTTGCGCGCGATATGCTCCAGATGGGAGCCGGGGTCGGTGATGACGATGAATTGCTCGCCATTGCCGCCCGTCTTCTCCCAGAAATAGTGATCGAGCGCCAGAGTCTCGATGGTGCCGCCCGATTTGCTGGCGACGACGAAAAGCGTATTCGCGATGTCGATGGCGCCTTCGACCTGGCGGATGCGCGCCGGGTCAGTGCTGTCGAGCACGATCAGCTGCGGGAAGCCGGCCTGCGGACCAAAGGTAGCGGCCAGCACTTCCGGCGCCAGCGAACTGCCGCCCATACCCAGCAGTACGACATGCCCGAAGCGCCCGCCGCGGACGCTCTCTCGCAGCGCCGCCAAGCGCTCGCGGTCAATGGTGGTCGCAATGTCGAGCCAGCCCAGCCGGTTGACGATCTTCTCCATAGTCGGGCCGTGGTTCTTCCACAGGCTGCCGTCTTTGTTCCAAAGTCGCGGATTGGCGAAATCGGCCGCCAGGCGCTCAACGGCCCGGTCGACCGAGGCGTGGTAAATGCCCAGGGCCAGCTTGGCGCGCTCCATGATGCCGCTGCGCAGAAGGGTGCGCTTGGCCGCCACCTGCGAAATCAGCGTCTCGAAGGCTTCGATGAAGGCGTCAACACCGTCATCTTGCAGGCGCGAGGTGACCTGCCCCAGGTCGACGCCGACTTCCGCCAGGCGGTCGAGCACTTCGTCAGGCGGCAAGAATTGCCCGACGTCCTGCGTGATCGTCTCGGCCACGACGCCCTGCTTCTTGAAGGCAGCCAGCGTAGCCGGCGGCAAGGTGTTGACGGTGTGCGCGCCGATCAAGTTGTCGACGTAGAGCGTATCGGAGTAAGCCGGGTTCTTGGCGCCGGTGGAGGCCCAGAGCGGGCGCTGGACCTGGGCGCCGGCCGCGCGCAGGTCGTCAAAGCGCTCGCCCTCGAAGATGCGCTGGAAGGAGCGATAGGCGGTCCTGGCGTTGGCGATGGCCGTCTGCCCCAGCAGCTTGCTATTGGCGGCGATGCGCGCGGTATCTTGCTGCACCTGCGCCGCGCGGATATTGTTCTCCAGGATTTGATCGACCATGACATCGATGCGGCTGAGGAAGAAGCTGGCTACCGAGGCTACACGCGTGATGTCCTGCCCGGCCATGCGCCGCTGCTCCAGCCCGCGAATAAAGGCTTCCGCCACACGCTCATAATTGTCGATGGCGAAAATCAAAGTGACGTTGACGTTGATGCCGGCGGCGATGGCGGCTTCAATGGCGGGGATGCCCTCGGGCGTGGCTGGAATCTTGATCATCAGGTTGGGGCGGTCGACCGTCTGGAAGAGGCGCTTGGCTTCCTCGACCGTGCCTTGCGTATCACGCGCCAACAGCGGCGAAACTTCCAGGCTGACGTAGCCGTCGCCGCCGGCGCTGCGGTCGTAAATCGGGCGGAAGAGGTCGGTGGCGTTCTGAATGTCGTCGATCGCCAGCGCCTCGTAGATATCCTGCGCTTCCAGATCCAGCATGGTCAGAATAGCGCCGTCGTAGGTGTCCGAATCGCCGATGGCCTTCTGGAAGATAGACGGATTGGACGTTACGCCCAGCACGCCTTCTTCGTCGATGCGGCGCTGCAAATCGCCATCGTTCAGGTCGTCGCGATGGATGTAATCGAGCCAGGCGCTCTGGCCGAGCTTCTGGATCTCCAGCAAAGGATTGCTCATCAGGGTCTCCCGATTGGGCTCATACGGTCGTTTATACTGTCATTCTACCAAAAGATTATTGCACCACAGAGGGCACTAAGAAAACGACTTCGCGGGATTTGGCGGCGAAGCGAAAGACTGTCAGCCCGTCTGCCGCTCCATGCGCCGGATCGACACCAGCACCAGCAGCGCCGTAACCGACAAATAAGTCAGCGTCAGCAGCACCCAGGGCGAGAGTATCGGGATGGACGCGCCGTTGCTGGCGAGGGTCACGCGCATGGTCACCAGCTGCTGATGATCGATGAGCATCTGCTGCGAGCGCAGGGTGGCCATAATCGGGTTAAGGCTGGTGGCGATCATGTCGAGGTAGATGGTGGTCGCCTCGACCGTGGGATTGTCACTGACACCGGCCGCGATATTGTTGACCACATTGCCGTAGGCGTTCTGGAACAAGACAAGCGCCAGCACAGGCAAGCCAACCGTGATGCCGATAGCGACAGTATAGGAACGGATGGTCGCCGCCAGCGTCCGTTCAGTGATGGAGGAGAAGAACATGCCGAATGCGCCCAGCGTAATCGCCGACACCAGCAGCACCAACAGCGCCAGCAGCATCTCCTGCTCGCTGACGCCGCCGAACAAGAAAGCCGTGCTTTGCAGCGGGATGGCCGACAGCAGCAGCAGCACGATATAACCCAGCGCCGACTGCATCTTGCCCACCACAAATGTGGCTTTGCTGATCAACGTAGTCTGCAGCAAGTCGTAAGTCTTGCGTTCGCGCTCGCTGGTGATGGCGCCGGCCGTCAGCGCCGGCACAATGAAGATAATCAGCATCAATTCGATAAAGAGCACGCCGATGAATAGCTGCCGCCCCAGCTCGCCGGTAACGACCACCCCGCCCTGGGGCATGCGCAGCAGGTAGAGCAGCAGCGTGAAGAAACTCATCAGTGTCAGGAAGACGGAGATGATGGCGAAGCCGCGCACGCCGCGCATGCGCCCGCGCAATTCCTTGACCATCACCGGATTGAGACGGAAAGCGCGCAGGTCGCCCAGCGTCATCAAACCGACCGCAGCCAAGGGCGCGATGGTCAGCAGCGCGGGGGTAAAACCAAAAGCGACCAGCGCCGCCAGATTGAGCGCGATCAAGAGCCAGGCGGTGAAGACCGTCCAGAGTTCCTGCGCCAGGATCACCACAGCAAGCACCAGCAGGACAGCCATGTTGGCCAGGATGCCCGCGGCCAGCAGCAGCGCCGCCGCATCCGCGCTGATAGCGAAGTCGTGCAGCAGCGCAGTTTGCAGCTCAAGGAATAGCGCCGGGTCTTGATTGCCGGCATGCGCGGCCAGCGCGATCACGGCAATACCCGCTACCAGATTGACGAGCGCGCCCCAGAGCATGATCAGCGAGCTGCGCCGCACGAGCAGTTCGCGCGGCGTCATCAATTCGGGTGGGATGCGGTCCCAAGCCTGCTCGACCGGCACGTTGTCGCCGAGGAGGTTGGCGATGAGTTGGCGCAGCTTCTTCAGTGTGTCAAGCATGGGTCAGTTCGAATTCTCCAATTTGTCGCAATGTCTCGCATAAAGCGCGTTGCGGAGTCGCAGATCTTTTGGCTGCTATTTTGTCTAATTGCGCCAAATCTCGAAAACATTCTGCGATCCATAGATGCAAACATTGAATTCTATCAAGAAATTGGCTTGCCCAAATAGCACCGGAACTGAATCGCTCTCTGCCCATGCGAACCATAATGGAACATTGCTTGCCGCGGCCACCGACTGCTGCGAGGCTGTTACGGCGAGAGCTCGTGACTCGACATCAGCAAGAGCGCCCGCTAAGGTTCCCAAAGGCGCATGCGCCTCCCAGACGGCGCCTAATGCCAAGCCTATGCCATACGGCAACAGGTTTATAGGAGCGCCGGTGTCGATAAGGCCATTTACTTGAATAGTTCGGCTGCCGCTTGAAAGTTCGACCGAAAGACGCGGCATCAGACTGCCTGGAACTGATGGCAGGGAGCTAAAAGAAAATCGCGCCATTACTCCACACTTGACACGTTTCTTAACGCTTCCTTTTCCATCAATTCCCGGAGTATATCCGCGGCCTCAAAATTGGTGCGAAATCCCATAGGGTCAAACGCATATTTTGACATCGCCGGGTCGCGCAGGAGCATCCTCAGCAATTGCAGCTTGTCATTTTCATCGAGAGCCAAGACTTCGTCCTTCAGTTCCTTCGTAAGCATGTTTTACCTCCTGGCACCTGATGTCTGGCACACTATTGTAGCGGAACTTTCACATCGGCGGCGATAGGTATTCTTGTCCGCGCTGTAATCTGCGACGCGAGTAGGCAATCCAGAGCACTCGCGGCGTGCGTAAGTCCCGCGAACGCCGTCGATCGTGGCAGGTCCGCGCTGGATCTTGTGGTGAGACGAGCAAGCAAGCCACCACCTCACAGCAGCATCCCCCGCCGGCGCGCCAGTTCGGCGATCACCTGACGATCGGCTTTGCCGAAGCTGTAGCGCCCCAGCTCCTCCTCGCGCACCCAGGCCCAGTCCAGCGCTGCGAGCGCCTGCGGCTCGCTGTATGGCGGCAGCGCGCCCAGATAGCGACACTCGAAAGCGTGCAGCGTAATCTTGAAATGGGTGAAGGCGTGGTCGACGAGTGCAATACGCTGACCCACGTCCACCTCGATCGCCAATTCCTCGCGCAGCTCGCGCCGCAAGCAGTCGGGCAGGCTTTCGCGCCCTTCGCGCTTGCCGCCGGGGAACTCCCACAGGCCACCCAGCAGACCGTCGAGCGGGCGCTGCGCGATCAGCAGACGATCCAGTTCATCGCGGATGAGACCGGCGGTCACATCGTAGTGCGGCGTGGGCACGCGTTTGCCGCGCACCGGACGCGCCGCCTGCGTGCCGGCCGCATATGCGCGACAATTCCCGCGCAGCGGACAGGCGGCGCAGCGCGGATTCCGGGGCCGGCAGATTTTCTGCCCCAGCTCCATCAGCGCCTGATTGTGCTCGCCCGCCTCCTGAACCGGCAGCCACTCGGCGGCGATACGCCAGAGCTTGGTCCGCGTCGCGCTTTGGTCGATGTCATCGGGCAGGTCAAGTAGACGTGTGATGACACGGATCACATTGCCGTCCAGCACCGGCGCCGGTTGAGCGAAGGCGATGCTGGCGATGGCGCCGGCGGTGTAGCGGCCGATGCCGGGCAGCTTGCGCAGTTCATCGAGCTGGCTGGGCAGGACGCCTTCGTTCTCGGCGACCAGCTGGCGGGCGGCGCGGTGCAAATTGCGTGCGCGGCTGTAATAGCCCAAGCCCTCCCACTGCTTGAGCACGGCGTCCAGCGGGGCCTCGGCCAGATCGACCACGCTGGGAAAGGCGGCCAGAAAGCGCAGGTAGTAGGGGATGACGGTCTCGACTTGAGTCTGCTGCAGCATAACTTCCGACAGCCAGACGTGATAGGGGCTGGGGGCGCGGCGCCAGGGCAAGTCAGCGCGATGATTGCGGTACCAGCGCAGCAGGCTGGCATGAGATTCGGGGTCCATGGCGATCCATTCAGGCGCCTGCGCCGCTATCGACTGACCGCAATGCGGCGTCCGCCGCTGGCGGGCGGCCCACCGGGTCGCCCCTACAAACGTTACACGGGCAGCGAGTGGGCCACAGTTCAGAGCAGCGACAAAGCGTGGCGATAGACATCCAGCGCGGCTTCAAGGTGTCCTTGCCGCATCAACGCATCTCCCAGTACACGGTGCAGCGAGGGCATGTCCTGGTACTGCGGCTGGGCGATCAGCTCGCGCATATCGCTGACGACCCAGTCGAGGCCGGCGCTGGTGGTCAGCAGGGTCTCGTAATCCAGCAGCGCCGCCGTCAGCTCGCCCGCCTCGACCTTGCCGCGCGCCGAATTGATGGCGGCCGCCAAGCCGGGCGGCGGCAGCTTGCTCGGCTTTACATGGGGAGGCAGGTCCGGCGCTTGCGTGCGGCGGTCGCCAGGGGAGGCGATTTCCCGCAGCCGCTCGGCGTACCAGGCTTCCAGATCCGCTTCGCGGTCCTGCAGCAGGAAGGCGCGCGTCAATTCATCGGCGCGCCGGGCGGCGGGCGCGGGCTGCGCCGCTACCGCGCTATCATCGGGCGCTGGCGATTCGGCGGCTTCTGATTCCGGCACCGGCGCCATGGACTGCGTGCTATACTTTTCGGTTTCGCGGTCTACCAAGCCCAGCAGCGAATTGAGGATTTCCTGCGAGCGTTCCTCGCTCGACTGGTACAAGCTCTCGTCTTCAAGGTCGTCGAGCTGTTCATCGTCTTCGTAGGTTTCGTCGAAGTCGTCGTCCGTTTCCTGGGAGCCGTGCGGGTTGTTGTGCCCGGGATTGCCGCCCGGCGCCTGCTCCAACCACTCCAGCGGATCATCCGCTTCGTCGACCGCCAACCCGTCGTCCAGCGCGACCGGCGGCTGATCCCCCGGGCGCAGCGCATTCAGATCTGGCAGGTCGTTGCCCATTTCGTCGGCGGTGAGCTCGTCCAGCCAATCCATAGAGGCGGTTGCGGCGGTGTCTTCATCGCGCAGCATGGTCATATCCACCGGCAAGTCGCCCTCGAAACCGGCCTCGACGGTGAATCCGGTATCGGGCAGGGGGGGCAAGGGTTCGGTGTCCTCCAGCCAATCCGACCATTCGTCAGCGCCGTTCGCGTCCCCATCGCCGGTGTAGTGCCCGACAAATTCGGATGCGGGCTCGCTATATCCCTTGGCCAACTGTTCCAGCCACTCGATCAACTCCTCTTGCGACATGGAGTCGAAATCGGGCAATTCAGGGTCTTCAAACATCGGGCATGTCTTTCATGCTGCCAGTGCGTTACTCGGCTGTAAAAAGGGATTTGGATTATAGCGTCGAATCGCGGCTGGGGCGATCAGTTTCATCGGGATCCGCGTCATCGAAATTCAGCCAGGCGGGGCTGTCATCTTCGCCCGAATCGCCGCCCAGGCCTAGGTCATCAAACAGGTCGCCCCCGTCATCCAGACCTCCGCCGCCAGCAGCGCTCTCGAAATCGAAGTCATCATCGTCGATGCCCAATTCGTCGAATTCCACGCCCGCGGCGCTTTCATCAAGCGAAATGGCGATGGTCTTTTCGGTCGGCGATTCCAGGTCGAAATAGTCATCCCAATCGAGCCCGACGAAACTCAGTTTCTGCGTGTCTTCATCCAGGTTGATGACATCCATCTTGTCGGTTGGCGTATTGAAGTTGAAGTAGTCGTCGAAGGTCAGGTCGTCCAGGTCGAGCGCCTGGAAATCCTCGTCGAGGCTGAGGGCGGAGACCCCGTCAACCACGCTGCCTTCGGTCGCGTCGGCTTGCAAGCTCACGAGCCAGGCCGGCTGCTTGCTGAAGCGGAAGTAAGGCGTCTCGCTATGTTCCGCCGGGTCGACAGCTGTCATCTGGCCGGTTTCTTCTTCCACGAGATCGCTGACCCAGCCGAATTCCTTGCCTCGCGCCGCCGTCGGGCGCGCATATTCATTGGGATCATCGCTGGAGGCGTCGTTCTCGCGGTCCAGGCCGGGCACCACCGCGTTCATCCAGTCGGGCGAGCCATCGCTGCCGGCGCCGCCTTCTTCGACGAAATCAGCCAGCTGCTCGGCATCGTCCAGGCCCCAGGCGCGCGCCTGCTCAGCCGAGCCGCCGTCCGTCTGCGGCAGCGCGACCGCCGCATCGTCCGCGTCGTCGGCGCTCGCCGCAAAGATGCCCAGGTCATCGCTCAACTCGTTAGGGTCGTCGCTCAGCCAGTCGACATAGGGGTCGTCATCATCGTCATCCTCGCCCAATTCCGACTGCCAACTGTCGATCAGCTCGGCGTTGCGCTGGTTGGGGTCCTCAACGTTGGCGTCCGTCTCCAGCCAGGATGTCGACGGCGGCGCATGCAGCAGCTCATCATCCATATCGATGGCGCTTTCGCCAGCCGCGGCGGCATCGGGCGCCTGCTCGACGCCCAGCCAGTCTTCAATATCGCTGGCCAGTATCGGCTCGGTATCAGATGTGCGGCTGAGCAGATTCTGCAGCTGCTCGTCATTGCCGAACAAGTCGAATTCGGTCGATTCATCCTTGTCCATCCGCTCACGCATGGCGGCCGAGAGCCAGGGCGCGCCTGCGCCTTCTTCGTCGGCGCCATCCTTGACCCACTCGCGCTCCAAGCCGTCCACGTATTCCAGCGCCTCGTCCGCCTCCTCGAGCGCCAGGCTGCCCTGCTGGATATCCGCCATCCAGTCGTCATCGGCGTCGGCGGCGTCCAACTCTTCCAGCAAGCTGGCCAGTTCTCTGTCGAGCGACTCGCCCAATTCGGAGCCAGCGACCGGCGCGTCTTCGTCGTCACCAGCGGCGGCGCTCATCTGCGCCATAAGGGTCTCGATTTCGTCATCGTCCTCTTCATCGACAGCTGCGCTGGGCGCGGCGGGGTCGAGGAAGCCGCGGTCTTCCATGTCGTTGAGCACCTGCTCCAGCTCGGCGCCGGGCTCTGCTTCGCTGGTCTCGGCCACCGCTTCTCCAATCACCAACTCGCTAAAGAGCTGATCAATCTGCTCGTCAGAGAGCAAGTCGTCGAGATCGGCAGTGACGTTTTCGCCCGCGGGTTCCGGCTCGCCGTCGAGCCCCAATATCGCGTCCAGGCTGCCGGTGTCTTCGTCGACGCCGCCCAGCCATTCGGGATCGACGATGTCCTGCGCGGGCTGCGCCATGCCGCTGACATCGAATTCTTCGGTCATCAGCAGGTTTTCGGGCGCCGCTTCGCCCAGGGCAATCTCATGCGCCAGATAGGGATCCAGATCCTCGATACGCTGCAGGTAAGTCTGCGCATCGGCCGGACGCTGCTCGGCCAGCCAGAGTTCGGTCATGATGCGATTGGCGTCGATGGCGTAGGGTAATTTCTCGAGGATATCGAGGGCGGCCTCGGCGGCGTCCATGCGCTGGCCATCCAGCCATAATACGCGCGCGCGGCGCAGCTGCAGATCGACTCGCTCGGGATTGCGCTCGAGGGCCTGGTCCAGCGTCTCCAGCGCCTCAGTCAACAGATTGCCGCGAACGCGCTGCTGGGCCAGGGCGCCCGCGGTCAATTGCATGCGGTCGATTTCTTCCCCCCGATGCCGGCGATAAAGCGCGCGAATCAGGCTGATGGTCGCCGCGTCATTCGGCGCTTGATCCAGCGCGCGCTCAGCATGCCAGATCGCCCGCTCGACCTGTTCCAGTTGCTGGTACGAATGCGCCAGCCGCGAATGCGTCTCGAAGTCTTGCGGCATTGCGCCCAGCAGGCGGCGCAGCACATCCGCCGCTTCCGCCCAGCGCTCCGCCGCGACAAGCGCGCCGGCCAGCTGCTGATAGGCGCGCAGATTCCTGGGATAGGACTTGAGGATATGCCGCGAATGCGCGATGACCTGGTCGTGTTTGTTCTCCGCCGACAGCTGGGACAATTTGTCCTGGTAGGCGCTCAGGCTGATTTCCGCCATTTTGATCCAGCGTATTTTGCTCGGTGGGTAAATCAGAAAGAATTATAGCATAATTGCGCCGCTCGCATTCGGCCCTGGGCGCCCGGGAATGGATACAGGTCGACGCATTGAGGTCAACGGTTAGCTGTATGGACCCAAGAATCTCTTGCCGTCAAAGTGGATCAAATGATCCGGTGATTCTGCTATCCAAACTTCTGTTTCCCATGAGATTTGCCTCAAGTGTTTGGTCATTGCACGCCTGGTTTCAAATGCTGTTACATAGACCAGTCCAGCAGAACTACTGGAAAAAAGCTGTTGCAATTCGTTCTGTCTTTTTTGGTCAATGGGACCGTGACTTGTTACGGCCTCAATGAGAATTAGCCAATCTTTAGACTCTACATAGACAACAACATCGGGCTTTTTACCGTGTCTATCCAGCTGGATGCCCAACTCCTGGAATCTACGAATCTGGTCGTCTCTCACCTGGTCACCAGCGTCGCCTATGTACAAAACTTCGCCCTCTTTAGCGAATCGCGGACAGAATTCTTCCACAATGCGCTTGATCAGCGCATTCTGACCGCCTGAAGAAATTGACACAATGCTACCATCCGGAAATATAATGGGAATTTTCTGTATCAGTCGTTTTCGTCCACGCAACGCATTCAGATTGTCGCTCATTTCAATACGAAAGTCGGTTAACTCGTTTTCCCAGGACGAACTTGAGCAGGTACGAACGAGTCGCAAGAACGGCTCGGAAACTTGATAGCAATAGTTTGGACTGTTCGTGGGTCGATCGGGTTTGTCCGGATTGTGTGTTACAAGTCCCATTTCCAAAAACTGATGGACACTAAAGCGACGCACCGTTTCTCGCGTGTTAGGAGCATACGAAGTACCATAATGGGTACGGAAATACTCCATCATTTCGGTAATCGTACGTAGCGGCGCCGCCGCAGCCGACCAGTCGTCGTTTGGCTTTACGTCTACAAGAGCTAGTAGCGTTAATGCAGAGCGCCTATTTTGCTGTTCTCTCGGAACTCCTATTGTGCGCAGAATATCCAGAGCTTGCTCTATTTTCTCTTGTACGGACGTCAAAGCAGGTTCTTGCATGTCAAGTTCCTCTAGCATTATCTGATCTAGTTGTGTTTGAAGTGGGAACACATCTCTAACTCTGGCTCCCATTCTCTGTAATCGTGACAGGTCCGGATACTTCAAATTCTCGAGGTCTGTGGCGTTTACCTGTGTGTGTCCGCTAAACAGTCGGAAATATTGATCTACGACAGAGGAATTGAGGTAGACTGCGAGTCCCTTTGCCAAATCGGGTGCTAGACCTTTCCCGTTCCTGTGAAAATAGTTTAGATGGTTTTCTATTCCGACATATCTCGAGTCTAAGCGTCTCGGATCCAATACTGCAGCCGTTAAGCGTCGTTTCTGCTCCTTAGAAGAAAAGCGTTTCACCAGTACGTAATTGTCTGTAGGCACGAGCAGTTTTTCTTTGCTTCCCAGATAATCAATAGCGCTCAGTTTTTTGGATCTAAGAATTGGCCACTGTACAAACCCATTAACTAGGTTTGCAGGTAAGAGAAGCGGAACACTGCCCGCCTCATTTGGTCTCCTCAGTAAGTGTCTTGCTCTAAAATCAACAACGCGTCCTGTAGAAACATGAATATCCAGATCATACAAGTTACACCTCAGCGTGTTTACTAGTCGACTAACTTCTCGTTCATTTCTGTTGCGAACCAAGTGGACGACAAGATTACGGTCACTGGCCTTGACAACTTCATCGTGCTGAAGAATCTGAATAGACATGTCTTTGTCGAGCGGACTGTCACTTGAAGTAATGCTGACATTTTCGCGCTCCAGACCTTTTACCGCGCACAGAATAATGTTTTCCTGCAAAACGCCGTCGTCACCAAAGGCTTTGTTTCGTGATGTATAGACATGAACGTGTCGCAAAGACATTTGGGACAAGAATGCTCGGCGAAAAGGAAGAAAGTATGGTCCGTTGCAGAAACTCCGCGGTGTAATTGATACGAGACGACCACCGTCCTTTAGTAGAACTGCGGCCAACGTCATGAACGCGGCATAAAGATTGCTGCGCGGAAGACCATATTTCTTTAGTAGACGCCACTGTTCACACCTAGACTTTATTTTTCCGTACGGTGGGTTTAGGATTACTAAGTCGAATTTCTCCGTAGAATAGAGGCTAGAAGTTGCTGCCTTTATAAAGTCAACCATGTGAATCGTATATTTGAAGTTGATGCCCTGTCGTGCGCTAAGTGATGCGCACATCTCCAGTGTCTTTCGCAGGAATGGCAATACGTTTGCGTCAACTTCGTAAGTGACAAATTCTATGTCTCTTTTTTCAGCTCGGCGAGACGATAAAATGCGAATAAACACCGCAGCGGACAAGATGCCGGCTCCCGCGCCCGGATCTAGTACACGGACGTTGTCAGGAAGCGAGTCGACCGATTGCAGCATTTGCTGGGCAACTTCAATCGGCGTAAAGTACTGGCCCAGGTTCTTGCGATCTGTCTTAGCATTCCCATTTAGGGACATTTCAATTCGAAAATTGTCCACATACTGGAGCAAGTTTTCGTGATTTAGCACTCCGAGAATCTTCATCTGCGGATCTACCAAGTGTGCACGGTTGCAGTATAGAACAATTTTACTAGGTTAAGTGATCTTTAGCATGGCTTTCGGTTTTCGGCTCGGTCAACAGCTCGCGGCAACTAAGAGTAGTCCGCGATGCCATCCTCGAATTCGGCCTCGTCATCATCACGCAGGGCGTAGAGCGCCTGGATCAGAGCGTAGTTGCCGCGGTAAAAGCGCGCCCGCGGCAAGTGCTGACGCAGCGCCGGATAATGGCGGAAGACCCGCTCGGCGAAGCCTTCGCCGTAGCTGGCGATCAATGCGCCCAGGTCTTGCGCCGGGTCGCCGACGCCGCAGAAGCTGAAGTCGATGATGCCGCTGACGCGCCCCTGCTGAACCAGGATATTGCCGGCTCCGAAGTCGCCGTGCGTCAGGCAAGGCTCGAAGCGCCACATATCGTCGTTGCTCAGCGCAGCGGCGAAATCGCGCTCGACGGCATGGCGCGCGTCCGCCCGCATGTGCGGAAAGAGCTGGTCGCGGAAATCGCGCTGGTATTGCGCCCAGGCTGCCCGCGCATCATCGCCGCAGTCGCCCAGGCCGATCTCCGACGGCGGGATGGCGTGCAGCGTCAGCAGAAAACCGGCCAGGTCGCGGGCGATTCGCTCGACCCGGCGCGCGTCCGTCCGCAATTTCGCGTACCACTGGCGCAGCAGCGGCTCGCCCGGCAGCATGGCGTAGCCCATGAAAAGCGGGGCGCCCGCGTCATCGAAAGCGCTGAATTGCGGCTGAGGAATCGGCAGCGGCAATTTGCCCTGCAAGCGCGGCAGAATCTCGAGTTCGCGCGCCAGATCCGGGGCGGCATGCGGACTCTTGGGGAAACGGAAGATCCAGCGCTCGTCGAGGCAAAGCACGGCATTGAACTGGCCGGTAGCGGGCAGGATACGCGCGCCGCCGGCGGCAATTTCTGGCAGGTGGCGGGAGATTAAATCAAGATAGGGCATGCAGTCGGGATGAGACATACCTGCATTCTATACGATACGCTCGATGAGTTCCGCGCAAACCTGACGCCAACCCAAGCTGTGACCGCTAAGCGCCATTAGCCAGGCCCCAATGATCATGCCCCCTGTACAGAGCCCGCGCCATCCGCGAGCCGGAGAAATGCAGCGCCATCGGCTTTTTTCCGCTGGATAATCTGCCTCAACCGCTCTCGCTGATCAGCCAATACAGCTTGCGCGACTATCAGCAGAAGTTGGCTTCGGCATAAAACAAAATCAAGCCTTAACGCGGCCGTAGCAGTGGCACTTGTTGATTTAACAGAGATAGCTTAGTCTACTGCCCCATGTCGCCCGTTCCCCCTAGCGATCAAGGACAGCCATATGACCGCATCGGCCAAGCCGACAATTCTCTTCACCAACGACGATGGCATTCGCTCGCCCGGCTTGTGGGCGGCCGTGGCAGCCTTCCGCGGCGCGGGACGCCTGCTGGTCGCCGCCCCGCGCGAACAGCAATCGGGCATGGGGCGCAGCATGCCGCACTACAGCGAAGGGCGCATCTTCCCCTACGATACGCCAATCGACTGCGAGGAGTGCAGCGCCTACGCCGTGGACGGCACGCCGGCCCAAGCCGTGCAGCACGCCGTGCTGGAACTGGCGGAGGAGCAGCCGGCCCTATTAGTGTCTGGCATCAATTACGGCGAGAACACCGGCAACGGCGTCACCATCTCGGGCACGGTGGGCGCGGCGCTGGAGGGCGCCAGCCTGGGCATCCCCTCCCTGGCCGTCAGCCTGCAGACGCCGACCGACCTGCATCTCAGCCATTCGAACGATGTCGATTTCAGCATCGCCGCTGATTTCAGCCGGCAAATGGGCAGCTGGCTGATGGCGCATTCCAGCTTGCCCGATGATGTCGATGTACTCAAGATTGACGTGCCTTGGCGCGCGACCAGCGAGACTGAATGGCGTCTGACGCGGCTGTCTCGCCGGCGCGTCTACTGGCCCACGCGCCCCGAGCGGCTGGCCCTGCACGAGAGCGCCAAGCTGGGCTATCACTACAATAGCGATCCCGCCGCCGCCGAGCCGGACAGTGATGTCTACGCGCTGCTGAATGACGGGGTCATCTCGGTGACGCCCATCAGCCTGGATATGACCTCGCGCACCGACATGTTCCGCCTGAGCCAGATTATGCTGGGCAAGCGCGAGCTGGGGCGGTAGCGCGTCGAGGCATCTCCGCGTTAGACGACCCAGCGCAACTATGGTAGAATCAAGGTGTGATTAACGGACATTAGCTAGGATGTCTTGGTGAGCGAAAAGGTAATGTCTCATTCTGAAGCGACGCGGTCAAATACTGAGATTGTCGGCGGAGGCGATGGTCGCCTGGCGCGCCTTGAGACCGACATGGAGTGGGTGAAACGTTTGCTTTGGTTCTTGATTGCGCTAGTCTTTGGCATTTACTTGGATCTGCCAGCAGTGGTACAGGGCTTGCTGCCACAGTAGCTCGCTCCGGCGGCCCGCGTTGAACGTGCCTCAGCCAGATTATGTTAGGCAAGCGCGAGCTGGGGCGGTAACCCGACCTGGTGTAGGCGCGATTCTGTGAGTCGCCCACCGGAGTATTCCCGCATGCTAGGGCGACACACAGTGCCGCCCTACAAACAACTTTATGCTGAGTATCGCTAACTGACTTGGGATTGCTCCAGTTATCCTGCGTCTATTCGCCTAGCACCGCCTCGACCTCGCGCTCCCATGTCCCCGCGACGACCGCGCCATGCTCGTTCAAGCCGCCGCTGGCGTCAGTACCGGTCAGGTAGGGCCGCTTGCCCAGCGGGAAGCCGCTTTTCGCCGTCGCATCCATCGCGCCGTTGATGAAGTGCAGCGCCACCCCTGCGCGTTCCGCCTCGGTCGTATTCGCCAGCGTACAATGCGCCACGCCGTAGGCGAAGAAAGCCACGCCGCCGGCGGGCAGCTCGATAGGCAGCGCCTTCTCTTCCGGCGGGTAGCAGCGGATATGGTGGTCGCTGTAGGGGTCGCGGCTGTGGTCGTAAGCCACGCGATAGCTGCCCGGAATGACGTGTATCGTCCCGTTGGCCACGGTCGCGTCGTGTACAGCCGTCCACATCGCCGTGCCCTTGAGCGGGTCGTCAATCTGGAAATAGGCGTCGTCTTGATGCCAGTTGGCGCCCATACCCTGTTTGCCCGGTTTGAGGAAGACCTGATCGAGATGAAGCGCCACCGGGTCGCCAATCAGCTGGCGCGCCGCCGCAATCGCTTTGTCGGCGAAGGGCATGGCGCGGTAGAAGTCGCTGTGCGGGAACATGGGGCAGAGCTGCAAGTTGACCTGGTCGGACGCGGGCGTGACTCCGGCACCGGCGGTGGCGACATTGCGCAGCAGGCCGACCGCTTTCAAGCGATCCAACTCGCGCCGCATGGCCGCAACTTCGCACTGGGTCCAGAAGGTCTCTTTGGCCACCCAGCCCTCGCTGCGGAATTGTTCGATTTCGGTGTGACTGAACATTGCGCGCCTCTCGTTGATTATGGGCGAGGCAAGCCTCGCCCCTACAATGGTACTCGGCGCCCTCTTCATTTCTCGGCGTACTCGGTGGTAAGTCTTTTCATTACTTACTTGCACTTCCTTCTGTGGCTCTGTGGCAATCGCAGGCCTTATTCCCGCCGCAGCGAATCCGCCGGTTTGAGCCGGCCCAGCAGCAGCGCCGGATACAGGCCGGCCAGCAGCGCCGCGACCAGCGCCACCAGCAGCGCCTCGACGAATTGGCCCGGCTGCGGCGTGAATTGCATCGACCAGCCGAAGGAACGCTGGTTGATGACCTGGGTTAGCGCCAGCGAGAGCAGCAAGCCGATGGGCAGCGCCAGCAAGCCCGCGACCAAACCCATCAGTCCAGTCTGAATCACGGCGAAGCGCGTGAGCTGCCGCGCGGTCATACCGGTGGCGCGCATCACGCCGTATTCGCGCGCGTGCTCCAACTGCAGCGCCATCAGCGCCGACAAGATGCCGATGAAGGCCACCAGCGTAGTCAGCAGACGCAGCGCAACGGTGATGGCGAAGGTGCGGTCGAAGACCTCCAGCGCGCCGCCGCGCAGGCTGGCGTTGTCCTGTACGCGCAGATCGTAATCCGCCAGGCGCGCGCGCAGCTCGCCGATGACCGCCTGCGAATCGGCGCCCTCTTCAGTAAAGATACCTAGCGAGCTGATGAAGGGATCGTCGAAGAATCGATCGTAAATCGAACGCGCGATGTATACCGCGCCTTGATCGGTGCTGTAGTCGTAATAGACGCCGAAGACGATAAAAGTCTGCGCGCCGCGCTCCGTATCCAGCGTGATGCTGTTGCGCGCCTGGTTGATGCCGCGGCGCGAGGCGAAAGCTTCGCTGACCATCACCTGGCCCGCTTCCAGCGCCGCTTGATGCTCCCCCGCCGCGACCGCGCTCCACTTGAAATGGCGCTTGTCGCCGGCGATATCGAAGTCGCTGGCCAGCAAATTAAGCGGCGGCAAATCGGGATAATCAGGCGCGCTGACGCTGACGTGCCGCGCGGACGACACCGCCTGCACGCCGGGCACAGCCAGCGCGATGGCTTGCACGCCGCGGTCGACATCGACCGTCGGATTGTTTGAGGCGAAGAGCGGCGGCGACACATAAATCCGCGCGCCCAGCGAGCTCTCCAGCCAGTCAGCCACGGTCAGGCGAAAGCTGCCGATCATGGCGCTGACGCCAACGATGACGCTGACCGCCACCGTTAAGGCAGCCACCGCCACCGCCGTGCGGCTCAAGGAGCGAATGACCGCCCGCGCCGCCAGCCGCCCGACCACGCCAAAGAGCGCCGCCGCCGGGCGTTGCAGCAGGCGCATCGCCACGATCATCGCCGCCGGCGTGAAGAGCGCGCCACCCACCACGATGCACAATAGCGCGGCGAAACCCAGCGCCAGACTGCCATCGGCGCCCAGCAAGGCGATTCCCAGCAGATTCAGAGCGACCGCGCCGAGCGTCATGGCCGGCAGCATGCGCCGCGCCGTCTCCTCATCGACCGAACGCTTCATGATGCCGGCGGGCGGCGTGCGCGTGGCGTCCCAGGCGGGCAGAGCCGCCGCCATCAGACTGGCCGCCACGCCGATGACCCCGCCTTTCGCCAGCGTCCCCGGCATGATGCTGATGCCCTGGACATTGACGCTGAAATAGAGATCGCTGATGGTCTGCGAGACCAGCGCCACCGCGCCGCGGCCGAGTATGATGCCCAGGGCCAGGCCCAGCGCCGCGCCCACCAAGCCCAGGATGAAGGCTTCCAGCAGAATGAAACGAAAGATCTGACCGCGGGTCGTCCCTAACGAGCGCATGATGCCCAGCGCGCCGCGCCGCTGCACCACGCTGAAGGTCACGGTGTTGTAGATGAGGAAGAGCCCAACAACCAGCGCCAGCATGCTCATAGCTTGCAAATTCAGCTCAAAAGCGGCGATCATCTGATCCAGCGAGTTTTCTTCTTTGACATCGACCAGGCGGATGCCGTCCGGCAGCGCCGCGCTCAGCATAGCGACCTGTTCCGAGTCGATGATTAAGTCAATGCGGCTGATGCGCCCGCGCATGCCGATCATCTCCTGCGCGGTGGCGATATCGCTGATGATCAGGTCGTCGAGCGCTTGGCGGCTGGCGTTATTGTCCGGCTGCAAGATGCCGACCAGCTGCGCGCTGCTGAAGCGGCCGCCGGCGCTGATCTCGAGCTCGTCTTCCAGCGCCAGCCCCAGCCGCCCCGCCAAGGACTGACTGATGACCACGGCGCCCGGCTCGACGATGAGGCGATTGAGCGCATTCCAGTCGGTCTCAGCGCCCGCGCCCGCCAGGTAGGAGCGAAATGGCGGCTCCGCCAACGGATCGACGCCCAGCAGGCGCAGCGTCTGGTCGCTGCCCGCGACACGTACGAATTCCGTGACTACAGGCGCGCTCTGCCTAATGCCCAGCTCCAGACGCAGGCGCGTGTAGATCTCGGTTGGGAAGCCGTTGGGACCGCCGAGGATCTGATGCGTGGCGCGGCCGACGATGCTCTCGCTGCTCAGCGAAAAGGCGCGGCTGGCGGAGCTGTTGGCGATGTCGATGGCGACCACTACGCCGACGCCCAGCGCGACGCCCAATACAAACATGGCGCTCTGGAAAAGACGCCGACTGATGTAGCGCAGCGCCAGCCGGACGATGATGGGGATCATCCCCCCCATCCCCTAACCC
>WTGO01000116.1 GCA_011523515.1 Chloroflexota bacterium
AGTTTCTTTCTTACTGCTGCGATTCTCATTACTTTGTTGGAACTACTTCTGTGCCCTCTGTGGCAAATCTTTTTCATTACTTACTTGCATTTACTCCTGCGGCAGGGTGAAGCTGAAGGTCGTCCCTTCCGACTCGACGCTGGTGGCCCAGATGCGCCCGTCATGCGCCTCGATGAAACCGCGAGCGATAGCCAGCCCCAAGCCTGTTCCGCGCGCGCCATCGTCCCCGCGCATGCGCGAGCCTTCGCCGCGATAAAAGCTTTCGAACAGGCGCGGCAAGACGTCTTGCGGGATGAACGAGCCGCTGTTGTGGATGTCAATACGGATTTCGTCGCCGCTGCGCCAGGCGCGCAAGGTGACACTGACGCCGCTCTGGGCGTATTTGATGGCATTGTCGACCAGATTCGTCAGCACGCGCTGGATTTTATCGGGCGCCATCAAAACCATGTCGACATCTTCAGATACATTGCCGATCAGCGTAATGCCGTGTTGATCCGCCTTGGTTGCCATGCTGCCCAGCGTATCGGAGATTAAGTCGCGGATGGACGCTTGTTGCAGATTTAACTTGAGATGGCCGACGTCCAACTGCGCCAGCTCGAACAGATCGTCGATCAGGTGGCTGAGATGCTCGATTTCGGCACGACTGTTGTCGAGGTAGCGCCGCACGGTTTCTTCATCATCCACCACGCCGTCCAGCATAGCTTCGATCATGACCCGCAGCGACGCCAGTGGCGTGCGTAAATCGTGCGACACCCAGGCGGTCAGATCGCGCCGCGTCTGCTCGAGCTCCTGCTTCTGTTCTTCGACTTCCTGCAAGTTCTGCGCCATCTCGTTGAAGGTATCGGCCAGTTGGGCGATTTCGTCATTGCCCGATATCTTGAGCCGCACGGCGAAATCCCGCCGAGCCAGGGCTTGCGTGGCGTCATGCAGCTTGCTCAGGCGATCGGTCATGGTCTTGGAGGCGAAGAAGCCGATGGTCAGCGCCGACAAACCCGCGAATACCAGCAAGACCGACGTAAGCGTGAGATAGTGAGCCTGAATGAAGGTAAGGCGCGCGATCACCCAGACGTTGAGGAAGATCATCAGCACCAGCAGAGCGATAACCATCCAGATCGCCCAGCGCAGGCTGCGAAACAATTCCAAGATTCCCAGCTGATAAAAGGCGAATGACAGCAGCGAGCTCATCAGGCCAGTCATCGTCATGAAGGCCACCAACTGCTGGACTTCGCCCCCGGGCAGGTCGAACATGACCAGCTCGCTGAAAACGGCGCCGGCGATGGGGATTACCATCACAAAGACGAATATGATCAGTGGATTCTGCGACAGCCGCTCAATCAGGCGCATCATCGGATTAGCACTTTCTAGTCCACCGCCGGCACTTCAAACTTGTAACCGACGCCCCAGACTGTCTGCACATAGTTCGGCTTGCTGGGGTTCGGCTCCAGCTTTTCCCGCAGGCGGCGGACGTGCACCGTCACCGTGCTCTCATCACCGTAAAATTCGTAGCCCCACACCTGATCCAGCAATTGCTGACGCGAGAACACCTGCCGCGGATGCCGCAACAGAAACCAAAGCAGGTCGAATTCCTTAGCCGTCAGCGAAACACCCTTGCTCTCAACCACCACGGAGCGGCTGCGTGGGTCGAGCGACAGGCCGGCGAATTCCAGCGACTGCTCGCTCTCGACTTCGGGCGGGCTGGCGCGGCGCAGGATGACTTTCACTCGCGCGACCAGCTCCCGCGGACTGAAGGGCTTGGTCACGTAGTCGTCGGCGCCCAGCTCCAGGCCCGCTACCCGGTCGACCTCGTTGGAGCGAGCCGTCAGCAGAATGATGGGGATATCGCCATGCGTGCTCAGCGGGTTGTAGTCGCTGTTGCCGCGTAACCGCCGCGTGATCGCAAAGCCATCGACACCGGGCAACATGATATCCAGCACGATCAAGTCCGGCTGAGTCTGCTGCAGAATTGACAGCGCCTGGGGACCGGTCTCCGCTTCGGTGACTGCAAAGCCCTCCACTTCCAGGTAACGCCTTACGACTTCACGAATTGTGCGTTCGTCATCAACCACCAAGATATTGCGTTGATTGGCCATATCTCCTTGCCGATCCGTTACTGCGTGTCTCTCCTCATTTTAGCCTAAATTAAGGTTCTATCGGAACGGTTACGCAGCGTGAGAGCGGGCAGCAGCTTCATGGTGGCATTTTAACCACCGAGGGGCGCGCCCGCATCGCCCATCTGCACCGAGTACACCGAGTCGTCTCTTTTCTCTGGCGAGGACTTCATGTTCACGGAGTCAAGCGCTTCTGCGCTGGTTCAACAGGGAAATGTCGCCGGGTTTGCGTTATGATGACGGACATTCGATTCTATCAAGGGAGACCCCATACGATGACCGACACTATCCAAAACGCAATCGATTACCTGCACGAGACGCAGGACAAAATGATGGAGGATTACAAGGATTTGCTGCGCTTTCCCTCCATCAGCGCCGACCCGGCTTACGCCGACGACGTGAAGGCCTGCGCCGACTGGATCGTCGGGCAGCTTGAAGCCATGAGCTTCGACAATTGCGAAGCCATTGAAACGGCGGGCCTGCCGGTGGTCTATGGCGAATGGCTGAAAGCGGGCGCCGACAAACCCACCGTCCTGGTCTACGCCCATTACGATGTGCAGCCGGTGGATCCGCTGCCGCTTTGGCGCTCGGAACCTTTCGAGGGTGTGATCCGCGATGGCAATATGGTCGCGCGCGGCGCCAGCGACAACAAGGCCGGCGTCTGGGGCAACCTGAAGGTTTTCGAAGCCCTGCTGCGGGCTAACGGTACCTTGCCCGTCAATGTAAAGATCATGTTCGAGGGCGAAGAGGAATCCGGCTCGCCCAGCATCGAGGACTTCGTCGTAGCCAATAAAGAGCGCCTGCAAGCCGATCTGCTGCTCAACTGCGATGGCAACCTCAAGCCCGATGACCCGCAGCTCACTTACGCCGGGCGCGGCATCGTCAGCGCCGAAGTACGCGTTACCGGGCCAAGCGCCGATATCCACTCGGGCTTATACGGCGGCCTGGTGCAGAATCCGCTTCACGTAGCTGGACAGATCATCGCCTCTTTCCACGATGCCGATGGGCGAGTCCAGTTGCCCGGCTATTACGACAGCCTGCGCGAGGTAAACGCGGCCGAGAAAGAACGAATCGCGGCCGGTTTTCAGGAAGGCTCGCTAAAAGAAGGCGCCGGCATCGAGAACTTCTGGGGCGAGAGCATCGCGCCGGCATCAGAGCGCGCCACGGTCTACCCGACGCTGGATGTCAACGGCATGTGGGGCGGCTATCAAGGCGCTGGCAACAAGACCATCATCCCGGCCGAAGCCGGCATCAAAGTCACCATGCGCCTCGCGCCGGATCAAGACCCGCGCGTCGTCTCGCAATTGCTCAAGCGGCATGTCGAAAGCTTCGCCAGCGATACCGTCGATGTGAGTTGCGAGATTGGCGAAGAAGCCTGGTATTTCCAACTTGTCACTGAAGGACCTTGGCTGGAGGCGGTGCAATCGGCCATTGAAGCAACCGTCGGCAGCCGCGCCCAACTGGTCCGCACCGGCGGCTCCATTCCTATCCTGGGCGTCTTCAACCGGCTGATCGGCCTGCCCATTACCGGCTTCGGCTACGGCGACGGCGAAGGCATCCACTCGCCCAACGAGTACCTGAAGATCGACACCTTCGTCAAATCGCTGGAAGCGGCTGTGCGGCTGTATCACAATTTTGGCGAGGTCGGATCGCTCCCTTAGAACATGTATTCGTACGATATGTACGGATCGGCCATTCGCTGCTAGAATGGGATTGCCCCGGCGATCACTGAAGGAGCAGTCCGCATGAAGAAACGGCAGGTGAGTAGAAGCGATATTCTGCTAGCCATCATAGCGGCGGCGAATGGGAAAGAGCTCAGCCGCGTACAACTGCAGAAAGTTGCCTTTCTGGTGTCTGAGGAGTTCAAGAGCAGATTGCCAGGGGACTTCTACGTATTTGACAAGGAAAAGTTCGGTCCTTTCTGTATCGACATCTACAACGATACAGAAATGTTGCATTACTGGGGATGGATTCGGGTGACGGCTGGCGCGCAGCCGAGAAATGATTCATATTCGATCGCGACGTCGGTCGACATTGACAGTTTTCAGTTGGATGACGACATCAAAGCGTACATCAAGGAAACCGTGGCTTGGGTGGTGGACATGTCGTTTGGAGAAATCGTGCGCGCTGTCTACCGTCTGTTTCCTGAATATCGCGATAACAGTATCTTCAAGTATTCCGAGGAAGAGGCTGAACTGGAGAGTTTCGCTCGGAGTATCAAGCAATTGCAGGAGGGCAAGACCCACCCTGCCAGGGAACGCCTCGTAGAATTGAAGCGAACCATGGCAGCCGATGGCTAGAGAGGTCATATGGTCGGACGACTTTGACCGACAAATCAAGAAGCTGGCTCGCAGGCGTCGGCGCATTTTTGAGGATCTCGGCGACCTGCTTGAAATGTTTGAAGCGGGACATCTTTCCGGAAGAAGCGCCCAAGGCGTTCGTGGATTGACGGTCAAAGTCGCCAGAATGACTGATCGCAGCTCAGGCAGAGGTAAGAGCGGCGGTTATCGCGTCGCCTACTACTATGACGACACTATGGTTTTCTTGACATTCATAACGCAACGAGACCGGCTTGACCGGAGGTCGACATCTCGTATTGCGGATACTTTACGAAAAGCAGGTTTGTTCCCCGATTAGCGCGCCAATTGTCAGGCGCCCGCTGTGACTGGGACGCCGCTAGATCAGCAAGCCCAGCGCCACGAAGACCATACCCAGCAGCACAAAGATGTAGGCCGAGCGCTGCGTCTTGGCATCCCAGGCCTCAGTGCGCTCGGGGTTATCTTTGCGCCAGCGCGGCTCAAGCGAATACAGCCGCCATACGATATCGCGCCGAAATACGCACAGCCCGGCCAGCAGCCAAAACGCCAGCCCGCCCAGTATCAGTATCCAGTCACCCACCCAATGACCTCAGTCCTTGTCTTAAAGTTTACGGGCGAGCCACCGGCTCGCCCCTACGACTACATGAGATAGATCTAATTCGGCTGCAAGATAATCTTGGCGTCTTCGCGGCTCTCCAGTCGTTTGAAGGCCGCAATCGCGTCATCCAGCGGCAGCCGGTCGCTGACCATCTGGCGCATGTCGATGCGTCCGGCGGCCATCATGCTGATCACGTGCTGGAAAGGGCCGCCGGCGTGCCCAAGCGAGCCGGCGTATTGTACGCCCATGCGCTTGTAAGCCACGATCGGCACGGTGGGGTTGGCCTCGCCCATGCCGATGTCGATGATCGACGAATTCACCGCCAGGCAGCGGTCGAGCCGCTCGATGGTTTGATCGGCGAAACCGGCGCATTCCACCACATAATCCACGCCGCGCCCCAGCGTCTGCTCCATGACGGCCGCGTCCAGGTCAATGCCGATGGGGTCAAAGGCGGCTGAGGCGCCCATCTTCATGGCGGTATCGCGCCGGCTCGCGGAAGGATCAAAGATGATGACCTGCCCGGCGCCGGCGGCGATGACCAGCGCTTCGGCCGCCAAGCCAATCGGACCCGCGCCGAAGATGACGACATTGTTGCCCGGCTGCCAATTATGCAGGCGGTTGAACAAGCCTTGATACGAGACACCGGTCGGCTCGACCATGGCGCCCATGACCAGCGCTTCTTCTTCGCCGTAGCGCTCGGCGATCTCCTCCAGGCTCCAGCAATATTTGGCGCGCACGGGCAGGTATTGCGCCATGGCGCCGGGGATGGTGAAGCCGGTTTCTTCAATGTCCAGGCAGTGGTTGACGAAGCCCTTGCGGCAGGCGATGCATTCGCCGCACCACTGAATCTCTTCGACAGCGACCAGATCGCCGACGCGCAGGCCCTTCACATCGGGTCCGACTTCAACGATGCGGCCGGCGTACTCATGCCCGATGATATTCGGCGTGCGCACCAGGCCGGGATAGACCATGTACCCGTCAGCGCCGGCTTCATACATGTGCATGTCGGAGCCGCAGATGCCCACCGCCGCCACCGCCAGCAGCGCCTGATCCGGCTTCAGCGTCGGGTCGGGCACATCGCCGAGCGTCAAAGTCGGCCTCTTCCAGGTCATATTGGCGTTGCGCGGCCGGCGCAGCTCACGCTCGCTCTCGGTCAAGTCGTAGCCGGGCTTGGGCGCCCATTCGGCTGTCAGCGTGAGTGCTTTCATGATCAGCTTCCTTCTTGCTTGCCTTCTAGCGCCTCTAGTTGTCCGCGCCGTGGAAATCGTCCCATTGCGCTTTGTAATCGCGCATGCCTTCCAGGACCTTGTATGTGCCTCGTCCCAAGGCTTTGCTGGTCTTGTTATTGCTGGTGACGATGCGAAAGGGGATGTTGATATGCCGATAGCGGTCGAGCACATGCGGGTCGGTGGGCACAGGCACGATCAGCGTGCGGTCAATCTGGAAGGTGTCGGCGAAGTGATAGGCGAACTGCAAGCGGCTGACCGCCTCGCTGCCCCAGCAGTGGAAGATGCCGTTTTCGTCGTGCTCCGCCAGGCGCAGCAGCATCTCCGCGCCATCGGAGGCCAGGGTGGGATGCGCCACTTCATTGACCTTGGGACCCGTCCAGATCTCGGCGATCAGTCCTTGCGAGAGTTGATCCACCACGTAATTGCCCAGGTCGAAGCCGACATCGTTACCCTTGCGCAGCAGCGACGGCGTGCTGTAGTTGATGCCGTATACGCCCGCCAGCCGGCCGATGCCGTAGCTCAAGCCGGCCACGCCCATGATGTCGCGCTCGCAGACCGCTTTCATGAAGCCGTAGTAGAGCACCGGCATGGGCGGCGAGTCTTCGTCGACCAACGGCTGCTGCCCATCGAAAACCCAATCCGACGAGACGAAGACGTAGCGCGCGCCGACATCAGCGCAGCCCCGCGCGAAAGCCAGGTTGCCCTCAACCGTCGCGCGCCAGGTTGAGGCGCGATTGGCGTCCATCCAAACGTGATCTAGCACCGCCGCGCAATGAATCACGACATCCGGCTGGTAGCGCTGGATCGACGCGCGCACGGCGTTCGTATCCGCCATGTCCAGCGGATCCAACTCGTAGTCGACATCCCACTCCGGTTGGGGACCATACTGCGCCGCGATGATCTCGATGTCGGCGCGCTTCCGAGCCAAGCGGATGATGTTGCTGCCGACTAATCCCGTCCCGCCCGTGATGTACAGTCGCATTCTTTGTCCTTATGTGTGAGCTGCGCCAAGCATAATTGATGCCCGACGACCTGTCAAATGCAGGCGTCCCAAGCGTCAGGCGGACAGCTGATCGTTCGCCGTCACAATGGGCGATTACGCAATTTGTAATCTGAAGAATTTCGGCGGGCGACTTACAGAGTCGCCCCTACGAGGCTTGTCCGATAAAGCAGGAAATGAGAGAAGGTGCTAAATATGAGTAAGTGTC
>WTGO01000111.1 GCA_011523515.1 Chloroflexota bacterium
CGGTCCCGACTGACACGCCCACTGACACGCCGGTCCCGACTGACACGCCCACCGATACGCCGGTCCCGACTGACACGCCCACTGACACGCCGGTTCCGACCGACACGCCCACCGAGACGCCGGTTCCGACTGACACGGCTACCGATACGCCAGTCCCGACTGACACTGAAACGCCAACGGCCACGAACACGCCGACGCCGACCGTGGATGTCACCGAGACCGCCGAAGCTGAGTCCAGTTTGACCGCGATTGTGCAATCGACGCAGGATGCGGACGCCACCGACGAGCCGACGGCGACGCCAACCGAGCTTGCGCCTGCGGCTACTGATGCGCCGACGCAGGACGCTGTGGTCGAGCCTACCGCTCAGCCGACACTGACACCGGTGACAATCACCGAGATAGACGCGCCCAGCGCTGACGAACCAGAAACCCGCGACACCGCTCTGGCGATCGGCGCCGTGGTTGTTGGTTTGCTGCTGCTGCTGATCCTCTTCATCATCTCGCGGCTGCGCTAGCGCAACGAAGATTCGCCGCTATGCGTATTCGAGTCAGACAATATGAGCTGAGGCAGCTATGCGAGAGTTTGTCATTCGAGTCTTGATCAACGCGGTCGCCATTGCGGTCACCGCTATGCTAATCCCCAATATTCACATCGCCGACAACGACATCACCACCCTGCTGGCAGTCGGCTTGATATTCGGCTTGGTGAATTCGCTGTTGAAGCCGCTGCTCATCTTGCTGACCTGCCCGGCCGTGCTTCTGTCGCTGGGTCTGTTCATTTTCGTAATCAACGGTGTCATGCTGTTGATCACCGATTCGATCGCGGGCGAGCGGCTGATCATCGACGGCGACATCTTCACCGCCATCCTGGGCGGCATGGTGATGGGCGGCGTTTCCATGCTGCTGGAAACCGTGCTGAAGTTGGATGACAAGCCGGGCGGCCCCAAGCAAGAGACGATCATATTCCACGACTCGTCATGACCCAAATAGTCTGCGCCGGGCTGATGAGAAAGCCCCGTCACGTGGTATAGTCAGAGACAGTCGCGAGCATAGCCGCTCGGCGTCGAGACCGGCTGCGGCGCCCAGGCAAGGTGGCGGGCGTCCGCTGCTGCCGCAAATGGCGCTATGATTGAATCGAGAACGAGAAAGCCACTTGTCCCGGAGCAAAACGAGCGTCTGCTGGATTAGCAGCGCGCGCTATACCCATCCGCTCGACGCCATGGCCGCGCGCAAATGGCAATTGATGGCCGCGCTGGATGGCTATGACATGCGCATCGTCGGCTTCTCGACTACGCTGCGTCCGCGGCGCTTTACTGAGTACGCGACCTTCATGCTGCTGCCGCAGCCGCCAACCGCTCCCCTGCGTTATCTCAGCTTTTTCCTGCTGGCGCCGCTGCTAGTGTCGCTGCTGACGCTGCGTCATCGCGGCGAGATTCTGGTGGCGCAGAGCCCGTTTGAGGGCGCGATCGGCGCAGTCGTGAAGAGATTTGTCCGCTTGTTCGGGCGGCGTATCCGTTTAGTCATCGAGAATCACAACAACTTTGAAGAAGACTTGTTTTTGCAGCGCAAGGTTCCGCTGAAGTCGCTGTACCGCAGGCTCATGCTGGCGGCGGCGCGATTTGCCTTCCGCCATGCCGACGCGCTGCGCGTCATCTCCTCGTCGACCGCAGAGCGCGCGCGGCATTATGCGCCGCATCTGCCGCAGGTACGCTTCATGACCTTCAGCGACACGGATGTATTCCAGAAGACCGAACGCCGCGTCCCGGTCGGCGCCGCCAGCGATATTGTCTACGCCGGCGTACTGATTCCGCGCAAGGGCGTACATCACCTCACAAGCGCTTTCGCCCGGCTCGATCAGCCCCGGACGCAGCTGCATCTGGTCGGACATGCTGAGAACGCAGATTACGCCGCCTCGCTGCGGCAGCAAGCCGAGCGTCTCGGCATCAGCGAACGCGTCCACTTTCACGGCGGCGTCTCGCAGCCTGAGCTGGCTGAATTTTTCGCCGCCGCCCGCGTCATGGTCCTGCCCTCGCTCTCCGAGGGATTGGGGCGCGTGGTCGTGGAAGCGATGCTGCTGGGCACGCCGGTCATCGGCAGCCGCGTGGGCGGCATCCCGGATATGATCGATCCGGGCGTGACCGGCTGGCTGTTAGAGCCCGGTGACGAAGCCGAGTTGGCCGCGGCGCTGGAAGATGCGTTCCAGGCGGACGTGGCGACAATGGGCGCCAATGCGCGCGAATTTGCGCGAGAATTCTTCTCGCCGCGATCATACGTGGCCGGTTATGCGGAATTGTTTGAGCTGGCGCGGCGCGGCGAAGGCGAAAGCAGCGGGCTCGCCGCAAAAAAGCCCGGTTCATGAGCGACGCCAACCCACTCACCAGCGGCGACATCTCGAAGCAGATTCGGCGGATTGGCATTCCAGTCGGCATCGGCGTGCTCTTCAACAATCTATTCCAGGTCGTCGACACCTTTTACGCCGGCGAATACTCGCGGGAAGCGCTGGCGGCGCTGGCGCTGTCCTTCCCGATCTACTTCATTATCATCGGTTTGGCCAGCGGCCTGGGCACGGGCGCTTCGGCGCTTATCGGCAACGCTTTGGGCGCCGGCGACCGGGAAGAAGCCGTCTGTTTTGCCGCGCAGGGCATCACGCTGACGGTCTTGCTCAGCCTGGTAACAGCGACCCTGGGCTTGGCCGTTTCACCGCGCCTGTACGAGATGCTGGGCGCTGTAGGCGATGGCGTGCGCTTCAACATGAGTTACATCTCGCCGATATTTCAGGCGACGGTCTGTTTCAATCTGGTCTTCATGTTCCACGCGGCGCTCTCCGCCCAGGGGGAGACGCGGCCCTTCCGCAACTTTCTGATCCTGGGATTCGCGCTGAATATTTTCCTGGACCCCTGGTTCATTTACGGCGGCTGGGGCGTGCCGGCTATGGGTGTGGCCGGCGTCGGCGCGGCGACGGCACTGGTCCAGTTCATCGGCAGCCTGGCCTTGGGCTGGCGCGTCCTGCGCTCGCCGCTCTTCGCCGATTTCAAACTGCGGCTGCTGCTTCCGGATATGAGGCGCACACTGCAAATCGTCAAGCAAGGCGCCCCGCCCGCCCTCGACCTGAGCACGGTCTCGATCGGCGCCTTCGTCGTCACCTACTTCATCAGCCGCTTTGGAACGGATGTCGTGGCCGCCTACGGCGTCGCCAGTCGGCTGGACGGCCTGTTCTGGATTCCGCTGGTGGGGCTGGATGTGGCGACACTGGCGCTGGTGGCGCAGAACAATGGCGCACGGCGCTACAGGCGCATGTGGCAGGCGCATAATACCGCCCTGCGCTATGGCCTTATCTTGATGATCATTGCCGGCGCCTTCGTGCTCGTATTCGCCTATGAACTGATGGGCATCTTCACGAGTGAAAGCGCCATCATCGAAACGGGCGTGGTCTATATGCGCATCAGCGCGCTTTCGTTCTGGGCGAAGCCGCTGGGTTTCATCGGCTTTGCCGCCCTGCGTGGCATCAAGCGGCCGCTGCTGCCGATGACAATCAGCATGACGCGCATGATCTTCCTGCCGGCGATCGTGTTGTACGTGCTGGTGAATTTGCTAGGCGCCGGGCTGCTGAGTATCTGGTGGACGATTGCGCTAATCACGATCGTCTCCGGTTTCGTAGCCTGGATATGCGTACAGCGCTTGATGCCGCGGGAAGGCGCTAAGGCCGAATCCTCAGCGTTGTGAGATATTCGTAGCGCCGGCCGCTGGGCACGCCTGCAGCGGTATAAACCGGCAAGTTCTCCACCGGATCTCCCGCCGCAGCCGGCAGCTGATACATGCCCAAGACGAGAGGATAATCGCCCGCCGCTAGATCGCAGGGGATGAGCAATTCGCGCTCGTCAAAATAAGGCTGGCCCAGCTGCCAGATGGATGTCAGAAAAGCGCCGCCCGGCACATTGTCCGCATTCGCGACGCCCTGCCCGTCTTCACCGATCAGGACCAGAGTCGAACTGTACAGGCTTGTCGATTCCTGCGCCAGCGACCACCAGGTATCCACCGAAATCGTCGAGCAGGGTTGGGCGATGTGGTCGTCATTGAGGCGCCAAGCGAGCAAGTTGAAGGCATCGCCGAAGCGCCAAAGCGGCTCTTCGATTGAAGATGGCTGACGACGATATTCCAGGACTTCCAGGGGACGGTAGTAGGTTTCGCCGGGGAAATCGACCGCCGTGTAGACCGAATACTCGCGCGCCAGCTCGGCGAGCATATTCTGCCCGCCTGGGTAGGGATTGCCCTTGATCGCCCAGACCCGTTCGCGATCGGCCAGAAATGACCGCAAACGTTCCCAATCGGCGTCCTCTGTACCGGTGACGGTATTGGTCGGATCAAAGCTGGAAGGCGCCAGGGCTTCGTCCGCCGGGCTGCTCCAACTCACGGAGAAGATGTCGGCTTCGCTCAAGCCCAAGTCCGTGCGTTCTTGCAGATAGTAGTTGATTGGGATGATCTCCCAGGGCTGCGCGGCGACGATGACCAGACGATCGGCGTCGGGTTCCATCCGCGCTTCGATATATCTGGCGAGTTCCAGGTAACCGGCATTACCGCCGAAAGAGCGAAACTGGGTGACAAAGGGGATGCAGAAGAACAGCACGATAATCAACTGAAAGTAGCCGGGCAATTTACGCAGCGCCGCGGCCATAATCAGCGCCAGTGTCGGCGCCACGATCAGCAGATTGCGCGGCGTCAGGCTGGGGATGGAGACGTTGACCAGGACGGGCAGCGCGATCATGGCGACCGCGGACAGGATCAGCCAGCCTTCGCGCCAAGCGCTGCGAAAACGCATGCGCCGCGCGACCGCTGCTGCCGGCGCCGGCAAGCTGAGGTCCGGCGCTGCATCCGAGCGCAGCGCGTATGCCAGCTTGACACAAAGCGGCGTGGCGCCGCCCGCCAGCAGCAACAAGCCCAAACTCTCAGGATTCGGGCGGAAATAGTCATAGAGGGTCTGCAGGCCCTCCCAAGACGATTGCAGATTATAGGCGATGGTTCCGCTGCGCTCGGAAAAGGCGATTGACATGCGGTAGCCGATGACCAGGAACAGCGCCAAATGCAAGATCGAGCCGCGACGGTACAGCGCGCGGTCCCGCTTCGCAAAAATCAGGCTGCAGATCAGCTGTGAAATAACGAAGAAGGACAGGAAGATGTGATGAAAGGCTGGAATAGCGGCCGCGAAGAATACCAGCAGACCGCGCTTGACGTCCGAACATTCGATGAAGCGAAACAATGCCCACTGATAAGCCACGACGCCGAATAACAGGATGGCGTAGGGCCGCGCTTCATGGCTGTAATAGAGGAACATGCTTGATGTGCCGAGCAGTACGAGCGCCAGCCAACCGGTACGACGGTCGAAGAGATCAGCCGACAGCCGGTAGAATATGGCGAGCGTGAATACGGTGACCAGCGTGGAGAAGTAACGCGCGATGTTTTCAGTATGTCCGAAAAAATGTACCCATACATCCTGCAGGATGTTTTCCGGCGCCAGTCGGGAGAGGATCTGGAGGATGTGCGCATAGAAGCCTTCGCGCTCGATATTGTCCAGCGCGTAGTGCACGATCCAGGCCTCGTCCTGGCGATAAGGCCGGTCATGGAAATGGTGCGACTGCACGACGATGAAAATGAGAACGGTCAGGGAGGCTAGCAGAAGCGCGGAGGGGCGCGAGCGGGAATCGAGGGTCACGGATGCCATAAGACTGGTGGCATGATAACATGATCGCACCCGTCGCGCTAGCAGCCGGCAGCCGCTCAAATGCGCAGACTTGGCGGCGCGACAGGCGACATACGATGCAGCAGGAAGCGTCCAAAATGGTAGCAGCAGATTCGCCAAAATCGAGCATCGTCCGCTGCCCGTCTTGCGAAGGCTTTGGCTGGTTTGTCGACGACTTTGGCGGGGAGAGCGCGGATTGTGACTGGTGCGTTGGCCTGGGATACGTCTACCGTCACGATGGGCGAGACTCGGCGATCCCGAAGGCCGACTTCGAAACGGTCGCTGAGGAGCTGGAAGCGCTGGAGCACGAGCGGCTGCGCGAGCTGGGTTATCAGGGCGCCGCCAAGAAACCCTGGCAGCAGCAGATTCGCACGAATACCCAGCTCGGCCGCAACCCCTACAACGACGGCGACAGCGTTTAGCCGTCCGAGGCCTCTGATTCCGGCGCGCGCAGCTCGTTGAGCAAACGCGCGATTTCCACCAGCAGGTCATCCAGCCGGCTTTCCGTGCGCTGGCTGACCTCGCCCAAGCGCTCGATCAGACGGGCGGTCTCGCCCGGTGGAAAGCTGCGATAAGACCACCAATACACCAGGGCGACAACCGCCAGCACCAACACTTGAAAAACTTGCTCGAAGTCCATATTTCCTCCTGACTTTTCGATCTCAGTAACAGCAAGTAAGTTACGCAACTCCTGTCACAGTGGAAATGAATGCTCTTTTGCCACAGAGCACACAGAGTAGCAGAGAGGGCACAGAGGATGGATCATTACTTCAACGTTCACACAATGTAGGCCACAGCTTTCCTAGGGGCCATGGGCTACCATATCAATCCTGGAATGCTTTACTCTGTGTACTCTTTTATTGCTCTGTGTACTCTGTGGCAAATCCTTTTCATTGCTTTCTCGCGCTTACTTCTGCGTTTATGCGTTTGAAGTTAGGGCGCGTCCACGGTTATGCGCAGGGCGCCGCTGGCGAATTGCCCGGCAAGCTGGTTGAGAAAGACATCGTGCACCCCAACTTCGGGCGCGGACAAAGTCAACGACGCCCGACCTTCGTTCACATCCAGCTTGCCTTGCGTGATGACGGCGTCATCGCGCAGCACCAGGTACCCCAGCTGGCTGTCGCCGGCGATACGCTCATCAGCGCAGCGCACGACCGGGTCGGCATCACCGGCACTCATACGAGTCACGTCCGCCGTCAGCGACAGGCTGCCGAAATGGTTGAGCACGTCGCTGGCGCGCTGCTGCTCGGGCAGATTGTGGTTCAGCAGGTGGATGCGCGACCTGCCTCCGCCGACTGATACGCCGCAGGTGGCTTGTCCCAGCGCCGCGCGCGCCACTGCATCCAACATCGCGGTATTCAGGTTAGACTGTGCGATTATTTCCATCAGCTAGATCTCCTTGGCCCAGAATTGAGGATGCAGTCTAACGACATCCATATACGCTGTATTGCTGCCGCTCGCCTTCCAGCGCAGTTTGAAAGTGTGGCTGCCCGCGCTCAAAGCGGGGATCAACATGACAAACGACAGGGGCTGGTGTCGATTGGATGCGCCGATCACATGACGGACGATGCCATCATCGGCTACGTAATCCACATCATCGACAGCGACGTTGATATAGACAGATCCGCTGTTTTTCGAGCACTGCACCGTGCCGGTGAATCCCAGCAGCACATCACCGCCGTGCGTCGTTAGCGTGAGCGCCAAATTCAGGGTATCCACATCGACAAATTCGGTTGCAGTGGTTCGCAGGTTGGACTGGCCGCTGACAAAGTTGCCGGCGCTGCTATCCAGGCGGTCTTTCAGGTGGTTGAGGTTGTCGCGAACATTGCTGTTCAGATCCAGCGACGTCAGCGGTTCGCTGGACCAGGTTTTGGGGGCTGTCCATGCCACGTTAGATCCTTTCGCTTCGACTATCAGTTGGTCAAGAATAGAACATAATTTCGCATTATTGGCGACCTTTTGGTCGCGCATGCTCGGCTTCCGCGCCCTGCGAAAACTTGTCAAGGGATTACTTGGCGCTGGTTCGCAACAGCGTCTACAATATATTTGGGTGACCCTCGGGCGAAGAAAAATGAGAAATAGCTGGCGCGATGCGGATTGAACTACTGCTCTTCCTTTGTTTTTTGGCAATACTGGTTGTTTTGATCGCCTGCAGCGTACCGCGCCGACCGACGCCCAGCCTTTCGCCCACGCTTTTCCCGCAATTGACGCTGACCCAGTACGATCCGCAGCTGATTGGTCGCGTGGGCGGGGACGCAGCCATCGCCGCCACAATCCTGCCGCCCAGGCCATACCTGCCCGACATTGAAATCTCGCCGCCGCGCTGCTACCGGACGATCTCGCCGAAATTGACCTGCCTGGGCTATCTGCGCAACATTTCAGAATCTAACCTGGCTGACATCAGCCTAAAGGCGCGCTACAGTGGCGATGAGGGCGCGCAGGATGCCGAGACCACGTTTAGCCTGGAGCAGCCGGAATTGACCGCCGGGGACCGGGCGCCTTACCGCCTGCGGATGCCGGATTTGCGGCGGGAAGATGCCGCGCTGGAGATCGCCCTGGTGAGCGCGCAGCCAGCGTCAGCCGGCAGCCGGGAGCTGATCCTGGAAGACGAGACCGGTCAATACCAGCCGGAGACCAACAGCTACCGTTTTCGGGCGGCTCTGCGCGATGACATTGCCGACACGGTTAAGGCTATTCGCTTGATCATTAGCGTAGAGAACGAAAGCGGCGCAATCATCGGCTTTCGCGCTGTTGATTGGCCGCTGGAGCTGTCCGGCGGCGCGGCGTTGCCGGTGGATTTGGAGATTTCGCTCCTGAAGCAGGCCGCCGAGACGCGCCATCGTGTGACAGCGCAGGCGCTGCGCGCCCAATAGACGCTGCTAACCTCGACCCGAGATCACAACGCTCAACTGACTGATCCCCGGTCAACCCAGCGCCGCCAGGTAGCGGTCCAATTTGGCGAAGCAAGACATTAAGCCCGCCTCGACACCCATTTCGATCACTTTGTCGCGCTCTTGCATCGTGTCATAACGCGTAAGGTTCGACACAATAGTCCCGCCTGCGTCCTTCGCAAACTCGATTGCGGTATACGCTTGAGGCAATTCGTCGTTGGCATTGCCATGCTCATCGACGAAGACATCAACAGCGGTGAAGCGCCGCGGCGCGTCAATCTCGTCGTAGATCATTTTGCCGCAGTAACGATTGCCCTGCGGATCTTGCATGCAATAGAACCAGCTTCCGCCTGGCCGAAAGTCGACCTCGCAGACGGGCGTGGTGAAGTCCCCCGGCGCCCACCAGCGCTTGAGATGCCGCGCCTGCGTCCAAGATGCCCAGACGGTAGCCAAGTCGGCGGCGAAGCTGCGCGCAACCTTGATTTCGGTAGCGGACGGTGTGGTGAATTCGCTGAGCGTAGTCATCGGCTCTCTCCCGGTCACAATAGCCTGCGTTCAAATCCGGCGTCATTCGCCGGGCGGCTGGATCTGCCCGTTCTCGACCCGATAGACCTGCGACCGCTCCAGAAATGCGGCGTCGAATATATCCAGTTCGGTCGTGGTCAGCAGGGTCTGCGCCCCTCCGTCCAGCCGGTCCAGCAAGAATTGGCGGCGCTTGCCGTCCAGCTCGGCCACGACTTCATCCAGCAGAAAGAGCGGATAAGCGCCCTGCTGATCGCGCATCCACTCCAACTCGGCGAATTTCAGCGCCATGACCGCCGTCCGCGCCTGCCCGCGGCTGCCGTATAAGCCGCTGTCGCGATCATTGATTAGCAGGCGCAGCTCGTCGCGGTGGGGGCCGGCCAAGGTCACGCCGCGGCGGATGGCTTCGCTCCGGCGCGCCAGCAGCTGCTCCACAAATTGCGGCGCGATGTCATCGGCCGCCAGCTGGCGGTTGAGATCGAGACCGAGTACATCAAAGGCAAGTTGCCCGCCGTCGCCGTCCGCGCGGGGCATGATGCTCGGCAGATAATTCAAGCTGAGCGCCTCCAGGCCGCCGGTGAGCGCATGGTGATTGTCGCGCGCCTTGACCTCAAGTTCGCGCAAGAAGCGCTGCCGACCCGCGATGATCACAGCGCCATTTTGCGCCAGCTGCTCATCCCAGTATTCCAGCTCAACCGCGCCGGCGCGTTTCTCGTTGATGCGCTTGAGCAGGGCGTTGCGCTGGGGCAAGATCTTCTCGTATTCATGCAGCGCCAGGAAATAATTGCGGTCTACCTGCCGCAGCGTGGTGTTCATGAAGCGGCGGCGATCGGCGGGCGAGCCCTCTACCAGCGACAGATCCTGGGGCAAGAAGAGCACCACGTTGAGCAGACCAATCACATCCATGACGCGCTTGTCGACGCTGTTGCGCTTGACCGACTTTTTGAAGCGGGGCGAGCCGCTGCTCATATCAAGCATCAGCGTAATGTCCAGCTTGTCATAGGCGCCTGCTTTGTCGCTACCCAGCTCCGCCGAGAGCCGCGCGAAAGGAATGGGATCGCCCTCAGTACGCCAGTGGATGAGCTGCCGATCGCTGGTGGTATACGGCGAGGTCGAGGTGGCCAGGTAATAGATGGCTTCCAGCACGCTGGTCTTGCCCTGGGCATTGTCGCCGTAGAGCACGACCGGGCAACCGGAGGGCAGGCTCAACTCCAGTCGCGCGTAATTGCGAAAATTGGTCAGAGAGAGATGGTCAATCCGCATTGGCGCTCGGGTCTCGGCTGAAAGACGCCTGCCATTGTAAACCCGCTCCAGAATGCGCGACAGTCTGGCTCGATTTTAGCGGCTCGCCCATTTGGGCAAATAGGCATCGGCGATGATTTCGCGGCTTTCACCCGTGGTTAAATCATGGATCCAGACCTCGGGGCGCGCCGGCACGCCGGTATCAGGGTCGGCGAAAAACGGGAAGCGCTGCAGCACTAGCCGCTCTCCGGCTTGGTCCCAGCGGAAGTACGAGGTGTTGTAATCCGCATCGTAGGCAATCGCTTGCCATTCCGCCGCCTCCGCCGTCATGCGTCTGATGTAAAGCTGATGCCCTTGCGTCCAGCGCGAATCAGTGTAGCGGCGGGCGATTGCCACGGTCTGACCATCCGGGCTGAACTGCGCCGCAACGTCATCGATGGGGCCCTGTGAGTCGGTGAAAGCGGCGAATTCCTTTTCCGCCAGGTCGGCAATTTGCAGGTGGCCGTAAAACTGCCCATCGCGGAACACGAGATCCGGGAAGATGACCTGACGCCCGTTGGGAGATAGCGCGCCCATCACGCCGTATGACGAGGGAATGAAACGCAGCTGCACGCCGTCATCAGCCGCCGGCGCCAGGTTGTACAACAGGATGCCCGGCTGCGTTGAATCAGCGCTATAGAAGGAAACCATATTACTATCGCCCGACCAAAGCGCGCTGTGGCCGACTATCTGTGAATCGCCGATGAGTGGGATTGTGTCATAGCTCGTGCTAGTCATGTCTACCAGCCATATCCGTGACAGGCCGAAACTCGCCCCCAGGGATTCCGCGCGCTGATACGCCAGCATCTCGCCATTGGGGCTGAAAACCGGCGCAGTGCACAAAGCTTGAGTGGCGGCGCAGTCGACCAGATCGCGAACATTCCCGCTGGGAATGTCCAGCAGGCGCAGTGTCAAGCCACGGCGCTCGGCGTGCTCGGCATAGACCAGCCAGCGGCCATCGGGGCTGATATCAAAGTCCGACACGCCGCGCTCGCTGAAAGTGAGCTGCTGCTGATGGCCGGGCTTGTCAATATCGGACAGCCAGACATTTTGCGGCGAGCTCAGCGCCGGATAGAGATAGGCGACCTGAATCGGCTGGCGCGCCGGATCGCTGATATAGGCGGCGATGGCAACACCGGCCAGGCAGAGCCCAACCAGGATGAAAACGGCGAAGTCCAGTTTGTCAAGTTTCATGCCGTCACCTGCTCAGGGATAGAGATAGGGCTGCTGCGGCTCGGCAATGGGCTCGAGCGAATCGGCGAAGAGCACCGGCAGATAGTCGCCGGCGAAGTCGGCCGCGGCCAGCTCGCCGCGTACGCGCAGCCAGGCGCCGGCCATGTAATCGGCTGAGCCCGGCGCGCTGACCGGCATGCCAATGGGGAAGGCATCGGCGACGCAGCAGCTCATGGTAAAGCGCGAGAGCATGAAGCTGTCTTCGGCGAAGGTCGGCTCGCGATAGACGAAGCCAATGACATCGGCGGCTGTACCGTTGAAGACGGCCGGCGCCGAGGCGCGCTCGAATTCGCGCAGCCAGTCAAGGATATTGCGATCCAACGGACTGCGCTGGAAGGACGCTTGGCTGGCGATGCCGACCGGGTTCAGGCTGATGCCGCCGTTAATCGCTTCGATGCCGAGCGAACGCGACGGGACGATCAGCGCCAGCAGCAAGGGGAAGGCGACGATGAACAGGATATCCCAGCCAATATCAAAATGCTGATGCTGGCAGTCGTCGGCGCGGCGAAGGCTGCTGTAAAGGTTGACCAGCGCCAGCAGCACAAATATGACCGTACCCACAATCACCAGCCAGGCGAAGCGCTGATTGATGTAATAATTCAGATTGCCGCTGATGATCAGCCAGCCGAAGTAGAGGCCCATGCCCAGCAGGATGGCGGTCTTGGCCCAGGCGGCGCGATCGCCCGGCGGCGCGGAGTGGTGTTGATGTTCGCTCATCGCAGTCATTGGCGCGCTCCGTCAATACCGTCAGTAACCCAGGGCGAGGTTGAGCAGGACGCCGGCGAGCAGATTCAACATAAAGGGCAGCAGAATGAGATAGAGCACGATACGTTTGCGGAAGACGCCGCTGAACATCAGCGTGCTTTTGATGTCGACCATGGGGCCGAAGCTAAGGAAGCTGACGATGGCGCCGGTGGTGAAGGTATTGACGAAGGCCAGCGCCAGGAAGCTGTCCACGGTCGAGCACACGCTGAGGATGTAGGCCAGCACTTGCATGAAGAGCACCGACAAGACGGAGCCGGTACCCAGGGCCAGCAGGCTCTCCTGCGGCACGAGCGTTTGCATCAGGGCGGCCAGGGCCGAGCCCAAAATGAGAAAGCGCCCCATCTCAAAGAATTCATCGGCGGCGATCTGCAGCGCCTGCAGCAGTTTGTCGCGCGCCCGCGCCGGCGCCGGATGATCGTGCGCATGCTCTTGCTGCTGCGCCAGCGGTTTGAGCACAGCTTTGGGCCGGGCGAATGTGCCGATGACCAAACCGACCGTGACCGCGACCAGGATGGTGATGACGATGCGCCCGATAAAGACGGGACCGAAACCGAAGGCAATGTAGGTGCTGGCGAAGACAATGGGGTTCATGAAAGGCGCGCCCAACAGGAAGGCCACACCGACCGAGACCGGCAGGCCCTTGTTGAAAAGTCGGCGCGTCACCGGCACGACGCCGCATTCGCAAACGGGAAACGCCAGGCCCAGGAAGGCGCCCATAATCGTCGCCGCCAGCCGGTTTCGTGGCGCCAGACGCCAGATATCGTCGGCCTTGACGAAGGCTTCAATCAAGCCGGCGGTGATTGAGCCGAGCAGCAGAAAGGGCGCCGCTTCGACAAAGATGCCGAGGAAGCGCGTGGCGAAAACGCCAATAACCAGCGTGTAATCAATGCCGCTGCTGATGGCCTGGTAGCCGGTCGCTCCCACGAAGAAGACCAGCAGCATAGCCAGCAATAGCGGCTTGAAAACGTTGGGTCGCGCGCTGGGTACGGTGTCGATTTGCATCGCTTTCGTTTGTCGATCCCCGAGGCCGCTGTTGGCGCGGGCACAGCACGGAATAGCCTGCCCGAATGCAGACCTATTTTAGCAGATGCTGCCGCCGGCGCGCCTTATCGGCAGTGGCTTCACGGGGCAAGCGTCGGTTTCGCTGTACATGGCTTATTGCTGATCGTTGCCCGCCCGGCTCATGATCGCGCCGATGATGACGCCCAGCAAGGCGCCGATGGGCATGCCGTAAGCCACATTGCCCATACTGAGGCCGAAGAATACGCCCAAGGCTAGGCCGGCAATGACGCCAAGCGCAAACAAGGGATTGGGCGGCGTGGGTTTCATGCTGTCGGTCTCATTTCGGCGCTGGTTTAACTTGGCCCGCGGCCAGCGCCGTTGCTGGCGGGCAGGCGCGGTCTAACGCGATACATGGTCGCGTAGGATTCGTAACCCGGGCGCATCTTGCGCGCCGCGATAGCCTCGGCTTCAAACTGGCCTTTGACCAAGTCGAAGGTTTCGGCGCTGATGATGATTTCGCCGGGCTCAGCATTTTCCTGCAAGAATTTGGCGACATCGGGCGCTTCGCCGAGCGCGGCGAATTCAATGCGGTTGGCACCGCCGACCATACCCAGCACCGAATGCCCGGTGTGGATGCCGACGCCGAAATGCAGCTGCTGATCGACGTGCAAAACGTCGTGCAGCTCCTGCACATCGGACAGAATGGCGCAAGCCGCGCCCAGCGCGCGCAGGGCGTGGTCTTCCTGGTGATTGAGCTGGGTATTCCACAAGGCGGTGATGGCGTCGCCCAGGTACTGATCGACGATGCCGTCGTGCGCGGTGATGGCGTCGCTGGCGGCGCCCAGATAACGGTTGACAATGCGCATCAGATCTTCCGGCTGCAAGGTCTCGCTGAAGGAGGTGAAGCCGCGAACGTCAGCGAACATCGTCGAAATGGTATGCTCGGCCGGGCTGGTATCCAGCTCGCTGATCGAATCGATGTTCTGCAGCAGCGCCTCGGGAACAAAGGTGCCCAGCAGCCGGCGCTGTTCCTCCTGTTCCTTGCGCTCGGTGAGATCGTCGATCACCAGCGCCACGCCCTGGCTGGCGTTTTCGTCGCCGCGCAGCGGGCTGGCGACAACTTGCCAGTAGGTCTGCCGCCCGTGTTGCTCAAATCGTTCGGCCCAAATATGCTGACTGCGCTCGCGCCGGACCCGGTCAATGACCTCGAAAAAACCTTCGGTGACATGCGGCAGCACATCGCGCAGCGAGACGCCGATGACTTCTTCGTTTGTCGTGCCCGTGATTTCCTCGGCCGCTTCGTTACATACGAGGATGCAATCTTCGTTGTTAATGGTGATGACGCCGGAACCAATCGAAGCGAAGATATTGGACAGGCGCACCTGCATCTCTTCAATCAGCGCCATCTGGGCGCGGATGTCCTCAAAAAGGCGCGCATTTTCGATAGCGACTGCCGCTTGCTGGCCGAAGCTGGTCAAGAGCCCGAGCTCGTTTTCTTTGAACAGGCCAGCCATGACGCGATTGTCGCAGTATGCCACGCCGATCACTTCGTCGCGCGCCTTCAGCGGCACCGCCAGGATGCTGAGCAAATTGAAGCCGGCGATGCTCTCGCTATGGCTGAATTGCTCTTCAGCGCCCGCGTCCACCGTAAGCAGAGGTTCGCCGCTTTCAACAACCAGATTGATGACCGACCAACTGACGATGCGCCCGCCGGCGGCCGTCTCTTCTGCGCTCAATCCACGCGCGACCTTGAACTCGAGCTCGCCGCTCGCCGGATTCTTGAGCACGATGTAGCCGCGTTCAGCCTGCGTCAGCTGGATCACGGTCTCCATCACCTGGTTGAGCACCTGGTCCGTCTCCTGCGGCGAGTTTATCAGCGCCGTGGTTTCCGCCAGGCGGCGCAGCTGCTGCAGCTGCATATGCGTATCGACCAGGCCGACTGCCAGCTTGTCAATACTGGAGCGGACGGACCATAGACGGTTGATGGCATTGGGCGGCAGGTTGATGCCGCGGCGGCGCAGCAACTCCTGCTGCTGCTCGAGCAGGATCTTGATTTCATCGGCGCGCTGCTTCAGACCGCGAACTTCGGTTTGAATCGCGCTGAATCCGCCGGCCTGCTGACTCATCGCTTTCTAAAGACCTCGTATGCTTGCTTGCCCTCGGATAGTCCCTTGCCATAGATGAGATCGCGGGCGCGAATATCGTAAGCGTTACTGCCGTTGAAATTCTTATTCAAATGATCGAGCGTCTCCTTCACGATGGTAATGCTGCCGGGCGCTGCGTTTTCCTGGATGCGCTTGGCCGTGTTGATGCTGTGGCCCAGGGCGGTGAATTCGCGCCGTTGAAAGCTGCCTACATTGCCCAGGGTCGCTACGCCGGTATACATGCCGATGATGTAATAGTGCGGCTCGGGATCAATGCCCATTTCACGGTACAGGTCCACGAAATGATCACGCATGAGCAAGGCGCCATCGAGCGCGCGCTGGGCGTGATTCGACTCGGGATTCAGTTGGGTGTTGAACAGGGCCATCACCTCGTTGCCCATGTATTTGTCGATGATGCCGCCGCATTCGTGGATGCAGGCAGTGGCCACCGCCTGGTACTGGTTGAGGATTCTCAGCTTTTCGCTGGCTGTGACGTCGGGCAGGGTCGCCCAGGGGCGCACGTCGGCGAACATACAGGTCACCTCGCGCCGGACGCCGCCCATCTCGATATTGGCGATTTCGTTGATCTGGTCCACCAGGCCTTCGGGCAAGATACGCTTCATCTCGCGAATGGTCGACTCGTGCTCAACCAAATGAGTGACATCGTCCATCACCAGGGTTACGCCTTGCGTATTGTCATTGCCGTCCTTCAGGGGCGACAGCGACAGCGCCAGGGCGATCTGGCCGCCGTCGGGGAGGTCCGCGCTTAATTCCAGCGAGTGATCCATATTCTTTTCTTTGACCAGCGCCAGATGCTCGGCCAGCTGCAGCGCGGTATTGTGGATCAGGTGATCGACCTCGAAGCCGACCGCCGCAGCCGGCATGACATCGAGGATTTCGCCCGCCGCGCGATTGAAGGTATGCACCAGGTCATTGGAGTCGACGGCGATGATGCCGCTGCCCACCGAAGAAAAGATGTTGTCCATCAAGTCTTTGACGCGCGTGATCTCCGCCAGGATTTGCTCGGCGCGGCTGTACATATGGGCGTTGGCGATGGCGACCGCCGCGGTGTTGGCGAAGGCCAGCATCAGGTTCAATTCGCGCTCAGTGAATATGCCGGAAACCAGGCGATTGTCCACGTAAACGACGCCGGTGGTCTGATCCTTGTATTTCAGCGGCACGCAAAGCACCGATCGCAGTACAAAGTTGATGATGCTCTCTGTTGTAGCCAGCCGCTCATCCTGGAAGGCGTTATCGGCCAGCAGCGGCTCGCCGGTCTCGATAACCTGATTTACCACTGTCATGCTGATCTGCGGCGCGCCGCCGCTGTCCGCGCCGCGCCCCAGCAATCCGCCTTCGCTGCTGATACGAAATTCGAGCTCGCCGCTGTCGTCGTTGCGCAGGATGATATAGCCGCGCTCGGCCTGCGTCAGCACGATGACCAGCTCCATGGTTTCCTGCAGGACGGTATCCACATCGAGCGAATTGGTGATGCGCGTGGACATATCGGACAGGGCGCGCAGCTGCTGCAGCTCGGTCTGCTCCCCCACGACGTTGTCTTCCAGGCGCTTGAAATCTTGCTGCAGCTCGGTAAGCTTCTGCAGAATCGTGGCCGGCATCGCCAGACGCCGCTTCAGCAGCAGCTCCCGCTGCGACTCGACGGTGGACGTCACTTGCTCAATCAAGCCCTCAAGCTGCCGCAGCTCGGCGATTAAATTGGTCGCGCTAGTCTGTGCTTCTGACACGCTGATAGTCACCTTGACGATTGTGGCGGCGGCGCCCGGCGCCGCTCAGACGCAGCTACGATAGCTGATCGCTACTATGCTCAATAATACAATATCTCAAAATGAAATCGTAAGCTCGATTTCCCAATCCGCCCAAGCGTACTGACGCGCGCGGCCAAAACGCCACCGCGGCAGCCTTGCGCGCAAAGTGTCTCGTATGCTGAGTATACTGCAATTGCTCGTCGATGACACGCTGCGCCGCCCGCGCGGACGGACCGACAAGGCGCCCGGATTAGCCGCTGCCGAGGGCCAGGCGCGCCGCGCGGCGGCCGATCTCGACGGCGTAATTCGTCCCGCGATCCCAAGGATACACTTGCGACATGCTGGCCCAGTATACGCCCGGCAGCGGCGTCCGCAGCGGCGGAATTTTGCGGCTGTGATTCAAGGTCGGCACAGGCTGGGCGTAGGCCGCGCGCCACACCCAGCGCTTCCGTATCCAATCGCGCTGAAAGTCCGGGTTGATCTTCGACAGCGCGGGCAGGAAACGCTCCACCAAGTCGTCTTCGCTCAGCTGAAAATACTCATGATCGGGCGGCACATAGTCGCCGCAATAGACGATATGATCGCCGCCGTAGTGTTCGCGTGAGATGTAGTTGGTATGCTCGACCAGCGCCAGAAAGGGGAAGTCCGACTGAGTTTTGTCGGCCGTGGTCGCCGGCAAATTGAGCCAGTAGGTATCGTCGGACATCAGCGGCTGTTTGAGCGCCAGGACGACGCAGAGCCCGCCGATGCTCTTCAGCGCCGCCACTTGCTGGCCATAGGCGGTGTCACGCAAGTCCGGCGCCATGCGCAGCAGCAGCCGCGGCGATGTCGTGCTGAGCACGCGGTCGAATTGCTGGAGTTGCCCGCCGATGCGCAGCGCCGGATTGCCTTCGCGCAGATGGATTTCTTCAACTGGCGCCTGCAAATGAATTGTCGCGCCTTGCGCGCGCAGCTGCCCGGCCAGTTCATCCAGGAAGGCTTGGAAACCGCCGGTGTAGGCGCCCAGCTTGAGCGTGCGCTTGACGATGCGCGCCCACATGAATGACATCGGCACTTGATCGAATTGCCCGGCGAATTTGCCGATGAGCAGCGGCTTGAAGAATTTCTCGTAAGCCTCGGCGCCCATCCAGCGGCGCATCCAGTCGGCGGCGGTGACGCGCTCGAAGGGTTGCCAGCGCGGCGCGAATTTGATGGCCATGCCGGCCAAGCCCATGCGTACAGTGGATATCAGCGAGAGCGGCAGGAAGATCGCCGAGGGCGAAATCTCGCTGCGCACCGGCTTGCCGTCGACCCAGTAGCTGGTTTTGGGGCGCGGGAAGACGATCTTGTCGCGCACGCCCATCTCCTCGGCCAGGCCCAGGATATCGTGGTCGGTGGCGAACCAGTGGTGGTAGAACTTTTCCAGCGTCCAGTCCCAGCTGTCGTCTTTGAAGCCGGCCGCCAGGCCGCCGACTCGGTCAGCCGCTTCGAAAATGGTGACATGGCGCCCGGCGCGGGCGAAGTCCCAGGCGGCGGCCAGCCCGGTCGCGCCGGCGCCGATGATGCCGATTTGGAGTTGTGTCATGCGCTGCCTGTGTACCCGGCGTCTATCGCAACTGATGATTGTACAGCGGCTCAAGCGAATCTGCGCGGAGGGCGGCGGCGCAATCCCACGCTATCAAACCTGGCTGAGGCCGTCGGCATACACATCCTCGCTCAAGCGCCAGCTGGGGCGCGCCTCGAAATCCAGCGGACTGCGGAAGCCAGTGCGAAGGCGGAAATACGCAGCCGCGCCGATCATGGCGGCGTTGTCCGTACAGAGTGACAAGGGCGGACAGTACAGCGGCAGGTCCAGCGCGGCGCCTAACTTCCGGCGCAGCAGTGTATTGGCGCTGACGCCGCCCGTCAGCAGCACCGCCTGCACCGCGAAGTCGCGCGCCGCTCGACGAGTCGCAGCGACCAGCGCGTCGGTCAGCGCGTCCTGAAAGGCGGCCGCGACATCGGCGATTTTGACATCATCGCGCAACTCCGCGATCCGCTCCTCGCCGCGGCGGCGCTGATTGCGGCGCCCGCTCGGCTGCACAGTCACCGCGCGCATGACCGCCGTTTTCAGCCCGCTGAAGCTGAGGTCGTAGGCGCCATCGGTTTTGGCGCGGGGGAAACGATAGGCGCTGGCGTTACCGTCTTGGGCGGCCGCTTCGATGGCCGGGCCGCCGGGAAAGGGCAAGCCGAGCAAACGCCCGACCTTGTCGAAGGCTTCGCCGGCGGCGTCGTCGATCGTGCCACCGAGCCGCTGGTAGACGCCGTGCGCCGTCATCAGCACGAGCTCGCTGTGCCCGCCGGAGACGATCAGCGCCAGCAGCGGAAAATCGGGCCGGTCGAATTCCGGCGTCAGCCACAGCGAGTAGATATGCCCTTCCAGGTGGTTGATGCCCAGCAGTGGCAAGCCGGTCGCCAGCGCCAGCCCCTTGGCGAAGTTAATGCCCACAAGCAGCGAGCCGACCAGACCCGGCCCTTGCGTCACCGCCAGCGCGTCCAGGTCGGCATAGTCGATGTCGGCTTCCGTCATGGCCTGCGCCGCTACCGCGCTGATGCTTTCGGCATGAGCGCGGGATGCCAGCTCAGGGTAGACCCCGCCGTACTGGGCGTGCAGGTCGATCTGCGAGGCGACCACGTTGGAGCGCCGGGTCGGGCCGGCGCTGATGACGGCGGCGGAGGTTTCGTCGCAGGAGGTTTCGATGGCGAGAATGGTGCTCATGGCGGGCATTGTAGCACTGAAATTAGGCGGCGCTGAGATGTATAATGATGGGCGAGTGAAACGCGTAGCGTGGGAAGGCGCGATATGTACAAGACATTTCGGGTGAAGAATTTCCGCTGTTTCAAGGACTTGCAGATCAACGATCTGGGCCGGGTGAATCTGATTGCGGGGAAGAATAATACCGGCAAGACTGCGCTTCTGGAGGCGATGTATTTGCATTCCGGGAATCGGAATGTGAAGACACTTCTACGGACAGAACAGATCACCTACTACCGCAGCGCTCGTGAGAGCTATCCGATGCCACGCGACCTTGAGGAAGATGCGCCAAGCATTGTTAGCTGGAGTGACATCTTTTTCAACATGGAGTCAGACACATGTATTGAACTATCAGCTGATGTGTGCAGTCAGCAACTGTCTCTATTTGACAGCGAACCCAGCAAACTCAGCATAGCCGAAATTCCGCCAGACTCCCAGAGATTTGATGATACGTTAAAAGAATTCAGAATTGATTATCCGCAATCCAATGAGGAATTTGAACTACTTGTATTTGAACCTAGTAGCGGAAGACCAACTTTCGCACTGCTGGTAAATGGGCGAGTTCGCACTACCCGCCAAACAAACATCGTTATGCAATCGAGATTCTCTTACCCACGAGAGAAAACGTCGTCGAACGTGGATTCAAAACGGTTCAGCAGAATGAGAGTAGAAAATGACACATCCAAGCTGATTGAGGCATTGAAGGTTTTCGAGGATAGACTGTCTGCACTTGAATTTCTTAACGATGGAACTGAATGGCGTATGTACGCGGAAATAGGTCTGCCCAAACCAACGTCGATGGCAAGCATGGGCGATGGAATCAATCGGCTTGTCAGCTTGCTCTTGGAAATGAGCGACGTACCACACGGCGTGATCTTTATTGATGAAATCGAGAATGGCATCCACTATTCTGTTCAGAAGGATGTTTGGGACGCCATTTCTCTATTCGCAAGAGAAATGGACATCCAGGTCTTTGCCACGACGCACAGTTACGAAATGATTGAAGCCGCGCACGACGCCTTCAAAGACGACGATCCCTATGAGTTCCGATTTCACCGCCTGTACCGAGACGCAACGACGGGCAACATCGAGGCGCGCACCTACAATGAATTCAGTATTGATGCAGCAATTAGCAGAGATCGCGAGGTTCGTGGATGAGCGATACGTCGCTAAACGGCAAGTTGCGCTTGCTCGTAGTCGAAGGCAGAGGTGACGAATACTTTTTCACCAAACTGCTTGAGCACCTTGGAAAACAAGAGAGCTTTGAATTCGTTGATTGCGAGGGCAAGCACAATCTGGATGAGGAATTGACCAATATATTGAACCGCGACGATTTCGCGGAAATCACAGACATCGGAATTGTCCTTGACAACGACTATCCGGAGAATCGAAATGGCAACAACGCGTTCAACGCAGTAATCGAGGCAATTGAGGTCGCCAACAAGAATTTCATTATGAACAATCCACAGATCTCGCGGAGGCTTGTCAAACCGCGAGCGCCTCGCGTTAAGATGGTCGGGCGCCCGCGTGTCTCAGCGCTACTTCTTCCTTCTGATGATGAAGACGGAGCGATAGAAGATCTCGTGTTCGCTGCTCTGCACAAAGACAAAATATTAGACTGTGTTAATGCATATTTCACTTGTTTGTGTGAAGCCGGCATCAAAAGTAACGAAGCTCGTCTTCCCAAAAGCAAGCTCAGTGCATACATCTCAGGAATAGTCACCGACGAGGACTTCGCACGGCACGATGACGCTAAGCGCCTTTTCCTAACGCAGGCAATCGACATGAAGTGGTGGCAAGAAAAAGATATGTGGAACCGACCAGCTTTCGACGACGCCAAAGCCTTCCTCACCCAACTCCTCGACGATTAAGCGCCCGCTCCCTGCGCCGGAATCTTAATGTCAATTGCCCCGCCCCATGTGGTAAGCTTGATGTAGCGCAGGCAGGGTTCCCCGGAGTGCATCATGCCCACCTTCAGTCAGCGACTGCCTTGGATAATCGCCGCGGCGGCCGGCGTCGGCCTCTTCGTGGCATTCGCCGTTTGGGGCGGCATCCCCGCTGGTGTGAGCGCCGGCGCCTTCTGGGCACAAAGCGGACTATTCTTGCTGGTGATTTGCGCCTTCGTCCTGGCCTTTTGGCACTTGCTGGTTCGTCCCTTAGCGCCCGGTCTACGTCAGCAGGAGAAACGCGCCTTGACGTTCCGGGCGCGGGAGATCTTGGCGCTTGTTCTTGCATTTGGCGGCTTGGCCACGGTCGTCGGCGGCGTCTGGGACGAAGTGTGGCACCGCAATTTCGGCATTCCATTTGGCGAAGACTTGCTGTGGCGACCGCATTTGCTGATCTATTTCGGCTTCGCAACAGCCGGCGCCTGTGGATTCTGGGCGCTGCTCTATCTTAATCGCAAACTGCGCGGCAACTTTCAGCAGCGATTCCGCGCCAATATCATGGTCGGGCTGCTCATCCTGAATGCGGCCTTTCTACTTTATGCCTTGCCGGCGGACCCGGTCTGGCACATGATCTTCGGCGAAGACATCACGCCCTGGAGCGTGCCGCATCTGATCTTGCTGATCAGCTTCGTCTTGACCCAACTGCTGGCCCTGGAGTTGCACGTGTCGACCTGGCGGCGGCATGACTGGCATGTCATCTTCAAGCTGCGGCTGAGCGACAGCTTGTCGCTTTTAATGCTGGCGGCCATGCAGATGTTGTGGCTGCAGCTGATGCTGATCGATTGGGACGCGGCCATTGTCGGCATTAGTTACGGTCCGATTGAACTGTATCGTCCGGAATGGCTGCTGGCGGCCAACCTGACCGCCTGCGTTACCTTTGTGGGTGTGTTGGCCACGCGCGTTACCCGCTGCGCCGGCGCGGCTACGGCGGCCGGGCTGTTGGCGTTGCTCATTCGCCTGGTCCTCATCCGGCTGTTTGACGCCGATATGCTGCAAGTCGCGGCTTGGATTGTCGCGCTGCCGCCCCTGCTCGCCATCGACATTTGGGCGTACTACTGTAGCGCGATCCGCAAGGCGGAGCCGACGTGGCGCGGGACCGCCGTCGCCATCATTGCCGCCATGGTCTTGAATACCCCGGTAATACGCAGCATGTACCAGCTGCCGAACAGGGACGATCTCGCTTACGCCGCGGCCATCATCGTGACCGGTTTGGGCATGAGCTGGCTGGCCAGTCAGCTGGCTAGCGCCATGCTGCGCCAGCGTGAGGCGACCGTAACCGCGACAAGCGAGAGCCAGAGCATCACGCCGACGGTTTCCTTCGGCATATTGGCTGGCTTCCTGGCTTTCATCGTCGTCTTCATCGCGACAGCCGCGCCGCCGATTTGACTTTGCGCAAAGACGCTATACTTGTCCGCGTGACAAGGCACAATCATTTTCGCGCGGCCGCGCGCCTGATCGCCGGCCTTTGCCTGGCCTGGACGCTGACCGCCTGCAGCGCTATTGAGCTGCATCAGCAGATGGCCAGCCAGACTGCTGCCGCGCGCAGCGGCGGCGCTGAGGGGCCAGCCGCCGACGCCCGCGCCACGCTGGCCGCCTACAAAGCGACGGCGGGGGCGCAGTTGCAGCGCGCCACGGATTCCGCCGCAACGTTGACCGCGCTGGAGGCGACTGCCACGCCAACGTCAGCGCCGGGCGCCAGCCCGGACTTCATAGCGAGCGCAGCCGACACAGTCGTCTACGGCACAGTGCCGATCGACAGCGACCGGCTGAACATCATCGCGGCCTTGGCTTTTGATGCCGATGGACACTTGCTGGCGGCGACCCGCGCCGGTGAGGTGTATCGCCTGAGCGATAAGGACGGCGACGGGCTGGCGGACGAGACGGCGCTGATCTTCTCCGACGAGCAAGAGGCGCTGGGACAAGTCTCAGGCATGTTCCTGAGGGGCGCGAGCCTACTGCTGATGCACGGCGGCGCGCTCAGCCAGCTGCGGGACGCTGACGGCGACGGCCGCTACGAGACGGTCACGCTGCTCAGCGAGGGACTGCCGGCCGCGCAGAGCGCCTTGCGCGCCAGCAATGGCATCGCCCAGGCGCCGGACGGGCGGCTCTTCACCGCTGATATTGATAGCGGCGAGATCTTGCATATAGTGCTGCAGGAATAGCCGCGCTTCAGCACTGATTCCCCTTTACTCCGCAAAACTTTGGTATCGCAATAAGACGTCCACGGGCCGAGGGCGCTGAGTCGAGCGCACAGCGACGAGAATCCGAATGAGACTTGAAGCTGTCGTTGGGCGAGCCAAGGCTCGCCCCTACAAAGCAGCCGTTCACCCACTGACTGACATACCACCGAGCTACGGGAAGTCGCGCTATGCTTGCCGGCGCGGGCGATTCTGCGCTATTCTCTGAGTAGCAGTTGGATGAGCGAGGCGGATCATGGCGGAGATAGTCGCGCAGGCGGAAGCGATCACCAGAAGCGCAAGCGAGCCGGCGCCGAAACCGCGGCGCTACGACTACGACATGGTCATCATCGGCTCGGGGCCGGCCGGGCACCGCGCCGCGATCCAATCAGCCAAGCTGGGCAAACGCGTGGCCGTCATCGAGAAGAAGACGCTGATCGGCGGCGTCTCGGTGAATACCGGCACGATCCCATCGAAGACCCTGCGCGAGGCGGTGCTGCATTTGTCGGGCTTTCGCCAGCGCTCCATCTATGGCGCGTCGTACACGGTCAAGCAGAACATCACCATGGGCGACCTGCTGCTGCGGGCCGACCACGTCATCCGCCACGAGATCGAGATCAGCCGGCATCAGCTGCAGCGCAACGGCGTCGAGCTCTTCGCCGGCATCGCCACGCTGGTCAACGAGCATACTGTGCATCTGCACTTCGTGGACAAGAAGGGCGAGGACGAGATCACCACGCGACATATCATGATCGCCGTGGGCACGACGGTGGTGAAGCCGCCGCATATTCCCTTCGACGGCGAGACGATTTTCACCAGCGACGGACTGCTCAAGCTGGACCATTTGCCGCGGACGCTGACGGTGGTCGGCGGCGGCGTCATCGGCTGCGAGTACGCCTGCATGTTCGCCACGCTGGGCACGCGCGTGACGCTGGTGGAGATGAGTGACCGGCTGCTCGATTTTGTCGATCACGAGATCGTGGACGCGCTGGTCTATCACATGCGGCAGCAGCGCGTGACCTTGCGCCTGGGCGAGAATGTGCGCACGATTGAGCATTGCGACACGCGCTACGGTCGGGGGGTCAAGACCTGCCTGGAGAGCGGCAAGGAGATCGTCACCGACAAGGCGCTCTACGCCATCGGCCGGCAAGGCGCGACCGGCGGCCTGGGGCTGGAGGCGATCGGCCTCGTGCCGGACCAGCGCGGGCGCATCCAGGTCAACGAGCACTTCCAGACGGCCATCCCCACAATATACGCGGTTGGCGATGTGGTGGGTTTCCCCAGCCTGGCCTCGACCTCGATGGAGCAGGGACGGATGGCGGCTTGCCACGCTTTTGCCGTCGAGCATCAGAGCATCCCCGAGCTTTTCCCTTACGGCATCTACGCCATCCCCGAGATCAGCACTTGCGGCGCCAACGAAGAGGAGCTGACGCGCGACGGCATTCCCTACGAGATCGGCAAGGCCTATTACAAGGAGATCGCGCGCGGGCAGATCATCGGCGATACCATCGGCATGCTCAAGCTGGTCTTTCATCGCGAGAATCACAAGCTGCTGGGCGTGCATATCATCGGCGAGGGCGCGAGCGAGTTGATCCACATCGGTCAGACAGTGATGGCTTTCGGCGGCACGGTGGATTATTTCATCAATACGGTTTTCAACTATCCCACGCTGGCGGAGTGTTACAAGACGGCGGCGTTTGACGGGATCAACCGGATAATGTAAGTCAGATAACTTTGTCAGTTAGCAATCAAGCCGTAGACGCCATACGGTGTTGCAAACAGCGACATACTGAAGTGTCGTACTTGTTTGTCCACTTCCACTGCAATTTGTTCGCACAGATCCGTATATCCACTGGAGTCTCTGTGGGCACTTACAATTACGGAATCTTTGGGCACGACAAATTTAGGGAGCCGAGCGAAATTCGTATCTTTGAAACTATCTGATGCGATCATAGTATGAAAAGCGCAATGCATCAGATTGTCCCAAAGAATCGGGCACAAATACGAGCAACGCACACGATACATGCGAGCCTTCCACCCAACGCCGGGCAGTTGCGATAACCGATGTATCGTAAATCCTAGCAAATGAGCTGATATGTGACCAACTGGTATGTACGCTGGACACATCACTTTGAAACCGATCCAACTGAAAGATGCAATGTGCTGCGAAGCGGTTTGCCTCAATTTCTCGCGCGACCACTGAACTGTCCTTCAACAACTTATCGTCGTCAACAATCATTTTGCTAGAATTAAGCTCCCAATGCGCCAGATTTACATAGTGACCAATTTCGTGCAAAATGCTGAACTTCCGCCTATGAGGCGAAAGCTTACGTAAAACTCCGATCTCTCGCCTTGAGGGCAACAAATATGCTCGTATTCTGTTATCTAAACCATGCTCACTATGAAAGAACCAGCGAATCCTAAGCTCCAAAAAATCTGCAATTGACAGGTATTGGTACGGCGATACCAATACATAGCCAACTACACAGTAAGAATTCCAGCGCATGGAGGTTAACCATGGGCAGGTACAAAACCGGGCAAATGCCCCAAAATCAGGTCGCTACAATTGGGACGGTTACGTGGATGGGACGCGAACGCCCAGGCCGTCGCAAGAGGAAATACAAATCGTATTGACACGCGGCGAAACTTTTCCACCCATACGGTCATGTAACAAGGCTGCATGGTGGCGGGGTCCAGTCGTAAGATAAAGGGAGGCCAGCAATGGCTAAACGGCAAAAGCCCGGCGAAATTGCGGGCAGACCGGGCAAATACGAAGAAAGAGGTTCACGAGGTGGCGAGGTCCGCAAGCCTCGCGAAGTGACCATCGACCCGGGCGACAAGCTGCCACCGCCGAAAAAAACCAGGTCGTACCTGGAAGCGAACTGGTCCACGTAAGCCGCAGAATCGCTGCTGCCCTGCATTTGTGGGAGCGGCCGCTCCCGCAAATTCTACTATTATTTCTCAGTAACACCAAGTAAGTCATGAAAAAAATCTGCCACCGAGTAAAGCTGTTCGGAAGTATTTTGACAGCGACAGTTCCATAAGAAGAACAGCGGCATACATTGCATGAGCGTCGCAGCAATACAATATCCTCTGTGTGCTCGGTGGCAAGAAAGCATTTACTTTCATTGATGCAGGGGTTGCATGACTTACTTGGAACTGCCTCTGTGGTGAAAGAAAACGGGCGACTCACAGAGCCGCCCCTACGGCGTCCATCGGCGGATTACGCGCTTATGCCCGCCCGCGCGCCCGCAAACACCGACTTCACCGCCTCCCGATCGCGCGCGAAGAGCAACCCCGCGCTGACCTCGAAGGCCAGCTCGTCCGGCAGCGCGATCACTTCAAAGGGGCGCGTCTGCTCGGGTTTGTCGAGCCGGTTCAGCGCGAAGCGTTCCCACTGCGCCAGTTCGGTTTCAACCGCAGATTTGGCAGATGACGTCTCCCCCCAGTACGATAACGGGATTTTATGATGAGGGTGGTTTGAAGTCTCCCCCTGTCTTGACGGGGGGAGATTTAGAGGGGGGTTCCCCACCGGCCCCTCGCCCCAAGCCACCGGCGGCAGCTGGAAGTAGGTCGCGCGCAGCTCGTTGATGCTCAGCAGCGGATAGGCGGCGCGGATCTCGGCCAGGCGGGCTTCGGTGTCGGTGGGGCGGATATCGTCAAACTCGGCGATGAGGTCCGCGCCGTAGAAGGGCAGCAGCTCCTGGCTGATCTTCTGCGCCAGGCGGACGAGCTTGGGATAGAGCGTGCGCTCGATGAATTGGCGCTCGGCGACTTTGGCGTTGGCTTCGGTGGCGTTTTCGCTGACCAGGCCGACGGGGATGCCGAAGATATTGAGAATTTCGTCGCGCTGGGCTTTGCGGCCTTGCAGGAAGTCGAGGTCGGTGTGGCTGAGGCCGATGTGCTGCCACTCGACTGCGCCGCCGCGCAGGAAGGCGGTTTTGCGCGCGCCGGCGCCGTATTGCTGCCGCCATTCGCGTTTGATGCGCTCGTAGTCGGTGTCGCTGACGAAGTCGCGGATATTGACCACGCCAGCCGGCACGCCCTGATCCTGGCCGAAAGTATTGCGATTCCAATCGGACATGTGGCGGTCGCTGGCCACGGCGCCGCGGGCGGCCGCGATGGGCGACAGGCCGTAGAAGTCGTTGCCGGGGTGCCAGCGCCGGAAGTGAACCACCTCGACGGCGTCCAGAGGGATGAACTGGCCGTCGATCTCGTAGACGTAGCCGGCCACAATTCGGCGCGCGTCCGGCACGATGCTGACGCGGTCGGGGCGCAGCACCCAGATTTCGCGGGGGGCGCCGCGCGCATCGCCGGCCAGGAACCAGTAGGCGTTACCGTGCAGCTCGAGCGAGCCGATGGTCTGCTCGAAGAGTTCGAAGCCGCTGGTCAGCGGATTGGGTCGGCTGAGCAGCTGCTCGAGCGGATGGTTGGCGATGCCGATGCGCTTTTCGCCGTCCAGCCTGAAGACGCGCAGGGGGACGAGCGCGCCGGCTTCCACGATGCGGTTGATGGCCACGTAGACCCAGGGCGACTGGTCATAGACGCGGGCGGTATTGAGCTCGATGGGCGGGCTGAGCTGGAAGCGGCTGCTCGCGGCGACGGATTCGAGGTGGGGCGCGCGCGGGCGCAGTTGCCGGCGGCGGTTGCTGAAGAATTGGTTGAGCCAGGTGAACACGGCGGTCTCCTTTGATCGCTTTGTGCGCAGGCTAGCATGGCGCGGCGCGCGATGGGCGACCAAATGTTTTCGCGAAACCAGAATTCGTCGGGGCGACATATTATGTCGCCCGAAATTCGTACACAAAATGAAACGGACGAGCCGGTGGCTCGCCCCTACAGATTACAGTTTGGCGGAGTGCTCAGCAGCCGAGGTTCAGGGCGATGACGACATCGACGATCACGGGCACTTCGCACCACAGGTTAAGCACATCGATGACGGTCAGGGCGATGCCGGCGAAGCAGACGAAGACCAGCACAAAGAAGACGAAGCAGCCGAGGATCAGCCAGGGCGATGTGCCGCCGCTTTCCTCGCGCACGGCGTAGGGATCGTAGTCGTAGCCGGGATATTGGCCGGGCGACGCGGGCGGCGCGCCATAGCCGGCGGGCGCCTGCTGGTAGGGGCCGGGCGGCTGCTGCCCGGGCGGCTGATCGGGATAGCCGGGGTAGGCGGGCTGCTGCTGCGGATAGGCGTCAGCGGCGGGCGGCATGTAGGGATCGGCGGGCGCAGCTGCGCCGGGCAGGCCGTATTCGGTCGGCGGCGGCGTATAGCTCTGCTCGGCCGGCGGCATTTCGGCGGGCATTGGCGGCGGCGTGGCGGGCGCTGCTGGCGCACTGGGCGGCGCGGCCTCTGCCAGGTTGCTATAGACTTCCAGCGCCAGGGTGACCGTCTCGCCGAGGCCGATCATGTCGCCATCCTGCAGCGGGGTGACACCGGAGACGCGTTTGCCGTTGACGAAGGTACCGTTGGTTGAGCCGAGGTCTTCAATGGTCATGGTATCGCCCGAGCGCATCAGGCGCAGGTGATGGCGGCTGGTTTCACGATCGTCGAGGACGATATCGTTAGTGATGTCGCGCCCGAGGGTGGTGACTTCCTGGCTGATTTCAAAGGCTTGATTGGGCTGCGGACCACGGCGCGCCACCAGGCGGAAGTTGTCATTCTGCTGCATCATGCCCTCCTCGGTCAGCGAGCATCCGCTCCTCGCCTGGCGTCATACCGGCTCGGGACTGCGTTCGTGATTGAACCTGGCCCAAGCGCTTGCAGGGTTGTCGGCTGCGCGCCGCGGGCATTTGCCCAAGTTCGAATCGGCGGCTGCGGACTTAATATGGCATTATACCTCTTTTTGCCAGATTTCAAGAACTCGCCGCGGCGACGGGTGTCCGGCGAGCGCAGCGCTTATGCAGGCAGCCACAAGTCCAGGAAGGCCAAGCCGTCCAGCCAGATGCCCCGCCCTACGATTTCCCAATGAAGATGCGCGCCGCTGCTGCGTCCGGTGTTGCCGCTGCTGCCGATGACTTGCCCGCCGGCAATGCGCTGGCCGACTTCCACTTCTATGTCGGACAAGTGCGCGTAGCCCGAAAAGATACCGATGCCGTGGTCGATGAAAACGGCATGGCCGCGTATTTCCAGCGAACCCGCGAACACCACCTGGCCGGCCGCCAGCGCGTGAATTGGCGCGCCCGCCGGCGCATTCTGATCCCAGCCGGTGTGGCGTGTATCGCGCTCGCCGTTCATCCGGCGGAAGACGCCGAAGGGAGTCGCCAGGGCGTGATCGCTTGGCAGCGCGAAGCCGGTCTCGTCCCAGAGCGGCTCGGCGGTGTAGCCGGCGGTGATTTCGGCCAGCCGGGCAAATTCTTCGGCTTCAATGCGCGCATCTGCCAAGCGGCGGCGATCGGGCGGCAGCACGAGGTTCTGCGTAATAAATCCGGCGGCGTCGATGCGCAGCTCGCGCGTGAAACTAAGTCTGTCGCTCGCCCGTTCGACCTGCACGGCCAGCCCATAGCTGCCCGGCCGGGCATTCATATCGACCGCGACCAGCGCGTACCAGTCGACGCCGTCGCGGGTGAAGAAGGGCTGGCGCGCGCCGCGGAAAGTGTATTGCGCGCCGGCAATATCGGCGCCGCTGATCCGCAGCAGGCCGCTGCCGCCCTGCATCAGCGCGGAGAAGTAGTAGTCGAGCCGCAAGCCGTTGTTGAATTGAACATAGGCCGGCAGCGGACGGGGGGCGGGCTGAAATGTGGGCGATAGATCGCTCTGCGCCGATGCATTGACAGCCAGCAGACTGGCAATCAGCAAGACAAGGACTATTTGTACGCGCATAATTCAATGACGCCCGGAGCTGGAGTATTTCAGCGCACAAGCATGTTTATACCACAGCCGCACGCCGGTCACGAGTTGACACGGTCGGAGTAAGAGCGGGCGTAAAGGCTCTAGGGCGCTAGTCGTCTCGCTGGGCGGCGGCGCGGATTTCCGCCAGATGGCCCGATTCGTGCGTGTTGCAGGCTTGCACCGCTTCGAAGAGATTGCAATCTTGAAAGAAGGGCGTGCTGAAGGGCGTCTCCATGCGATCGGCCGGGAAAGCCAGCACAACGCCGCGAAGCTGCTTCCGCACGCGCTGCCAGTCGTCCAGCGCTTGCCGCCAGGTTAAGTGAGCGCGCTCGCGCCGCCGTAATTCATAGAGGCCCGCCACCGTGGCTTGGCCGCGCAGGTCAACGGCGAAGTCGGCGCCCTCGATGGCCCTTTGCATGGTCTGGATCATATCGGCTTCCAGCGCGGTCAGATGGATGACTAAATCGCGGAGGGTCCAGTCGGAATTGTTGTAGACGAGCAGGTCGGGCGGCAGGGACTCGACCTGCGCGCGCGCTCCCGCCCGCCGCTGATCCATGCCGGCGATCAGATCGCGTTTGATCTGCGGGAGGTTGTTCATTCCGCAAGTCCCAGACCCGCCTTTTACTCACTATAACCCAAAATGCTCCGGGATCGGCGAAATTGCTGGGATTTCAGTTAGATCGAGGGACGAGCAAGTCGCCATTTTCCACCTCAGCCCCGGCCCCCTCTCCGAATCATCAGAGAGGGGGAGCGTCGCACAGCGCGAACGGGCGCATATGAGTGAGAAATTCCCCTTGATACGAGGATGCCCGCCATAGAGATGGCGGGATAAAGAGGGGGTAGACTCGGTCGGGCGCGGATTCGCATCAGTAGTGGTATACTCCGGCTTTGCATTCATTGGATAGGAAAGAGAGAGTCATGATCGCAGCCGACAACCGACGCCTACTGGATTACCTGCGGGGGCATACCGATGACATGGTCGCCGATCTCAAGCGGCTGATCGAGCTGGAATCGCCGACCTCGTACAAGCCGGCCGTTGACGAATTGGGGCGCGTTTTGGCGCAGGAGCTGCGCGATCTGGGCGGCGAAGTTGAGGTCATATCCAAGGCGGAGGTCGGCGATGTGCTGCGCGCGCGCTGGAACCCGGGCCCGGGCGGCGTGGTCATCCTCAGCCACATGGACACGGTCTGGGATGTGGGCACGGTGGCGGGGCGCCCAACGCGGGTCGATGGCGACCGCCTTCACGGCGTAGGCGCGATGGATATGAAGGGCGGCATCGTGATCGCGTTATGGGCGCTGCGCGCACTGCGCGCGTTGGATCTCTTCCCCGAGCAGCCGATCAGCTATATGTTGAATTCGGATGAGGAGACGGGCAGCTTGCACTCGGCCCGCGAGATTGAAGAGGAGGCGCAGTCGCATAATGTGGTCTTCGTTACGGAGCCGCCGCAGGATGGGGCTTACAAGACGCAGCGCAAGGGCGTCAGCCACTACACGATCAGGGCCACGGGGCGCGCGGCGCATTCGGGCGCTGACCACGCCAGCGGCGTCAACGCCATTGAAGAGATCGCCCATCAGGTGCTGGCGGTGGAAGCCATGACCGATTACGAGATCGGCACGACCGCCAATGTCGGCGTCATCAGCGGCGGCACGCGCCCCAATGTGGTGCCGGCGGAGGCGCGCGTGGAAATCAACGTGCGCGCCTGGACCAAGGTCAATCAGCAGGCGATCCACAAGCGGATGATGAGCCTGAAGGCAGTGAATCCCAAGGCGGCGATCGTAGTGGAGGGCGGCGTGGGCGTACCGCCCTTTGAGCGTACGCCCGAGATCGCGGCGCTCTTTAAGCGGGCTCAGGCTCTGGCGGCCGAGATGGGCATCCGGCTGGAAGAGGGGCGCACAGGCGGCGGCTCCGATGGCAACAAGACGGCGGCTTTGGGCGTACCTACGCTGGACGGCATGGGCATGGTTGGCGAAGGCGGGCACGCCGTGACGGAATATGGCGAAATCTCGTCAATGCCGGAGCGGGCGGCGATCATGGCGGCGATGTTGCGGGAAGCCTTGTAGGGGCGAAAGTGCGGATTCTGAATTGGAATACGCAGGCGGACAAGCTGACACCCGCTTCGGAGAGATTCAAAAGAGTCCGAAATCATATAGCGCGATTTGACGCGGACATCATCTGCTTGACGGAAGCGTATCCCGGACTGATGCCAAGGGGCGGACAAACGATTAGCAGCGAGCTGTCGATTTGGGAGCCATACGAGAGTCGGGGCGCGCGAAAAGTTGTGTTGCATAGCCGTGCCGGCTGGTCGCATGTGGACAAGCAGATCAATTCGCAACTTCCCGAGGGACGATTCATCAGCGCTACCACAGAAATCGAGGGCATGGTGTGGACTATCGTCGGTATGTGCATACCCTGGCATGGCTATCGCACTAGCAAGTCCAAGTGGGGCGACAAGTCCCTTGATAAGTGGCAAGGCGCTTGCCGATACCTCGCCACGTTGCGCAAGGGCATTCTGCCGAAGCAAAGCGAACGACAGCGCACCATTCTCGTCGGCGACTTCAACTTGCAGATTCCTGCAAGAGGCTATCCGGCGGCAAGGAGCGATGTCAATCAGCAGCGGAGACTGACATTATCAGGCTGGCTGATTCCGACGTCCGGTATACGCCGGCACTTCATTGACCATGTCGCCATGTCAACTGATTTGCAGGTAGAATGCCTGAGATTCATCAGCAAGGTCGCGCCGGATGGTCAGCAGTTCAGCGACCACAATGGCGTCTGCATTGATCTTGCGTCCGTTTGATTGGAGCGAGTTAGTCGCTCATTCGGAGAATTGAATCATGATGATACCGTTGTGTGGTCCAAATTTAGGATATTCCTCTGTGCCTCTGCGCCTCTGTGGTGAAATCAAATGAAATACGCCCCGTTTGAAATTGAGCGCTTCTTCCGCCAGCACGAATTCAGCGCGCCCTACGGCATCAGCTCGTCGGATTGCGAGCCGCTGACGCTGCCTGAGCTGCTGAGCTACGCGGGCCCGCAGCGCCGCGAACAATTCGAGCAGCTGTGGCTGGGCTACACCGAGAATCAGGGGCATCCGGAGCTGCGCGCCGCCATCGCCGCGCTGCACGAAGGCATTGGCGCCGACGATGTCATCGAGGTGGCGCCGGAAGAGGGCATCTTCCTGACGATGAACGCTTTGCTGGAAGCGGGTGATCATGTGGTGGCGATCGCGCCCAGCTTCCAGTCCTTATGGGAGATCGCGCGGGCCAAAGGCTGCCGGCTGTCCTTCTGGCAGCAGCGGCAGAGCGAGAGCGGCTGGCATTTCGACCTGGACGAGTTGGCCGGGCTGATCCGCCCGGACACCAAGATGCTGATCGTCAACTTCCCGCACAACCCCAGCGGCTGCCTGCCCAGACGCGCAGATTTCGAGCGCGTTATCGAGCTGGCGCGGCGGCATAATCTGATTCTCTTCTCCGATGAGATCTACCGCTTCAGCGAGCACGACCCGGCGCTGCGCTTGCCCTCGGCATGTGAGTTGTACGAGCGCTCGGTGGTGTTGGGCGGCTTGTCGAAGTGTTTCGGCTTGCCCGGCTTGCGCGTTGGCTGGCTGATCACGCCGGATGCGGCGCTCTCGCATGAGCTGCAGGAGTTGAAGAGCTACGTCACGATTTGCGCCAGCGCGCCCAGCGAGATCCTGGCGCTGATCGGCCTGGAGAATTGGGAGGCGCTGACGGCGCGCACAGTAGAGATCGTGCGACTGAATATCGAGCATTGCCGGGCCTTCTTCGGTCGCTACGACGGGCTGTTTTGGGTGCGCTATCCGCAGGCGGGCACGATCACCCTGGTCGAGGTCAGAGCAGACGCTTCCGTAGACGACTTTGCCGCGGCGGCCGTAGAGGAACAGGGCGTGACGGTCTTGCCGGCCTCGGTCATGCTCTTCGAGGGCAACTACTTCCGGCTGGGCTTGGGCCGGCGCAACCTGCCGCACGCGCTGGAGCCGCTGGAGGAGGTCATTAGCAATCACCTTTTGTAGCGCGGCTTAACCGTCGAGGCGGGCGGCGCCCCCGATAGCATAGGCGGTTGCCGCGTTCAATTCGAGTTGAAGGCGGAAGGGCCGTCTCTCTAGCTCAGCGATTCGACGCTCGCGCCAGCGCAGGGCCAGCGCCAACCCGCCCTGCCCTGCGCCTAGCGGCAGACTGTCATCCAGTCCGAAGCCGGGCAGCGCCGCGTCCGCGTCATCCACGAGAGCCGCGCGTATCAAGCCGCCGGCCTCGATCTCGGCGTTGAGCGTGATTTCCGCGCCGGTCACACGCAAGGGCGCGCTGGTCAGCAGCGCCTTGCCCGGCCCGGCAAGCGGCCGATAGCCGGCGAAGCGATCGCGCGGCAGGGTCGCCAGGTTGAACGAGCCTTCGCGCCAATTGTTGTGCAGGCCGTTGCTGCCGCCATAATAGAGCAGAATCTCGTCGCCGCGAACGATGGGCGCCGCGGCGTAAACACAGCCGCAGTCGTATTCGCCGTCGGGGTAGCTGCCGGCGCCGCGCGGGATCAGTGGCTGGCCCGGGCAGATGCGCCGCCAATGCGCCGTGTCCGCGCTGATGGCCAATTCGGTATCGACCGTATCCCAATCGACTGCCGCTTCGTCGCCTTTGTGGAAGACGGCGGGCAAGCCGATAAAGAGATCGCCGTAGGCCGTGATGGGCATCGAGTAGATTTGGTCGTGGGCGTCGGCGCCGCGCAGGATCTCGACCGGTGGCGACCAGCGCAGGAAGTCGTCGCTCTCGCTGCGCAGGACGGTGCGCAGGCCGCGATAAGCGCCATCCGACCAGCCGCGGGTGATGCAGACGTAGCGCCCCGATCCCGGCAGCCGGATGGCGTTATTATGCGTATCGCCGACGGCGCCGTGGTCCGGCCAGCGCACCGGCTGCGACCAGGTCAGCCCGTCGGCCGAAAAGCAGCTGGCCATACGCCGGGCGCGCGCATTCAGATGGATGAACTTGTAGCGGCGCGCGGGGTCGGGCTCGCGCGGGTCTTTGAGTACGCCGCCGGCGTGGATGCCGTGCGCAGCCCGGCTCAAAACGATGTTGTTGCTGCGGGAGCCGGCGAATTCGATCAAGCCAAGCTCGGGTTTGCGCCAGTCGATGCCGTCGGTTGATTCGGCGTAGAGGACTCCCTCTTCGCGTCCGCCGCCTGTATACGGGACCTGTGGGCGTTCCGCCAGCGGCGTGGAATTGGAATCGCGGTCGCGCAGAAAGGACTTGTACCAGCACTTGAAGAGGCCATCTTCCTGGTCGTAGATGACGCTGGGATAGACATTGTCCAGGCGCGCCTCCCAGGGTTTGGGCGGGACGGCGAAGCACTCCTCGCGGAAGAGCGGATTGGCGGCGTGTTTCTTGACGGGGCCCAGCGCCAGCTCGGCGTTTTGCGTCCTAAAGATGTTGCGCGTGTCAAGCAGCAGGAGCGATGCGGTCATGTTGGGTTTCTCCAAGTTCGGAGTCGGGCAGCGGAAGGGGATTTATGCGGCGGGCGAGCCAAGGCTCGCCCCTACGGATTCTTGCGTTTGGGCGGGCGACGCACAGTGCCGTGCCCACCTGCGGGCGGAACATCAAACGGCGTGAACGAGATGCGCCTGGGCGGTGAAGCGATCCAGCATATCGTCAATGGCGAAGCTGTCGATGCCGATCAGGAAACTGCGCGACTTGTTGTTGAAGTTCTTGTACCAGTGTTCGGGAATGGCGTCTACACCGTAGGCGGCGCCGAAGATACTGCCGGCGGTGGCGGCGGTGCAGTCGTTGTCCAAGCCCATGGCCACAGTCTCGCCGATGACCTTGGTGAAGTCGTCGCCGCCGACGGACAGTCCCCAGACGGTTAGAACGGCGTTGTTGATGGTGTGGATGCGCGGCATGCCGGCATAACGTTCGTCGACGGCGGCGCGGGCATCGCGATAATCCTTGATGCCATCAGCGGCATCCAGGGCCCAGCGCAGCTCGCGCGCCAGCACACAATCCGCTGGTATCTCAGCCAGGCCCGCTTCCAGCGCAGCCAGCGGATCGCCCAGCGCAAAGGCGGCCGAGATGGCGGCGGAGAAATACATGGCGCCGTAGATGCCGTTGCGGCGGCTGCAGATGGTGGAATTGCGCCAAGAGAATTCAGCGGCCAGCTCGGGATAGCCGGGCGCGGCATAGCCCCAGGGGTCTGACTGGATGTCGCCGATGATCCAGAACATGGTGGGATTGTCGACTTCGCCCGCCTGCATTGCCGGGACGCCGGCTTGCAAGTTGCCCAGAACGGGCGACGCCGGCGAGACCGGCAAGTACTTGACCCAGGCGGCGCCGACATCGTCCACGCTAAAGTCGATGCCGTAATCTTCCAGGATCAGGAGACCCAACTGGGTATAGATGAGGTCGTCATCGGTGGGCACGCCGTCCATTTTTGAGCGGGTGAAGTCTTCGCGCAGGCTGGTTTCATATTTGAGCTCGCGCGGGCGCTCGGCGGCGCTCCAATAATCGGTGGGCGGGAATTCGTCGCCCAGATAATCAGCCCAGCGCGCCATCTGGTCAGGCGCCCAAAGCTCGACGATCGAGCCAAGCACGTTGCCGGCGCAGCGCCCCAGCCAGGCGGCCTCGAGCCGATCACGGTAAGTCGCCTCCGGCAGCTCGGTCCAGTAGCGGCGTGTGCCGGCCGGACGCAGCGCGCGAATGCCAGGGAGGTCATCCGGTTCGGCTGCGCGCAAAGCCGGATCATCGGGCAAGGCGCGCAGCTCGGCCAGCTTTTCGTCCAGGACCGCCTGGATCTCGGCGACTTTTTCCGCCAGACCGGGCGCGCCGGTTTCCGCTTTGAGCTGCGCCCAGACGTTGAATCTGCGCTCGAAGTCAGCGAGGGGTTCGGGGTAGTTGTAATTGGTCATGCGGTTCTCCTGATTGGCCGCTGGCGTGGGCGAGCCAAGGCTCGCGCCTAAAGATTCATGGCGAAGGCAAATACGGATCACCTAATCACCCGGCATGCACGCTCTGCGCCTGGGCGGTGTAGCGGTCCACCATGTCGTCGATGGCGAATGCTTCCTTGCCGATGATATAGCTGAGTGATCTGTTGTTGAAGTCTTTGGTCCAATGCGCCGGGATGGCGGCTTTACCGTAGGCGGCGCCGAAGATGCTGCCGGCGGTGGCGGCGGTGCAGTCGTTGTCCAGGCCCATGGCCACCGTCTCGCCGATGACCCGGGTGAAGTCGTCGCCGCCGATGGTCAAGCCCCAGGCAGTCAGAACGGCGTTGTTAATGGTGTGGATGCGGTGCATGCCGGCGTAGCGCTGGTCGACGGCGTCTCGAGCTTCGCGATAAGTATTAATAGAAGGCGCTACTTCCAGCGCCCGGCGCAGCTCGCGCGCCAGCAGACAGTCAGCCGGTATTTCACTCAAGCCGGCTTCCAGCGCAGCCAGCGGATCGCCCAAGGCGAATGCAGCCGCGATGACGGCGGAGAAGTACATCGCGCCGTAGATGCCGTTGCGCCGGTGACTGATAGAGGCGTCGCGCCAGGCGAATTCAGCCGCCTTCTCGGGATATCCGGGCGCGGCATAACCCCAGGGGTCACTGCGGATATCGGCGCCGATCCAATAGATGAAGGGATTGTCCACGATTGCGGCTTCCGCCGCCGGCACCCCAGCGCGCAAGTTGTTGAGGGCGATGCCCTCCGCAGTAGCTGCGTGGGGCAAGTATTTCATCCAGGCGGCGCCCACATCGTCCAGGCTGAAATTCGCGCCGTAGTCTTCCAGGATCAGGAGACCCAGCTGGGTATAGATGAGGTCATCATCGGTGGGAACGCCATCCATTTTGGCGCGGGTGAAATCTTCGCGCGGGCTGGTGCGATATTTGAGATCGTGCGGTCGCTCGGCCGCGCTCCAATAGTCCGCGGGCGGGAAGGCGTCGCCGAGATACTCCGCCCAGCGTTCCATTTGCTCGACTTCCCAGCATTCGACTATGGAGCCCAGCACGCAGCCGGAGAAGCGCCCCAAAAGCGCCGCCTCGAGCCGGTCGCGATAGACCGCTTCCGGCAGCTCGTTCCAGATGCGGCGTTTGCCATCGGGACGCAGCGCGCGTATGCCGGGCAGGTCATCCGGTTCGGCCTGCCGCAGGGCCGGGTCGTCGGGCAAGGCGCGCATCTCGGCCAGTTTCTCGGCGATCAGGGCGTTGATTTCCGCGACCTTATCCGCCACGCCGGCGGCGCCGCTCTCGGTCTTGAGCTGGGCCCAGAGGTTGATTTGGCGGTCGAGGTTTTCCAGTGGGTCCGGGTATTTGTAGTTGGACATCGGGTTCTCCTTATTGGCCGCTGGCGTGGGCGAGCCAAGGCTCGCCCCTACAGACTTTTGCGCGTGGGTGGGCGAGCCACGCTGCCCTGTAGTGGTCCTCAAATGTTGGACACGAAAATGCAGAAATTTAGGGAGGAC
>WTGO01000085.1 GCA_011523515.1 Chloroflexota bacterium
CATCTCCACGACCGGATTGCAAGGCTAAACGCCGGCGAGTCGCGCGGATGTCAACGCTCCCAACCGTCGAAGAATTCGAGTTCCATGGCTGGGACGCCGTCCGCCTGAGCAACGGCATCATTGACGCTGTCTGTGTGCCGGAGATCGGCGGGCGCCTGATGCAATTCAGCCTCGGTCCGCACGATTACCTCTTCATGAATCCGGAGTTGCTGGGCAAGCGATTCAGCTACGAAGAGCACGCCGGCGATGGCACGATCGCCAACTGGAAAAACTACGGCGGCGCCAAGACCTGGCCCGCTCCGCAGGGCTGGGATGGCGCGGGTCAGTGGCCCGGCCCGCCCGATCCGGTTCTCGATTCGGGTCGCTACGACTTCACGACAAGTGATGATTCCGTCTTGATGACCAGCCCGATCGACGAGCGTTCCGGCCTGCGCATTCGCCGCCAGGTCACGCTGCGGCCGGGCAGCTCGCGTCTTCAGCTGCGTCTATTCTTCGAGAATATCTTGAATCAGATGATTCGCTGGTCGATCTGGGATGTGGCGCAATTGCTGTGCAGCACGCCCGACGGCCAACTGAACGACGACTGCTGGCTGTATATTCCAACGGATCCTGCGCGCGAACGACCCTATGAGATCATGTTCGGCGATGACAATCCGCAGTATCAGCTGGATGCGGAGAGCGGACTGCTGGCGGTGCAGTATCAAGGCATCGTCGGCAAAATCGGCGTACACAGTCCGGCCGGCTGGATCGCCTTCGCTGACCGGCGGGCCGGCTTTGTGCTGTGCATGCAGTTTCCGTACGAGCCCGATGCCGAGTACCCCGACAACGGCGCCACCGTGGAATGCTGGACCGAGTCGCCCGGCGCGCCGTCGCCGATACCGATCCGTTCGCCGGGCTACATCCTGGAAGCGGAGGTTCTCAGCCCGCTGCTCGCACTGACCCCCTTGCGGCTCAAAATGCAGCAGGTGATTTGGTCCGCGGCGACCTGCCCGGCGCCGATCGTCGATGTGACAGATGTCGGATGTGTTCACCGGCCGCTTACAGTTGATGTCGCGAATGGAATGGCTAACGCGCAGGGTGTCTTCGGCTGTTTTCTGGAAGGGCGCGCGACGCTTGAATTCATGGATGATGCGGGCGCGATAATAGACCGAGTCGAGCTGGGACCGGTCTCGCCGCTGCAAGCCTTACACGTCGATGCGCGGGAGCGAATCCGTGACGGCACACATCTGATATGCTTGAGATTACTGAATGCGGACGGCGCCGACGCGGGAACGCTTGCCAGCGCCGAACCGAGCAAATCGGACTAAACCCATAGTGGAGTAAACAGGATGACCGATATGTGGACACGCGACAAAGCCAACGACTGGTACAGCTCGATTGATCCCATCGTTGGCTGCAATTACCTGCCGCGCTCGGCGGTCAATTCAACCGAGATGTGGCAGGACGAATCCTTTGATCCTGACACGATCGCTGAAGAGCTGGGCTGGGCGCAGGCGGCCAGCTTCAACGCAGTGCGCGTCTTCCATCAATTCCTCGTCTGGCAGAGCGACCGGACCGGCTTGAAGAGCCGCATCGACCAATTCCTCGATATCGCCAGCGGCTGCGGCATCAAAGCGATGTTTATCCTCTTCGACGACTGCGCCTTCGCCGGCAAGGAGCCCTACCTGGGAAAGCAGGACGAGCCGGTTCCCTATACGCATAACAGCGGCTGGACGCCCAGCCCCGGCCTGCGGCGGGTGGCTGACCGCGCAGTATGGCCGGAGCTCAAGGACTATGTGCTTGACATCGTCGGGTCTTTCGCTGACGACGAACGCGTGCAAGTTTGGGATTTATACAACGAGCCCGGCAATAGCGAGATGGGCGAGGCGAGCCTGCCACTGGTGGAAGCGGCATTCGCCTGGGCGCGTGAGGCGGGCGCGCGGCAGCCCCTGACCACGTCGATCTTCCGCGGGCATGAAGGCTACCAGATGGAGGAACGCATATTAGAGCTATCGGATGTCACGTCGTTTCATCACTACGGCGAGACAGGCGTGGAAGCCGTCATCAAGCGCTGCCAGGCTTATGGCCGTCCTGTGCTCTGTACAGAGTGGCTGCGCCGTGTTGTCGGCCAGACTGTGCAGCTGATATTGCCAATCTTCGCGCGCGAGCGCATCGGCTGGTACAACTGGGGTTTGGTCGCCGGGCGCACACAAACTTATCTCGATTGGCGGCGGGAGCTCAACACCGCCGACAATACCACTTGGCAGCACGACATCTTCCACGCGGACGGGAAGCCATATGATGAAGCGGAGCTACGGCTGATTCGTTCCTTCCAGTTTTCGGACTGACGCCGAGTGTTGGCAATGCCTCGACAGCGCTGGAAATTACGCCTTCAATCACCTCAAATGCCGTAAAGCTGGCGCGCGTTATCGGCAAGGATCAGCTTTGCCGCGTCATACGCTTGCGCCCGGGACATGAAGCCGTCATCAATCAGAATCCGCAGCGCTTGCGCCAGCGCTTGTTTGCCCAGTAGCGCGCTGGAGTAAAATGGCTCAGGCGAGCCGTAGGTATCGGAACCGTAACAGACGCGCGAGATTGGCACCATTTCCAGCACTTCGGCGATGATGCGCGCGGCCGCATTACCGGCGAAGGGCAGCCCCTCGGATAGATCACACCAGATATTGGGCAGCACATTAGCCAGGTAGCCGGCTTCAGCATGATAGGGATACCCCGTGTGCACCAGCAGGATTTTGCAGGCGCGATAAGCCGGGTAGCGCAGCAATTCCATCAACAGGGCCGGGCGGCAAGCCTCCAGATGCACCTCCCAATCCCCCATGCCAGTGTGTACCTGGAAGGGCGCGCCATAGTCAATACAGCGCTCAATAGCGCGGCAGAATAAATGGTCGCGCAGCTGCTTGACGGCGTCGCCACCCCGCCCGCGAGCGCGGCGTATCTGCTCCAGCGCCACCATACCTTGGTCGGCTGAGCGGCTGCGGGGGTCAATATCAAGGCCGGTGCGGTAGGCGATAATCGACTTAAGCCCTTTGTACCCGCCTTCACTCAGAGCGGAAGCGATGCCGTCATCGTAATCGCGTTGAAACTCGGCCCAGCCGCAATCAGCGTCGAGCAGCTGCTGAATCAGCACTTCTATGCGGAAGATCGGCACGACGTCTACGCCGACCTGGGCGCGGAAATTCTTGAGATCAACCTGTGGCAGCGGATGACCGTCGTCCACGATGAGCGCTGTGATGCCGCCCGCCTGATGCAGACCGTGAGCATAAGCAGCGTAACCCTGTTCAGCTATGGCGCGGTTGCGCGCATCGACGACCGCGTCGACTGTCGCCTCAACTTGAAAATACTCCGCCAGCCGCCGCAGCATATAGCGGAAGTAGAGGGTATCGCGCTTGACCCGTTGCAGCATGGCCATGGCCGCGGCATCCACTTCAATGCCGCCCGCTTGCAGATATTCGGCCGAGCCCCCGCCAAATGATACTTCATCAACCCATTCGTCAGCGCTGAGCTTATTCTTGCGCGGGTATGGGTGACAGTGGACATCGATCACGCTCATGTCGCTGAAGTCGAGCATCAGGTGACCTCCAGGTACATCTGCCGCTCCCATTCGTGCACTGTCAGATTATAAGCATCCAGCTCCAGGCGCTTGACCTTCAGGAACTCCTTCCCGATTACCGGCGCCAGCGCGGACATCAGGACCTCGTCATTCTCCAGGGCATCCAGGGCAACGGGCAAGGTACGCGGCAGATAATCGATGCCATGCCCCAAGCGCTCTTCCTCGCTGAAATGTCCGACATCGTCTTCATGGAAGGGCGCGCCCGGGTCGGCCCGGGTGTCGATGCCGTCCAGCCCGGCCGCCAGCAAGGCGGTCAAAAAGAAGTAGGGATTGCAAGTATTGTCGCCGCCGCGGTATTCGACGCGGCAGCGCTGATTGATATCGGGCACGCGCAGCAAGACGCCGCGATTGCCCACGCCCCAGGCGATATGCGCCGGCGCCCAGGACGCGGGCTGCAGGCGCTTGTAGGAGTTGACGGTGGGCGCGCCCACGCCGCAGATGCCCGGCGCGCGCGTCATCAAGCCGCCCATGAACTGACCGCCGGTTCCACTCAGCGGGTTGTCCAATCCGCCGCCCGTCATCAGATTGTCGCCGGTGGCGCTGTCCCAAAGCGCCAAATGCACATGCAAGCCATTGCCGGCCAGATCGGTGAAGGGCTTGGGCATATAGGAGGCGATCAGGCCGTGTCTAAGGGCCAGGGCGCGCGTGACTTCCTTGCTGATGAGATAGCGATCCGCAGCGGCCAATGGATTGTCATAGCGCAAGGTAAATTCGAATTGGGAGGGGCCGTATTCCTTGCCTAATTGTTCGACTTGCAGGCCCATGGCTTCCAACGCAGCGACAATCTCGTGCAGCAGATCGGCAAACTGATTCAAGCCGGCCACCGTGAACATGCCGCCCGCTCGGCTGGGCGTATACTCGCCAGCGGTTGTCTTGCGAAAGAGGCTGAATTCAGCCTCCAGGCCGGCGGTGACGTTCATAGCGCGCGCCGCATAGCGCGCAACGGTTTGTCTCAGGCTTTGCCGCGGGCAGCCGGCGAAGGAGTCACCGCCCTCGGTCATCATATCGGACAAGACGATGGCTGTGTTTTCGTGATAGGGCAGCTTCCAATAAGCCTCCGGATCGGGCAGCGCCAGAAAGTCGCCCGTCTGCGCCTGCCAGAGGCCATCAGGCGCATTATGATCGTGCACGCCGAAATTGAGGTTGGCGCGGGCGAATACCACTCCGTCTTCGACGGCGCTCTCGAATTTGCTCTTGGGCAGGGTTTTGGCGCATGCGCGTCCGTTGTAATCGTGATAAGTCACCCAGAGATGCTCAATACCATCATCGGCCAGGCGTTGCAATAGACCTTGCTTATCCATTTTGGACTCCACAAATCAAGCGAATCAATTCAGCCAGCAGCGCCGTACGCGGGACAATGCTGGACTTCAGGATATATTCATCGGGCCCGTGATCCAAACCGCCGATGGGACCCAAGCCATCGAGCACAGGCACGCCGGCCTGGACAGCGAAGGCGCTGTCGGCGGCGCCGCCGGTGCTGACCCCGCGCAGGTCGAAGCCGAGGCGTCTGGCCGCTTGAATCGCCAGTCGCTCCAACCTGGCAACGTCAGCGGTACGCGGCATTGGCGGTGATGCCAGTCTCTGATGCAGCGTGAATGTAACGCCATCGTCACGGCGCGGCGAGAATATCTTCTGAATCTGAGCGACCACGTCATCCAGTTCATCCTGCTCAAAGGCGCGGATATCAATGCTGGCTTCGGCCTGAGCCGGCACGACATTGGGCATCGCGCCGCCGGAAATCGTGCCGATATTAATCGTGACGCCGGCTGCGGGCCGTGCCAGCGCTTCCACCTGCAGCAGGCGACGCATCAGGCCGCTGATGGCGTTGCGGCCTTTTTCCGGTTCGACGCCGGCATGGGCGCTGCGTCCGCGGGCTGCAACGCGAATCACGGCATTGCCCTTGCGCGCGGTCACGATGTCGCCGTTTTCGCGCGCCGCTTCCAGCGTCAGTACGGCATCGCAGCCGCGAATCGACTCCAGGATGAGCGGGATGGAGTTGCGCTCATCGACTTCTTCGTCGGCCACGCAGAGCAATTCCAGCGTGTCGAATTCATTGAAGCCGCGGCTTTGCAGCGCTTCAACCGCGTAGATGCCGCCCAGCAAACCGGCTTTCATGTCGCAGGCGCCCGGCCCCATCAGCCGATCGCCGCGCAACTGCAGCGGTCGCTGCGCAGCCGTACCACGCGGGTAGACGGTGTCGCTGTGGCCGAGCAGAAGTATCTTCGCCCGGCCCTGGCCGCGCAATTGCGCCAGCAGGTGGTCGGCCGTGTCTTCCTGTGGAAAGCGCCGCACCTTGAAGCCGACGCGGGTCAAGCGTTCCTCCAGCCAGTCGTTGACGAGATTGCCGCCATCTCTGTCGTATGTGTCGGAATCGATAGCGACCAGGGATTGCAAATCCGCCAGATACGATTCGAGTTGCGATTCGACCTGCGCCCTTATGGTCACCTATTGGTCAATCCTGCGCCGGCGCAGCCTGACGCCAGCCTACGCCTTGGCGATTTTAATTAGAGAGTCTAGCTCGAATTATTCAATGTCGCCGCGCAAACCTGCGCCGGCTGGACCGAGAATGATGCTTGTCATGCCCGCGCCGGCGTAGAAGGCGCAAGATGAGTCGGCATGCGCCAAGGGTGATCCAGCAGAAGGCATTGGAGATCAGTCATCGCTACCGCCGGAGGCGCGTGCCTCAAAACAATACAGATTCGTTCGCAGTGTCCGGGTTAAGTCCGTTCCCAAAAAAATGTGATTCTGCATCACGCCTGTGTTATACTCTGGTCTGCTTCGTTCACCTTTCTAGAATTGGAGATAAACACATGAGAAGCAAACCATTTCTTATGCTTATTCTTGCGCTATTGGTACTGGGAGTGGTTGGCCCGGTGGCTGTCGCCCAGGATACGCAAACCCTGACGGTTTCGATCTGGGGCTTTAACCTGGATGTTCTTGAAGAGAATGTCTTCGCGCCCTTTGAGGAAATGCACAACGTTGAGATCGTGCTGGATACCGGCAACAATTCGGATCGCTTGGCGCGTCTGCAAGCCGAGGGCGAGAACAGCTCAATTGACGTGGTGCATTTCGCCACGCAGTTCACATATATGGCCGGTCAAGCAGACTTGCTGCAGCCCTACGATCCCGACATGCTGGAAAACCTGGGCGAGGTGTACGACTGGGCGCAGGACCCGCTGGGCAATCAGGCCGGGGTCGGCTACACAGTCAATAGTCTTAGCCTGATTTACCGCTCCGACCTGATCGAAGCGGAAGTTACCTCCTGGGCCGACCTGCTGCGCGACGATGTGGCCGGTTTTGTCAGCATTCCGGAGATGTCCACCACCTTCGGCCCGGCCACGCTCATCATGATTGACCGCGCGCTGGCGATGCAAGCGCTGGACGAGGGTGAGGAGCTTGACGAAATCAACTACGACGCGGAGTTGGCCTGGGAAACCTTGCCCCGGCTGGCCGATAATCTGGTGACCACGTACATCCGCAGTTCCGCGCTGACGACTCTGGTGCAGGAAGAAGAAGTCTGGGTTGCGCCTTACGCCAGTTTTGCTGTTGGCAACCTGATCAACACCGGGCATGACCTGACCACTGTCATTCCTGCGGAAGGCGCCGTAGGCCAAACGAACATGATTAGCATTACGGCAGCTACAGATAAAGTGGAACTGGCGCACGCCTATATCGACTGGTTCATTTCGCACGATATCCAGGAAGCCGAAGCGCTTGACCTGATAGATTCGCCGGTCAACGCTACGGTCGAGTTGCCGGAAGACATTTGCGCTCTGCTGACCTGCGGCGAGATGCTCAATACCATGATCGTGCTAGATCAGGCCGAAGTGTCGGATCGCCTGGAAGATTGGTTAGAGCGTTGGAATGAAGTCATGGTGCGCTGAGGCAGCGCGTCAGAATCATGACGATATTGTGCTAGGGGGCCTTCGCGCTTCCTATTTTTCAGCATGATTCGCCGACCCAATCAGAACCGCTCCATCATATTGCTGGTCTCTCCAGCGTTTGTCTTTGTACTCGTGTTTTTCGTCCTGCCGCTGATTTTCCTGCTCTCACAGAGCGTCCTGCCGGAAGACGGCGGCATTACGCTGACCGGTTATGTAGACTTTTTCCAAAGCCGCGTGTCGCGGATCGTCTACCTGCGAACGCTCAAACTCGGTCTCATCGTCACTGTCATTTGCGTGCTGATGAGCTACCCGGCCGCCTTTGTGCTGGCGCGGATGCCCGCTCGCCGCCGTTCATTCTTGATGTCGCTGGTGATTCTGCCCCTGATGACCAACGCCGTAGCGCGCACTTTCGCCTGGCTGATTATTCTGGGCCGGCGCGGCATGCTGAATCAGACGCTCCTTTCGTTGGAATTGGTCGAGACCCCGGTACGCTTCATCTTCACAGAAACCGCGATTGTCCTCGGTCTGACACAACTGTTTTTGCCGCTGATGGTACTGCCGCTGGTGAGCGCGATGGAAAATATCCCCGATGATGTGCTGGAAGCGGCGCGCAGCCTCGGCGCCAACCGGCTGACAACCTTTCGGCGCATCGTCGTACCCCTGTCTTCGGACGGCCTCGTTCTGGGCGCGACGCTGGTATTTACTGGCTCGGTCACTGCCTTCGTGACCCCGGCTATTCTCGGCGGCGCGCGTTTGTTGCTGATGTCTACATTATTACGGCAAGAGGCGGTGATTATCTTCGACCAACAGGCGGCTGCAGTGGTCGCGACGGTGATGATTTTTACGACTCTGGCGGTTAATCTGCTGCTGCGCGTCCTGCGCGTGCGGCAGGTTTAGGAGCGAGCCGGATGATTTCACGCTGGATGTATATCAGTCTGGTCATACTCTACGGCTTCTTGCTCGGCCCCTTTGTCATCATTTTTATGGCGAGCTTCGGCGCCAATGCAAATCTGGCGTTTCCGCCGCAAGGTTTCACGCTGGATTGGTTCGCGAATGTATTCGAGACCTCGCAATTTGTTGACAGCTTCTGGATCAGCCTGCAACTCGCGCTGCTGTCCACCATCGTTTCGCTGGTGATGGGGATACCCGTCGCCTATGCGCTGACGCGTTTTCAGTTTGCCGCGTCCGGCCTGGTAGAGACCGTTTTTTCGGCGCCGATACTTGTACCTGGTCTGGTTATCGGCTTTGCCATGCTGAATTTCTTCGTGCTTTTGGGCGATATGGGCGTCATGACCGGCTTGTTCATCGGCCATACCGCGATTCTGTTTCCCTACAGTGTACGCGTCGTTTCCGCCAGCCTGCGCAACCTCGACCCCTACGTCGAAGATGCCGCTGTCAGCCTGGGCGCCAACCGCCTGCGCGGATTTCTGCTGGTCGTGCTGCCCAATATGCAGGCCGGAATCGCCGCCGCCTTTGTGTTAGGCTTCATCACATCGTTTAACAATGTACCAGTGTCGCTCTTCCTGAGCGGACCCGGCGTGACCACCCTGCCGGTTTCCATGCTCAGTTATCTCGAATATTATTTTGACCCGACTATCGCCGCCCTTTCGACGCTGTTGGTCATTTTTACCGTCGTGCTGGTACAGACAGCGGAACGTGTACTCGGTCTATCTCAGTTTGTGTAGCTTATGCCGCATTTGGAAATCCATAATCTGACCGTTTCTTACGACAAGGACCAACCAGCGCTGGCGCAGTTCAGACTGGATGTTGAACCGGGGGAATTGGTATCGCTGCTGGGGCCAAGCGGCTGTGGCAAGACGACGACCCTGCGCAGCGTAGCGGGCTTTATTCAACCGGATGCCGGCCGGATTGTCATCAATGGCCGGGATTATACCCACCTGCCCCCCAATCAGCGCGATATCGGATTGGTTTTCCAGAGCTATGCGCTCTTTCCACATCTGACGGTCTTCCAGAATGTCGCTTTTGGCCTGCGCATGCGGCGCGTTCCGAAGGCAGAGGTCAATACGCGCGTCGCCAACGCCCTGAAAATGGTGGGGCTGGAAGCCTTTGCGAACCGCCGCCCGGCACAGCTTTCGGGCGGCCAACAGCAGCGCGTCGCGCTGGCCCGCGCCACCGTCATTGAGCCTCAAGTGCTGCTTCTCGACGAACCCTTGAGCAATCTGGATGCGCGACTGCGCGTGGATATGCGCCAGGAAATCCGCCGCGCGCAGCAGCAGCTTGGCATCACCACCCTCTATGTGACCCACGATCAGGTGGAGGCGATGAGTATCTCTGACCGCGTAGTGGTTATGAATCAGGGCAAAATCGAGCAAATCGGTTCACCGGAGCGCATATTCGCCGCGCCCGAGACGGTGTTCGTGGCAGATTTTATGGGTTTCGACAATCGCTTCAACGCGGCAGTCGAATCGGTACAGGCGGACAAGCTTACGGTGAATTGGGGCGGTGCGCCCACCGAACTTCGCTGGCACTCCAGGTTTGGATCACCCTGCCCCGGGGCCAAGGCAGAGGTTTTTTTTCGCGCTGACAATGCCAGTCTGTCATCGTCAAGCGACGCGAGCGGTCTTGCCGGGCAAGTCATCCTGCATACCTTTCATGGCAATGAAGTGCAATACCTGGTAGAAACCCAAGTCGGTGAATTTAGCATCATGCAAGACAGCGCCGGCGAACGCTTCGAAAACGGCGCTGCGGTGACAGTGCAAGCGCAGACGCAAAAGTGGATCGCCATCGTTGAATAGAAGAAGGCAAATCGCATGACTGACTCACCAAGAGTCGAAGTTCAAAAGCATATTCGTTGCATGCCGGGGGATGTCGCCCGCAGTGTGCTTCTGCCAGGCGACCCGGCCCGCGCCCATCGGATTGCCGAGGAGCTTGAGAATGCCCGTTTGGTCGCCGACAATCGGGAATATGTAGTTTTCACCGGGAAAACGGAGGGCGTCCCTGTCAGCGTATGTTCGACCGGGATTGGCGGTTCTTCGGCAGCCATCGCGCTGGAAGAATTGCGCAATGTTGGCGCCGAGGCGTTCATTCGCGTCGGCTCTGCCGGCGGGCGGCGCAGAGACATTCCGATCGGCTCGCTAGTGGTGGTGACGGCTGCTTATCGCGGCGACGGCGTATCGGACGAGTATTTGCCGCGGGGCTTCCCGGCCGTAGCCGACCTTGATGTGAACAATGCCTTGATCCAGGCGGCAGGAGATTTAGGGTATAGCGCCTTCGCGGGTATCGGGACGACGCGCAGCGCTTATTATGCTCGCCATCCGGAACTCAACGAACAGTTGCGGCGCGCCGGTGTGGTCGCAGCCGAAATGGAAGCGTCCACGCTATTCATCGTCGGGGCGCTCCGCGGAGCAAGAGTTGGCTGCGTGGTCGCCACCGATTCCAACATTTATCTGGAAAAGCAACCCTCGCTTGCTGAAAAAGAGGCGCTTTACATGCAGGGCGAGCTGATGACCATCCGTACCGCGCTGCGAGCGGTGCAATTGCTGGAAGGAAGCTCCTGATGAAATTCGACGCGCTGCTGGTTAACGCAGAGATCGCCGATGTCTTCCGATACCGGCTCTTCGAGGGTTGGATTGGAATCCGCGACGGGCGTTTTGTCGCGGTTGAAGCCGGCAGCGCGCCCCGAGGTATCCGCGCTGCGGAGACCCTCGACCTGGCCGGGCGAATCGTCATGCCCGGTTTGATCGATTCGCATTTGCACATTGAATCCAGCTTGCTGACGCCGCGCCGCTTCGCTGAAGCCGTGCTGCCCTTCGGCACGACGACTATCCTCAGCGACCCGCATGAAGTCGGCAATGTCGCTGGCGAGGACGGCGTGAAATGGATGATCGCCGCATCTCAGGATTTGCCGCTCAGGATATATCATTCGATACCGAGTTGTGTTCCCGCCACCTCACCCGAAATTGAATGGACGCATGAAGTCTTTGATGCCGCTACGATTCGGCGCTTGGCACGGCAACCGTCGGTCATCGCTTTGGGCGAGGTGATGGATTATCGCGGATTGCTGGGGCCGAATGAACGCCTGCGGGCGATTGTGCGGGCAGCCAGAGCGAGCAAACTGCTGATCGAAGGGCATATCCCCACACTGTCAGGCATTGAACTGTCGCAATACCTGGCTCACGGCATCAGCTCCGACCACACGCTGACATTCGCGGCCAAGATTGAGGAGCAAATCTCAAAGGGCCTGGCAGTCATGCTTCAAACCAAGTCGGTGACGCCGGAGAATATGGCGGTTGTCGCGCGATTACCCGATCGTTCCCAGATCATCCTCGTCACCGATGACATCGAACCCTCGCTGCTTACCGATGGGCAGGGGCATTTGTCGCGTATCGTGACGCTGGCAATCGACTGTGGCATGCCGCCGCTGGAAGCGATCGCGGCCGCGACCATTCGTCCGGCGCGCTATCTCGGTTTGCGCGATCACGGTGCCATCGCCCCCGGTTTCCTGGCTGATTTCCTGGTGATGGACGAGATCGGCGCCTTCCCCCCGGCGCAGGTCTATGTCGGCGGTCAGGCGGTGGCGGGCGCCGGCGCAATGACCGCGGCTGTCACGCGCGAGAATCCAGCCCGGCCCGACTATCCGGGCATTCCCGGTTCCTTCGTCGCCGACGATTTCAAGCTGGATAGCCACGGCGGGTGCGGGAGCGTACAGGCGCGGGTCGTTGCGCTGCAAAACAAGCAGTCGACCCTGACTAAATTGGAGCAGATGTCTGTAAACCTGCAGGATGGGCATGTGCAATTTCAGGCGGAAGATGGCTTGGCGCTGGCAGCCGTAATCGCACGGGACGAGTCCTCGCGCACGGTGGGCCTCATCGCCAATTCGGGACTGAAACGAGGAGCATGGGCCAGCAGCGTCGCCCATGATTGCCATAATTTGCTTGTGATCGGCCGCAGCCCGGAAGCGATGGCGCAGGCTGCCAATGCCGTACACGAGATGGGAGGCGGAGTCGCCGTCGCGACTGACAGAGGCGTCGCAGCTTCCTTGCGGCTGCCTTATTTCGGCTTGCTGAGTGATGAGCCAGTCGCCGCGGTCGCAAGCGGGCTGGTGGCTGTTGAAGACGCGATGCGCCATATCGGCGCGGACCAAACGCGCCCCTTCCTGACTTTCTCAATCATGAGTCTTAGCGTCAGCCCTTACGCAAAATTCACCGATAAAGGCTTGGTTGATACTGAATCACGCCAATTGATTCGCCCATTCTGACCAGGCGACTCGTCGCTGGCGTATGGCAGGGCTGCTGCTCCAATTAGCTTTCGGATGCCTGCCACTCTAGGCGAATCGATGGCGCTCGACAGGCAATGGTTTAGAAGATGTAAAGGAACAGAGATCCATGATTTCAGCGCGACTAATCGGTATCGCGCGCCTGGTTCTGGTCATCGCGGCGTGCGCCCTGTGGACGGCGGCAAGGTCACCGGCGCTGGCGTCGACCTGCACTCTGGCAGATCACATCAAGTCGGCGAATACGAATACCTCTGTTGGAAACTGCCCGGCGGGGACGAGCCACGACATCATCACGATCAGCGAGGACATCAGGTTGACCGAGCTGCTGCCGCCCATTACCGGGACGATAACGATCGAGGGCGGCGGGCATAGCATCAGCGGGGCCGGGAAGTTCCCCATCTTCTGGGTCAAGGGCGGAAATCTAACGATCAACGACTTGACACTGAAAAGGGCTAACAGCGAGAACATTCAGCAAGGTCTGGGAGGAACCGCGATCGACGCGCAAGATAGCAAGTTGACGGTCAACAAGAGCAGTTTCGTGGGCAATATCGGCAGCGCGATCGTTATATGGAGAAGCACGGTTGAGATAAATAGCAGCAGCTTTGTCGCCAACAGGGATAGGTACGGTTCTGGCGGCGCCATCTTCGTCGGCCAAGGCGTGACGCTAGATGTCAACATAGCACGTTCAGCGGCAACGACGCGCGAAGCGGAGGAAGCGCGTTGGCTACCAGAGTTTCGACGGATTTGGGAATTATCCCCTCCAGAGTGACTTTGACACACGTGACCAATCGTTCCCAAGCGGGGAGCAGGCAAGGGATTGGGATCCAACATTTGGGTAGAAAAAATGACGCGAACTTCAAATTGCGCAACAGCCTCATTGTGGGCGAAAAGAGCCCGTATCGCAAAGACGGCAGCAGCTGTCATGGCCCGCTGAACGAGAACCTCGGCAATTTTATCGAGGACGGCAGCTGCGCGTCGATGGTAGGCGACGATCCCAGACTGGCGGAGATGACCGGCGCGCCCGCATATTTTGCGCTACTGGATGGCAGCCCGGCTCTGGATGCCGCTGACGCGAGGTATTGCACGGAGACAGACCAACTGGGCACACCCAGACCACAAGGCGAGGGCTGTGATATCGGCGCGATTGAGTCGACGACAGCGCTGCCCGCACCGGCTCCAGTTGTGCCGCCACCGCCATGCCCGCTCGCTCTGCGGATCACCGCTGCCAACACGGATGCGCCGGCCGGTGGCTGCCCGGCGGGAAGTGGGCATGATGTCATCACGTTGACCGACGACATCGCCCTTGACGCGCCGCTGCCGCCAATCACGAGCGAGATTGCCATCGAGGGCAATGGCTACACGATTAGCGCAGCCGATAGATTCCGCATTTTCGATGTCAATGGCGGCGCGCTGACGATCAGCAATATCATCAGCGCCAGCATAATCTCGGTGGCGCCCTGGTTCATGGTTATGGCGCGTTCTGCAGGGGTGTGAAAAGTCGCCTCGAAGCCGCAATTCCCGATCGTGATGGGGTAGGCGTCGTCTTGGGCCTTTGCGATTAAGGGGAATAAAAGCGTCAAGACCAGCGAGGCGAAACGCAGGGGTTGTTTCATGGGTTTCTCTCCTTCAGTCATACTGAACTCGTTGCTTATTGCGACGACCTATCAATAAGCGAGTAACTGATTCTCAGTCTCGATAAGGCGGCGCAAGGGTGAATTATTCATCCCCCAAGCGCGATTCAAATCTCCCCTTGCCATCTTATTGATACCAAGTATCAATAAGATGGACAGTGATACGAAGTCTCAATTGGAACCACAAGGTAGTAATTTTCATGCCCAGTAAACCGATCAATTCAGATAACTGGCGGGCCGCGCTCGGCAAAAACGGCTTCCGTGTGACAACAGCTCAGCAGACTTTGATCGATATCTTCGCGCATAGCGAGTATCCGCTCAGCGCCGAGCAGGCTTGGGATGTCGCCCGTCAGTCGCGCCCGAAAACTGGCAGAGCGACGGTTTACCGCATGGTCGAGAAGCTCGAAAACCTGGGCCTGATTCGCCGCGTTCATGGTTATCAGGGATGCAGTCACTTCGTGCCGACCCTGCCTGAGCAAATGATGCTGTTCATCTGCATGGAATGCGGACGCGCGGATTATCTCGACAGGCAACCGCTGGACGATCTGATTGAGCAGAGCGAGCACATCAGCGGGCGCCAAATCACCGAAAGTCGATTGCAACTTTTCGGCGCCTGCGCGGACTGTAAGCAAGACGCTTGATAATTCAGGAGAAAGAACACGATGAGTATGCCAATCGACTGGGGAACATTGTGGCTAGGTGATTTTTGCGCTGTGGGGGCGCTGGGAGGTTTGCCGGTGCGTGGCGCCGATTATGCCGCCCATCCACCGCTGGATGATTTGCTGACTCCGCCCTATGACACAACGCTGCACAACGATGTGACACTGGAGTCCGCCGAACAGGTATGGCCGGAACGACTTGGCGGCGCAATGGTTGTGCTGGCGCGCGACGCCCTTTACGCGCTTCACCTGGACGCAAGTGCGGCGCGGGTTGTGGCAGTAGCAGAGCGCTACCTGGCTCGACTGCGCTGACACCCTGCCTGTTCCCGGCGCGGCCGAACGCCCGGCGGTGACGCTTTTCGGCATGCATCTGCCTGATGCTGATAACGGCCTCGGCGCGCTGCTGGCATTTAGTGATGAGGCGCTCTATACAGAGGTGAAAGCACTGCGCCAACCGGCTGACTGCCCGAACGCAGCAGCGGCATTCGCGCAGTGTGAACGTCTGCCGGAGCTGGCTGAGCGACAACTCGCGAATCTGGCGGGGATGCGGCGCGGTCTGCATGAAGCCGCCGGGCTGGAAACGCCCGAGCCCAGCAGTCTGGCGCTGGCGACCGCCGTCGCAGTACAGGTTCCGCTGGAGTGTGATGTCGCCACCTTTTACGCCTACGTTGAACAGGAAAATACACCCGTGCGCTGGCGCAGCAATCCAGATCATGCGGCCGAGCACGCTGCCTTGATGGATCAAACGTATGGCGACGGGCATGATGCCTACCGCCCGCTGTTTGCGCTGGATGCCGCCGTCGTAATTGGAATTTAGCCATGCGGTTGATCGCCATCATCGGGATGCTGCATCAGCCACAAACTGCGTTCAGGCAGGTTCTCATTGAAGCGACGTCTGACGAAACTGACGCAGGGAAAGGCGTGATGTATCCAGAAGCAAAGGAAAACGCATCGTGCTGGCCAACAATGTTGTAGGCCGAAAGGAAACCGATAGGTCAATCGAGGAATCAGAAACATGCTGAATGCAATTGAAACACGAGTTCCCGTTACTGTGCTGACCGGCTTTCTGGGCTCGGGCAAAACGACGCTGCTCAACCGCATCCTGACCGAAAATCACGGCAAGAAAATCGCGGTGATCGAGAATGAATTTGGAGAGGTCGGCATCGATAACGATCTGGTCATCGGCGCGGAAGAAGAAATCTTCGAGATGAACAACGGCTGTATCTGCTGCACCGTGCGGGGCGATCTGATTCGAATCCTCGGTCATCTTATGAAACGCCGCGACAAGTTTGATTACATCATGGTCGAAACCACCGGCATGGCCGATCCAGGACCCGTCGCGCAAACGTTTTACGTCGATGATGACATGCAGCAGAAGCTCCATCTGGATGCGATCGTCACGCTGGTCGATGCCAAGCATATCTGGGAACGCATTGATGACAGCGACGAAGCCAAAGAACAAGTCGCCTTTGCAGATGTCATCCTGCTCAACAAGATTGATCTGGTCGCCCCGCAAGACCTTGAGAAACTCGAAGCCCGCATCAAGAGCATGAACAGCATGGCGAAAATCTACCGCAGCCGCGACGCGGTGGTCGAGATGGACAAGATCCTGAATGTGGGCGGCTTCAACCTCGACCGGGCGCTGGAAATCGACCCGAAGTTCATGGAGCCGGAATACCCTTTCGAATGGTCGGGAATCTATCAACTGAACAGCGGAACTTTCGAATGGGCGATGGGTGAAGGCCCGGACCCGGCGATGGGAGCGGCGCTCTTGCCGCTGGCGAATACGGGATTAGCGGCGCAGGAAGCGACACTGATGGACGCGGTGCTGACCTTCTCTGAAGACGATCAGGCGGTAGCGGCAGGCGAAGTGATGCGCCTTGGCAAAGGGCAGCACAACCAGCTCGTGCTGAACGAAAGCGGTGAGACCGTCTTCAGTTTCACGATTCAGGAGCCGGGCTATTATATGCTGTTCACCGAACATCATCCGGATGAATTCGACGCGCGCTTGTGCGACGCCGAGGCTGTGCTTGACCCACTCGAGGATCGTGAGTACAAGCCCGATCATGAACATGACGAAGCAGTAACTTCCGTTGGCATCACCCTCCAAGGCGATCTTCAGTTAGACAAGCTCAATGGCTGGTTCAGCCAGCTCCTGCGCGAACAGGGACAAGACATATTCCGTATGAAAGGCGTGTTGAGCGTGCGCGGTTGGGAGCAGCGCTATGTATTTCAAGGGGTGCATATGCTATTTGACGGCCGCCCCGATCGTCCTTGGAGCAACAAACCGCGTCAAAACAAGTTAATCTTCATCGGGCACAACCTGGATCGGAGCGCGCTGGAAAACGGCTTTCGCGAGTGTCTCGCATCGTGAGGCAGTGGAAGCGCAAGTCGAGTCCGGCACAGCCACCGCTCAAGGCAAAATGGCGTACCAACATTGACGATCATCCGATTGGACTGGCATGGTCGCCGGATGGCAATATTTTGGCAGTTGCGGGCGTGTCTGGCCCAATCACGCTGTTTAACGGCGCGGATGGCGCGGTTCAGCAGAAGCTGCCGGGTCATGCGGTCGATACGATGGCAATTTCCTGGCACAAAAACAGCCGTCTCCTCGCTAGCGTTGGGCAAGACGGCATGGTACGGCTCTGGGATGCCGAGACAGGAACGCAGCAATCGGAAATGCAAGGCGGGGCGAGCTGGGTGGAGCGCGTCGCTTTCAGCCCGACGGGTGATTGGCTGGTGTCAGCCGCCGGGCGCAAACTGCGGCTGTGGAACAGCAACGGGGAATTGATCCGCGAATATCCCGATGCGAACAGCACGATTACCGACATCAAGTGGCGTTATGACGGTAAACAATTCGCCATCTCCGCCTACAATGACGAGCACGGACAGAGAAGCCGGCGGCGTCTGGCCGCAGAGGCGCTAATTCTGGCCCTTCTGTTTGAAACTCTGATGCCTAATCTGATGGCACGTCCAGATAAGAGAGATTGCGCTGAATTTTCGATTCTGGCCCGTGCGTGACGTGCCGAGGTAACCTACTCGCGATCAACGGCCATCCAGGCGATGAGTTGAATCTCATCTCGATCGATGGGCGGCAGAGCGTCCGGCGCGTGGAAAGGCTGGAGCCCGAGCTCCCGCACTTTTTCGATAATGGCCGCAGAGACCGCCAGGCGATCGTCGCTGTCCGGCTTATATGCCTCGCGGATAGAATTCTCCATCCGCCTCGATAGCGGCGCTTCCAGCGACTCGACGATCGAGTTGAGGTTTTCCAGCGTCATGTCCGCTGGCGGATTGCTGCGCAAATGCTGTGCCGCCCGGCGGAGCAGAGAGCTAACTTTGGGCTGAACATTGGCCGGGTCAGTAAAGAATGTCCATTCCGCATGAATATGGTCACGCGCTTTGTCCCAGGCGGCGTAAGCGCCCATCCGCACATCGTCCGGCACATGACGTTCTGTGTCCGGCGCGCATGTGACTAGACGAAGACAGCCCAGGCGATCATCGATGATCTCCCCGCCATCAGCGGGCACAAATCGTAGATAGGGTGTGCCGCCGATCCTGGCGCAGAAGAAATGACCTCTTCGCAGGCCCTTGAAGCCGGAGCCGGCTGCCCAGGGAAGCGAAGTGAGTTCTGCACCGTATTCTTCTAGTCCTTGGCGGAGTTCCTGGCGATATTCTTCGCCGGAGTAAGCATTTGCGCCCTCGCCGTTGTTTTCCAGCAAGCCGACTTCTTCACGCCGAAGCGCTTCAATTTGCTCGCGGGTTTCGGTGAAGACCTGGTTGCTGACAGCGCCGTCGGGGATCACTTCGCTTTCGACGCCGATGGATGCGGCGGCTTGCGCCAGTTTCGCGCGGATACGTTCTTCGAGGGCGAGCAGCGCGTCCAACTCGCGATCGGGGAAGAAACAGCGAATGAAGACATCCAGATGGGGGCTGCCAATTCGGTTAATGCGGCCGTTGCGCTGCACCAGACGCATGGGATTCCAGGGCAAATCGTAGTTGATGATGTGCCGGCACTGCTGCAGATTCTCACCTTCAGCGAGCACGTCGGTGGTGATCAGGATATCGAAGCGGTCGGATTGATTCGGCGCGCGCGTCGAGCGCGGCACAAAGCCGAATACGGCATCGCGGCGGTTTAAGCTGTGCTGCTGCTCGCTGGATGACACCGAGACAACGCGCCCGCGATAGGCGGCCAAGCGAGGATCGCTTTCGACCGCGCTGAAGAGAAATTTCTCTATCCAGCCGACGGTATCGGAAAAATACGAGAAGATGACGACCTTCCGTTTATCCACAAGCTCCTGTTCATTGACGGCTTCGCGTTCCGCGTCGGCGGCGATTTCAGCCAGTTCCTCGACCAGCTGCTCCAACTTGGGATCGTTCTCGCGCTCGACTTGGAAGGCTCTCTCCGACAGGCGGCGCAATATGTCCCGATCCAGCTCGATATCGCGGCGCAGATCCGCATCTCGGTACAGCTCAACCGATTGCGAGCCGGATTCCGCCAGCAGTTCGTCCAGCGCATCGTCGTTATCGGTTTCGCCCCAGTCACCCAGCGCTTTGGGGCTGGGGACTACGCCCCGATCCATGGCGGTCAGGAAGCGGTCGTGCGAATCCGCCATACGTTCGGCGGTGCGGGCGAAGGCATTTACCGAAGACTCGAAGCGCTTGAGCAGGCCGGAACGGAGCAGACCGACCAAGGCGGCTTCCCGCTGATTGGTTTCCGGGTCGGGCTCATGCCGGTAGCGCGAGGGCCAGTAACGCGCCAAAGTCAGGAGAGGGTCGCCTTCATCGGGCGCCAGCGCCTCAGCGAAATCATCGAAGAAGCCCGGCAGCACCGCATCCAGGCTGTACTCGACTTGTTTGACCTGGGGTTCGGGGAAGCGAATGACCTGGCCGCCCATGCCTGGAATCTCTTCGTTGGGATAATACTTCTTGATGAAGTGGCGGGTGCGCCGGACGGTCGTTTCGTCCAGCACATCAAAGAGCGTATCGGGTCGCAAGTCATACGGGTCTTGATCGGTGGCGGACTTAAACCGCCCCCGCAGCGAGCGTATGCCCTGGCTCGCGAAGGCGGCATCGTGCCCGACAAAATAGGACAGCAGGTTGTACAGATCCCAGAGCGAATTATTGACCGGCGTGGCGGTCATCAGCACCAGTTTCTTGGGCGGGCGCCCTTGCAGCATCCGGCGCAAGGCGCGCACATAAGTCGTATCCGGATTGCGCAGCGCATGCGCTTCGTCAATGATGATCATCTGGTAGTCATTGACCGGGAAGCGCAGGTTCGTATTGCCGCTGCCGCCGAGCGCGGGCAGCTCAGCGAACTCCTGATACGACAGCACCTCGAATTGCATGCTGTACTGATTCTTGAACCAATCCCAGGCGCCATCGCGCAGAACAGCGGGCGCGATCAGCAGGACGCGCTGACGCTGCTCATAAACGATATCGCGGATGAGTTCGCCACCGATGAAGGTTTTGCCCAGCCCGACGCCATCGGCGATGATCACGCCATTGTAGTTGTCAAGAATGCGGCGGGCGCGGAACAGGCCATCATTCTGAAAGCTGGTCAGCTCCAGCTCATTGGTTTTTTTCGCCTCTTGCTCCTGACGCAGCTCATCGCCGTAGAGCTCATAGAGCACGCGCAGATAAATCAGGTAGGGGTCGTAAGGCAGGAAGCGCGCCGCATAGATGGCCGCCAGGTCATAGTCTTCCGATTCTCCCCACAGGTCTTCAAACCAGGCGGCGACTTGATTGACCACGCGCGGTTCATAGTGCCCAAGATTGAGTTCGCGGTTGGATGTAAGCCCGGCCGGCGTCAGGTTCGATGAGCCGGCGATGACGCCTTCGCCTTCGCCCTCATGGTCGCTGAAGAGATAGGCTTTGCCGTGCAGGAAGCCGTGACTGTAACGGCGCACTTCGATCTTGTCAGAGGCGAGGAAGTCGAGCAGCTTTTTTATGGTCTCATCCGCCTCTTGCGAGAAACCGAGGATATCGCGGTCTTCATGCAGGCCGCTTTCCACCGCCTGGAGCGCGGCATTGATACGCCCCGCTTCATAGGCCGGCCCGCGTTTATCGCCCGGTTTGCGGCGCGGGATTTTCGGCGGCGCGGTCGGCTCGGCGCCGAGCAGGAGACGCAGCCCCTTCGTCTCGCGCAGCTGATCAGCCAGCAGCGCCAGAGCGGCCGGGTGGAAATAGCCGGTGGCGATAGCAACGGATACCGGCTCTTTGTAGGTAGCGGCCAGCCAGTTCAGATGACCGCGCAGGGCCGCCACCATCTCGCGGCCGTCGCGGTTGTCGATGAATTCAGGCTTGTTGAAGTTTGTTTTCATATATTTCACCACAGAGGCACTGAGGGCACAGAGAAAAAATTAGAGAATTATTCTCTTTATGCCCTGCTTTAACGTCGCGACGTTGAAGTTGATGAGCAAGCCCTTCTGTATGCCAGTCAGTTTTAGATATGTCAGCAGCTGTGCAGTATGAATCGGCAGCAGCTTTTCTACGGATTTCAGTTCCAGAATCACGCCGCTTTCCACAATGATATCGGCGAAGAGATCACCGATGATTCTGCCCCGGTAATCTATATCGATGCGCTTCTGGCGTTCCAAGCTCAGCCCGCGCTCTTCCAACTCAATGCAAAGCGCTTCCTCATAAACGCTCTCAAGCAAGCCCGGACCCAGAATACGATGCGCGTCAATCGCCGCGCCAATGATGTCATAGGTCAATGGGTCGTCTTTGTCTGCAGTTCGCATTGTCAGTTTGCCTTTTCCCTCTGTGCCCTCTGCGTCTCTGTGGTGAATCTTTCTTTTCTTTGCGCCCTCTGTGTCTCTGTGGTGAATCATACCCGCGCCTCCCACTCATGATAATGCTCCAGCACGGCGCGCAGCCGCTCGTGATAATCCCAGCCGACGTGGAAGGTGGCGAAGATATGCGCCAGCTGCTCGGCGTTGAGTCCGTAGAGGTGGGCGACGACGGCGTCCAGCTCGAAGATCATGTCGTCTTTGGCGGCGGGGTCGAGCGGTCCGTAGTCGACGCCGACGGCGGCCGCCCACTCGGCGTAGCGTTCGTCGGCGGCGGCGAGGCGGCCCGAGAGGGCGACGACCCGCTGCCAGAGCCGATGCTTAATTAAGGCTTGAGATTCGGGGGGGGGGGGTAGCTGGCGTTAATGTTTCCATTCGCGGACGAGGGATGGGCAGGGCGTTGAAAACGTAGAAGTCCACATGTAATTCGACGAATCGGCGAGAATACCAGTCGAGCGCTATGGAAGATAGTGTACCCAAAAGAAAAGCCTCGTCTTTTTCATCCCCTCTGGGCCAGAGAAGCAGTGGAGCAGAGTGTTGTGCAACTACAAGGGGTGGAATCAGTGTAGCGATTATCGTGCGTGAATTCGTTCGATTAGTTACATTCCTAACTGCAATCCTCGGTACTGAAGTGGGATATGTAACTCTGTCTTCTGCCCACTCTCTAGAAAATTCGGAAAAGATCGACCGGCGATTGCGATTGCCACGCCGCCGTTTGTCTTGTAGTCGCTTGAGTATCTTCGCCGGTTTTGCCCAAGCGTAGTAAGTGCCAGTGTCAGGCTCCCAAATATCAAAGGAAGCTCCCTTGTATACGGGCCACCAACCATATTCAGGTTCATCAGTAACTTCCATATACTGCTTGTCGTTGGTTGCGTCAAGTTCGCGAAAGGGACGCGCGCGCCAGTTCTTACCGTCGTCGTAATCGAGGTTAGGCGCTAGGCGTATCTGAGCGAAAGTTGAGGCAGAGAAATCGTCAGGAAGTAGTGGTAATGCCGCCGACGGCGTCCATGTGAATACATCTTCAAGTTGAAAGCAAATTGATGAACTGCGTACGCTCTTGGCGTAGTGGCTAAAGCTCGCGTATGGACCTCGCATTTGTAGACTCGCCTCGGAATCAGGGCTGGTTTTTCTCAAAGTCAAAAGTGTAATAGTGTACTGTGGGTGAACCTCTTCGAAAACCCACTGGTGATTGTTAACAAGGTTCGTCATATCTTCTATCGTGCCGCTATTGAATATTTCTTGCCTGAATTCAGCGGCTCCTTTCGTCGAAAACACGGATCGTGGTAGAACAACACCCGTTCGGCCGACATAATCGGAGATCAACGCCCAAAAGCGCCAGACGAACCCTTTATGTAAATCCGGATCACCCGTACCCATACCCGGAAATGGCCCAGAGACCAGTAAGCGACGTAGCAATTCATTCTCAGCAAGTTCTTGATTTAACTGCGCAAGCAGGTCATTTCGCTCCATTCGCCATTCTGAGATGCAAAGTTTCCGATCATGTGCTGTCATGGCGTGCAACCCAGGGACATAGCGGGTCCAAAATCTATCTTCCTCTACTTTGGCTTTGTCCCACGGCGGATTGCCCAGGATGACGTCAAATCCCGCCCGCTCACGCAGGAAGACCTGCGGAAAGGCGATGGGGAAGTGGAAGGGCGGCGTGGCTTTCAGCGTTTCCCGCGCCACTTTGTGCGGCGCTGAATCGGGCAATTGATGGCGTTCGTCTTCCTTTATCCAATGCGTTGCCGCGCCTTCGTTGATGAGCGCCTGCAAGTCCGCGTCCAGACGCGAGCCGGCCAGAATATCAAAGAGCGCTTCCGTCCAGCCCAGCGATTCGCGCATGGCTTCGTAGGCTTGGCGCGCGGCGTCTATCTGTGTCTTGCTGTCATCGGAAAGTCGGCCGAGTTTCTCCAGGTGCGCTTTGGCGTCACCGAGCAGGGTCTCGGCAGCCGAGGCAAAGAGCGGATTGTCCTTGGCGAAGATGTCGGTGGCTTCCTGAATGGTGGCGATGCCGACCAGCGAATTGCCGCGGACCAGGTTGTAATCCAGCAGCGAGAGCGGCAAGCCGGGCACGAAGGTATGCACCCAGATCGACAGCCGCGCCAGCTCTACCGCCAGCGGATTCAAGTCGACGCCGTAGATGCAGCGCCGCGCGATCTGCCGCCGCAGCAGCGATATGTCATCGAAAGTCTGACTTTCGCCGTATTTCGCCAGGATCTCAAGCGCGTGTTCGCGCAGGCGCGCCAGCTCGTTGGTCACATCGGGTATGGGATGGTCCGCCAGCCAGGTCGAGAAGCGCTTCTCGATGCGGTCGATGGCGGCGACCAGGAAATGCCCCGAGCCCATGGCAATATCGGCGACGCGGAAGTCGAAGAAGTCATCGCTGGCAGCGCGGTCGTCCAGCGCTTTCAGCCGCTGCAGGTGGTCGTCCAGCGCCGGCTCCAGCGCGTGATCGAGCAGATGTTCGACGGCAAAACTCTTGGTGTAGTAGGAGCCGGTCGCTTTGCGTTTGCCGGAAGCGTTGTGCAGATATATCTCGCCCGCGCGGACGACACTATCGCGCTCGCGCTTGGCCGGCTCGTACAAGCCGTCTTTGCCGACGCGAAGGTCGGTCTGCGCCAGCGACAGCTCGCTCTGCAGCAAACCTTCGTAGATGGTGCCGAATTCGCGCACGCTCAAGCTGCGGAAATCGACCGGCCCGGGCAAGCCATCGCGTGATTCGTCAATCAGCAGTTTGTTCAGGAGCGGTCCGAATTGCTTGTCGCTCAGCGAGATATCCTTGATTGCCGCGCCCACGGGTGATGTAGCCGGGTCGGAATCGAATAAACCGCCGTTATAAGGCGGGATGCCCAAGCCGTAGCTGCCTTGGTCGATAGCGCCGAAGAGATCTGTGACCAAGTTCCACATCAGGGAATCATCGTCAAAGGGCGTGCGATTTCGCTCTCGCTGGAGCAACTCTTGCGCCTTCAGGTTGAGCGAGTATCTCTCGTACGCGTCATTCGTCCGATAAGGCAGCAAACCCTTGTCTTCGGCGTAGGCGATAAACAGCAGCCGGAAGAGCACCGTGAGCGCCATCTGATAGGTATGGTCAAGCGCCTCCCGGTTTGCGGCGATCATGCCGCGCGCTTCAGCGATAGATTCCGCCAGGCCCGGGATGACATCTTCGTAGATGCGATTGCGCAGGCGGGCGCCGAGGTCCGTGGCGTATTGGCGGGAGTCAGCCAGCACATCGCTAAACGTACCGTCTGGTTTCAGCGCGTCGGCGGAGAACAAGTGCCACAAGTAGCCGATTTGCTCGTCCGAAAGCAGGTCGGGGTGCAATTGGACGAAGGTCTCGCTGCGCCCGCGCTGACCGACGCCGACGCCGGTATCCGCAGGATAGAGACGGATAGCGTCATCGGTGGCGGCGATGACATAAGGCAGCCCTTCGTTGTCCGCGCGCGCCAGGGCGGCTTCGATGGGACTGCGTTTGCCAAAGCGTTCGCTGCGGCTATTCGCGTTTTCGTCTCGATTGAGAATGACAGCGATTGCCAGCGCCTTTTCCCCCGCGCTGAGCGCCCAGAGATTGCCGCTTCGCCTTTCGATGCTGAATCCCAGCTTTTGCAGCAGCGGCCGCTTGCGTTGCTGTCGAATGGGCTTGCTCTTGCGGACGGCCTCTTGCCACTGCTCGCGCCGCTGAAGCGCTACCTGCTCAAGCGCGTGCGTCGCCAACAGACCTTGGTTGAGCACGCCGAGGATCTTGTCGCTCGCTTCCGGCAGTGTGCCCTGGAGGAATCCCAAAGCAGCGTGGCGATCCGGTTTCTTGAGCGCCGATCGGCAGAGGCGCTCGGCCTTATCAGCGTCCATGGGTGGATAAACCGGCAGCTTGTTCGTTTGCGGCGACGCTGCCGGCCCGCAGATTGAAACATTCGTTTGATCGGGATGCAATGCGACAACCAGAATCGGGCTTACCCGGCCCCCGCTGCGCTTGATCCAGGCGGCGCGGAGGTTTGTCGCCGTCGGGCGCCGATCAGCCTGCACGACGACGATTTCAAGCGGGTTCGATCCTTCGCCGAATGTGATGCCGATTGGGTCGAATGCAATCTCACTTGAGTAATCTGATGACAGCTCGCGCAAGTCCAAGTCTGCAAGAAACTCCATGTTTGGTGAGCCTCGCTGAGAACTGTATGAATGAGAAGTGGCGCTACTGTACCGGTGTTTTCTTTGGTCTCACAGCCCAACTCCGTAATCTGACTCAGGGCGAGCGGCGACAATCTCTTTTCAAGCACCGGTTCGCGGCATTCGGCGCGACAGATCCGGTCAGTGGCGTATCATGTCTACGTTTAGACCGATATTGAGGCGCGCGTGGGTATGATTATGTGGTCAAGGTGGGACTGGCTGCTTCGCTGCGCGGCCGGCGGATGCCGCGTCGGTGCAGACCTTCGAGCAAGTCTTCGGTATAGGGATCGCCAGCGGCCTCGGGCTCAGGGTTGAGGCACAGCGCCGCGCTCTTTTCGGCGCGCTGCTGGTCACGGCTGACCTTATCGGTCGCTGGGTCATCGCGCCCTCGGAACTCCCTATCGGCATTGTCACGGCACTCATTGGAGCGCCGTACTTCGCATATTTGCTTTACAAGTCCAGAAACTAAGAGGAGATTCAGCATGAAGTTTCGCAGTATTATCGTTCACCTTGTTCGTCCTGATTTGGACGAACCTCGCCCCGATCACAGCGGATTAAAATCAGTCTGCTTTTCCCGTGACCATCGAGCGCAAATTCGGCAGCGCCACCATCAGCGAAGAGCCGCAGCGCATCGTCTCCATCGGCTTCACCGAGCAGGATCCGCTGCTGGCGGCGGGCAGCGTCAGCGCGCCTGGATCACCATGGCGCTGGCGCAGCAGACCGACATTCTGCTGCTGGATGAGCCGACGACCTTTCTCGACCTGGCCTACCGGATGGATGTGCTGGATCTGCTGCAAAGCTTGAACAGCGAAGGCCGCACGATCGTCATGGTCCTGCACGACCTCAACCACGCCGCGCGTTACGCCGATACCATCGTCGCCTTGCGCGGCGGACAGATAGTCGCGCAAGGCACAGCCGAAGATATCATGACCGCGGAGAATATTTTCCAGGTCTTCGGTCTCAGATCGACCATCGTGCCCGACCCGGTGACCGAAACACCAATGTGCGTCCCCATCGGTCGTGGCGGGGCGCGCCGAACAAAAATCTCAGCGAATCCAAACGGCCATGCGCAGGATCAGTCCAGGCAGTTGCATTCCTGACTGCGTCCAATCGTTTACGATTGTGAACCACGCAAGATTGAATAAGCAAGAGTATCGCGAGCAACGTGACATCTTTAGATTAGGGAAAAGATCCGGGCAAGCGCTACTGCAACTTCCTGGCTCAGGCGCGCGGGCTGGAGGGCTGGACCCGGGCGGGCACGCCCACGGCTTCCTGGGCGCGATCGTTGTGGAGACGCCGCTACCCTGGCGCCACGCCATGATGCAGAAAGCGGGTCCCTTGCCGCAGGAAATGATTGACATGCTTAATGTCTGGCTGCAGGAATATAAGGATGGCAAAGGCTATTCGCATCTGCCGCTGGCCATCGCGCCCGATCCCGAATGCTCCTGCCCCGGCTTTCGGCGCGTGATGCTTTACACGCGGCCCGCCGGCTTGATGACGCAATTTGACAAGGTTGAATACCTCGTGCCTGAGAACGAGTGCGGCTCTCTTGTCTGGTCGCTTTACCAGGATCGGGACCGCCTGTTGCTTTAAGAAAGCGCTGGCTGTGCCTGACATCAGCTCAATGCGGCAAGGTCCTCGGGCGGCAGTTGCGCTTACTGTCGCGCTGTTGATCATCGTCACAATCGTTTTCGCTGTTGCGTTTGTCGTCACCAGCACGACCGAATCAACCAGTTCTCTCGCAATTGATGCGCAAACTTACGCGACTGAATTGGCCACCGGCTGCCTGCGGGCCATCGTTCAAAGCCGGGATTACTACCTGATAGGCTTCGTAAAGGGTTCCGGCGACCGTCGAATCCAACGCATTTGGTAGACCCGCCAAGCGGAAATGAGCCTCATCGTCGTCTTCATCTTTGGCGCAGTCCTTTGCGTCACAGCTGCGATACTATCGCCCGCCTGGCTACCTGCTGTCCCTGACCATTCCGGCGACTGACCAGCCCTTTGACTCCTGGGCGGCTCAGGCGGCGATGGCGCGGGCGAGCATGGTGGCGGCGGAAGCGAAGGCGGTGGTGAACATGGCGGCCGTGAAGGCAGTGGCGGTTAAGCCGGCAACTGCCAAGGGATCCTCCAGCCTTGGAGGAGTCCCCAGTCAAATCCTTCGCTCGGGCGCATTGTAGAATAGAAACGATGCGCCCGAGCATCTGCGTTTGAGAATACATAATGAGCCAAACCGTTCTAATCATTGAAGATGACAGACGTATCGCCACCTGGCTAAAAGTCTATTTTGAGCGTGCGAGTTTCAATGCGGAGATCGCCTATGACGGACAATCGGGCTGGCGACCGCTCGCAGCCTGACGCCCGATCTGATCATCCTCGACCTGATGCTGCCGCGCCTGCACCGTGGCCAAAGGCTGGGACACTGTCGATACGGCATTATCGGCTTCGGACTACCTTTATGAAGCTCAATCTGGACATCGAGAAGGACAGGAAGACAGCGCCGAGGGCGAAAGCGCGCCCAAGTCGGACATGCGACCTTCTACCGCCATTACAAGACCCTGGACGAACTGCTGGCAGACATCTTGCTGACCACCATGCTGGACCTCGGAGAGCTTCTCCGGGAACAGGAAACAATCTTCGATGAAGCGATTGCACTATTCAGATTCGTTAAGGAGCATCAAGATTGATTTCGTGTGTATGTCAGTCTGCCCGAGACGCACACCGTCCGCGAAATCTTGAAGGCGGAAGCGGTCAAGATAGTAGTCGAACGCTGGGAGGCGAGGGGCGCGAGTTCGGTTCCGGAGGATGTAGCGGTCAATCACCTGGTCGAGTCCAGTTACGTGTTCCTCGGCTGGCGCCTTAACCACATTGATGACCACACGCCCGAGCAGGTAGCGCAATTCTATCTCGACTTGATAATCGCACGGGCCGAATCGAGTACGCTGGCCCTTCGCAGGGACAAGCATCTCCATCCTCCTGGACTCCACGAAGACTAAGCCCACACCCCAAACGCTGAGTGATATCTCCGCATTTTGCCAGAAACAGCGCTGCCGACCGTATGGAGCGTATTGTTTGGCTACAGGAGCTGTAGCGCCCTTCCGCATGACATAACGCCAATCAGCTTGTGTACCGCGGCAGGAATTCCAAATTCGGCGCCGATATGTTTTCGCGCTGCCCATTTGAGTGATACAATAATGCGTAAATTGTATCGGTTATTGTGTAAAATCACTTTTACCAACAATTAACTTGAATCGGCGCCGGGTAGCCACTAGCAAGCGCACCACGCATTAACCGGCGACGAAAGATTTATGAGTTGATCATTAACATCGAGAAAGAAAGTGGGGCATGAAGAGGACTATCAATAGGAAGTCCATCGCCTTGTTTCTTGCGATGTCCATGATAGTTGCTGCACTGCTCAACAATGCCGCTCGTTCAACCAAGCCGGCCCTTATCGAACACAGCGCGGTGATCAGCGCAGTTCATGCCGCCTTGTACGTTATGCCATCTGGCCATACAGCGACAATCGGCGTCTGTTTCGAGGGGCAGCGCCTCACCATTTGGAAGCCGGGCATATTCGGTTTTCACCGTGCGCGCTGCAACGAGACAGTCGGCTGGATCCGGCGCGAGCATATCGCAGTTACGGACTAGTAGACGGAGTAACAATTTCCGGCATAGAGGCGGGCTGCTTAATGGGGGCGCAGTATCTACCAATCGAGGTCATTTCAATGCTCAAGCAGAAGACGGCATATGCGTGCGTCCTTGTACATTCCCCCTTGTACAACACCCAGCATTAGGCAGCCCGCCTTTGCGCCGAAAGAACGCGAATGAAGCAGACGAGACCGACAGTAATGCGGAGCAATCAATTCGGCCTGAAAAAACGTGGCTGGCAGCGGTTCAGCCTGTTGAAGCGAACCGCAGTTGTGTTGGGAACAGTGGTCGTTGTTGTATTTTCTCTTTCAATTGCCAACAGGCAGGACGACTGGATCGAACCATGTTCGGATTACGAACTCGATCAAGGAACAGCCGGAGAACGTTTCGATCCCTTTCACGTCGCACTAACGCAAAATCGATACAGCCGAGTCGCATTGAGCAAGCTCAGGCAGGCAGTCTGGAAGGATTTGCCATTGTGCCGCGACCTAGTCGAGTTCGCATCTTTATCGCTTCAGCTCTACAGCGACTTGCTATTTGCCCAGGCGACGTCCGCGCAAAGCGATAGCGTCCCCGATCTTAAGGAGTACGAGCGATGGTATGAGATGTTCCTTCGCTTGCACGACGAATAAGAGAGTTCGGATGACCATGCCGTATGTTTTCCCAAGCCGATATTTCTTCTGCCGCTATTTCATTGGCGCGAAATTTCTACTTACTATAGAATGAGCCATTATATGACACTTAAGGAGATGAATGTCCGTGATCTTAACTCACAGAAAAGCTGCGCTATCTGAAATGAGTGGTCAGGCAGCTGGCGCCATTTGCCTGAAGCGCGTGCAGAGAGGTCCCCGGCCGCTCGGTCTGCCGCGCCTCATTCTCTCGCTGCTCGGCCTGTGCCTTCTTGTGGCCCTAGGGCACACTCCTGTCGCTGCCCAGGACCTGACCCCGCTTACGGCCCCGACCAATTTATCGGCGAGCGTCAGCGCTGAGGGTGTCATCCTGAGTTGGACAGCGCCGGCAGGAATCGTGGACGGCTATGAAATCTTGCGCCGCCGCCCCCTGCAAGGCGAATCCGAGCTGGCGACCCTGGTGGATGACACCGGCAGCCGTGCGACCATCCACACCGATACCAGCGCCACGACGCTTGGTGAAGAGTACATTTATGGCGTAAAGGCCATTCGCGGCAGTGACCGGAGCGCAGTGTCGCTACCTGCCCAGGCCAACTATCCGACGAACCCACCGCCGACATCTACGCCGGTTGTCGTATCAGTAAGCTGTGAGATTCTAACTGGCAGCAACCAAGACATCCTGCAATGCGCGGCGAGCGCCGGCGATCTGGCTATCACCTCCGCTCAATGGACCCCCAGTTTTGAAGATCGATACGCCCAAACCACGGAGGGTTCGGTAGTCAACTGGGTCATCGCCGACGAATATTGTGGCGAGAGCACAACTGTCACGGCGGAAGCGCGGTCAGGAAATGCAGCGCTGCCGACGGCCGAAACCACGATCACGCTTGCCTGCACGCCGGAGGCAGCTGGCACCCTGTCCGTCAGCTGTGAAAACCTGATCGTAAACAGCCGGCACGTACTGCGCTGTTCGCTGAGTGGCGGCGATCAATCTGCCGATTACGCGCAATGGACGCCCGGATTCGATACTCAATCCGCTCTAACAAAAGAAGGAGCGGGCGCGACGGCTGCGAGTTGGGAAATCAGCGCTGAGCATTGCGGCCAGACCACCAGCGTGGAGGTGGAGTCAAGATCTGGCACGACGGTTCTGCCGACAGTTTCGACCGAGCTCCCGCTCGCCTGTGTCATCACAGTCGATGACAATTGCAGCCTAGCCAACGCGATTCGCTCCGCCAATGGCAACGCCCAGATCGAAGAGAGCGACGACAGAGACGGCAACGACGATTGCGAGGATGGGGCCGACCCGGATGACGGCGCCAGCCCGCCCGACACGGGTGACGACATCATCCTGCTGACGAGCGACGTCACGCTGACTGGACCGTTGCCGACCATAGACAGCCGAATCCAATTGGAGGGCGACGATCACACCATCTCGGGCGATGGCCAATACCAGGTGCTCAACGTAAGCGGCGGCCAGCTTGGCGTTAATGAATTGACTATTGACAATGGCCTGTCTTCGACTGTGGGCGGCGGCATCTATGTCAACAGCGGCGCCTTGAGCATTAGCGACAGCGCGATAACGAATAGCAGAACCAGTGATATCGGCGGCGGCATCTACGCCATCGACAGCGATGTTGTTATCACCGACAGCGAGATCAGCGGAAATTCGACGGTAAAGAGCCATGGCGGCGGTGTCTATTTCATCAGCTCTACCGACTTGCACACGCTGGACATCAGTGGCGTCACTTTCGAGGACAATGAGGCGACTGAAGACGGCGGCGCTTTGAAAACCGCGGGCGGAATCGCCACCATCACCAAGAGCACCTTTGTAAAAAATAGCGCCGATGAGGGTGGGGCCATCGAAAGCAGCGAAACTACCATTGGCATCACCAACAGCACCTTCAGCAGCAACAGCGCCAGAGAGGGCGGTGGCCTGAGTTCATTCAGCTCCTTCGTAACCCTCACACACACGACCTGGGCCTACAATTCAGCCGAAGAACAAGGCGGCGGCATCGCCATCATTGGTTGGACGGGCAACATCAGAATACGCAATACCTTAATCACCCATAGCGCCAGCGGCGGCGATTGCCACAGCGGTCCCAACCCCTACATCATCATCGAATTCACCGGCAACCTCATCCAGGATGGATCTTGCGCGCCGCAGCCTGCCGAGAATCAGGCGGCGCAGTCGGATACCGAAGACGGCCAGGCGCTCGCGCAGCAACTCATCGTCGCTGAGGCGCAGTATATAGGCACGAATATCAATACCAAGATCGGCCAGCTCGTAGGCGATCCCCCTCATCATCCGTTACAGTCCGGCAGTCCGGCAATCGACGCCGCTGATCCGGCCTACTGTACCTTAGACGATCAGCCCTACACCGATCGACCGCAGTATGGCAACTGTGACATCGGCGCTTATGAATACCCGAAACCACCGGATCCGACGCCTACACCAGAACCTACTGCTGAACCACCCGAAGACACGCCGACAGCCGCCCCTCCGCCGAATACGCCGACGTCCACGCCAACGCCACAGCCCGAGATCTGCATCCTGAACGGTCGCATCATCGTGAAGTCGACCAACCCGGATGTGGATTGCGCGGAAATTGACATACTCACGCTCGACAAACATCCGGCGCTGCAAGGCATACGATTTGCCCTGCGGCTATGGCATTCCAGCAATGAATGTTTGCATGTCGTTTCTGTAGGAGACAACTTGTATCGCCTGGCAATCCAATACGATACCACTGTGGAAGTGCTCAAACGCCACAACAATTTAGCGAACAATGAGTTGACGATCGGACAATTGCTGGTGCTGCCCTCCTGCAGGTCGGACGCGGCTACATTTGTCCCGGGCACTGAAGTCTGCTTTGAAGCGCTGGGCCGGATCTCGCTTATTGATACTGCGACCCCTGAACGAACCATTCATGCGATCGAGGCTTATGTGTTCCAAGGCATGACCTGTGGCAAGATCGACCAACCAGGCGTCGTTGTGCTCGTCGCCAACGAATCCGGCTAAGGCGACTAAACGCAAGCGCGTGGGTGAGGCCCGCCCCTGGGCGGACCGGCAGGGCACAAGGGCTACGCCCTCGGGGTCATGATCGAAATGCTGGCCGGCTCAATCCGGCTGACCACCATAGAGGACGTTGACCAACACTCAACTGGCAGCATATTGTCGACGTCTGTGATCCTCGAACGCTGTAGCTGAATAGCGAAAGCGCGGCGCTGGGTCACTCCGCTGGCGCCGGCGGGGAGAGGGGTCCGTGTCTACGCGACCCGATCCGCGCGCGGCGCATAGTCGCTGGTCCCATCTTCCCAAAGGCATCTTTGCATGTGTCTGACGAACTTAATCGGCCGGCCCTTGTGGCGCACGCTGAGTAAAGGCTGAGAATTGGTAAAGCCGCTGCATATGCGCTAATCTACGGGCAGCATGGCAGCCGGCAATGAGCACGGCTTGACCGTGAGGATTTCAGAAGGGGAGAAGAAAGGAGCAGGTTTCGGAGAACTTTGATTGCTGCAACGATTCAATTCGGCAGTTCATTAGGAGGTTCCTTTTAAGATGAACAGGAAATCAAGCAAGCTCGTTCTGTTGATACTCGTGTCGCTTCTTTTCTTCATATTCTCAGTTGGTCTTGCCGCCGCGCAAGAACAAACCGAAGTCGGCACGCCACGCGCGACGACCTTGATCGTCGACCAGCTTGGCGGCCGGATCAATAATCCCACGCAGACCAATCCGTATCAGGCAGGCACGCACATGAGCGCGGGCTTGCACCAGCTGGTTTATTCGACATTGTGGGAGATTAACACGGCCACAGGCGAACAGTTCCCGGCCTTGGCGGCGGAAATGCCGGAGGCGCTCAACGACGATTACACCAGCTTCCGTGTTACCCTGCGCGATGGCTTGCGTTGGAGTGACGGTGAACCGATCAGCACAGCCGACATGGCCTTCAACATCGACATGGTTTTGAACACGCCCGAATTCCCCTATAGCGGCTTCTTGTCGCAGGTAATTGACAACTACGAAATAGTTGACGATCTCACCATAATTCTCAACTTGAAGCGCTCGGAGCCGCGCCTGGCCTACACGCTCGGCGTCCACATCTGGGGCGACAACTTCCGCATGGTACCCAAGCACATTTGGGAGAACGAAGACCCGGCCACTTTCCAGAATTATCCACCGGTCGGCAGCGGGCCCTACACCATGACGGATGTTGATCCGAATGGGAACTGGTTCCTGTATACCAAGCGCGAGGACTGGCAGCACACCGATGTCGGCCAGATCTATGGCGAGCCCGGTCCGGAATATGTGCTCTTCCGCTTCTACGGCACAGAGGAGCGCCGCATCATCGCGGGCATCCAAAACCAGCTCGATATTTTCACCGATATCTCGCCGGAAGCTTGGGATATCCTGCGCGATGGCAATCCGAACGCGCGCGCCTGGCATGCCGGCTTCCCCTACGCCAATTTCGATGATCCCTGCGAGCGCGGCATCGTCTTCTCCAACACGCAGGAACCCTGGGACAACCAGAATGTCCGCTGGGCGATGGCGCTGGCGACCGATATCAAGAGCGTCGGCCTGGCCACATTCGCCGGCATTCTGCGCGTATCGCCGCTGGCAGTGCCGCCGGTACAGGTCATTCACGACGCCTTCCACAAGCCCATGCGCGATTGGATGACCGAGTTCGCTTTCGAAGACGGCTACCAGCCCTTCGATCCCAACTACGCCGTTGACATCGCCGCGATTCTGGCCGAACAAGGCGTCGAAGGACTGCCCGACAGTGAAGAAGCCCTGGTCGATCTCTTCGGCGTCGGCTGGTGGAAGCACGATCCGGCCAAAGCCACAGAAATGCTGGAAACAGAAGGCTTCACGCTAGAGAACGGCGCCTGGCACAAGCCGGACGGCAGCTCCTGGCAAATCACCATCAACTCGCCGTCTAACTTTGAGGTGCAGTCGCAGCGTCTGGCCTTCGCCGTCGCCGATAACTGGCGCGACTTTGGCATTGACACTACCGTGCAACAGATGGACGGCGGCACCTTCTGGAGCAATTACAGCAACGGCACCTTCGACGCCGGCTCCTATTGGCCCGGCTGCGGCGCCCTGCCCGATAGCTGGGACCTGCTGGACGCCTTCTGGCACAAGCGTCACATCGTGCCTATTGGTCAGCCCGCGGGCGGCAACGCTATGCGTTACGACAGCGACGCGCTCAGCGGGATCCTCGACCAGATCGCGCCCTTGCCGAGCGACCATCCGGATACCATTCCGCTGCTGACTGAGTTCGAGAAGCAGTTCATCGTCGAGCGGCCCTGGCTACCGATGTTCGGCACATCAAAATTCGTGCCGGTCGTCACGACCTATTGGGACGGCATGCCCACCGCCGACAACTTCTACGAAGGGCCTTGGTGGTGGTGGTCGCTATTCAAGTATCACATGCCCTTCATCCAGCCAAAGTCTGACGGCTAGGCTATAGTGATAGTGAATTGGATTGGGTCTGTTCTCTTGGGCAGACCCATTCCACATTGCGCGAGACACTTTCATGCAGTTTGCAAAGTTCGTTGTCACGCGGATCATCGCCTATGTCCTGGTGATATGGATCGGCATCTCGGTCGTCTTCTTTGTGCCGCGCTTCATGCCGTCGGATCCGGTGGAGTCGATGCTGGGTCGCATCATGACCCAAGGCGCCTATATGGAGGCGGAACAGGTCGAAGCCATGCGCGCTACGCTGACGCAAGCTTTCGGCCTGGAAGGGACGCTGGCCGAGCAGTACTTCGGCTTCTTTCACCGCACCTTTCTCACGCGCGATTTCGGTCCCTCGCTGTCCATGTTCCCGACGCCGGTCAACGAATTGATCGGGCGCGCGCTGCCTTGGACGCTTGGCTTGCTTTTGGCGTCAACCATTATCGCCTGGATCGTGGGCAACGCCATCGGCCTGCTCGCCGGTTACAAGAGCCGCTGGCTCTCCTCGCGCGCGCTGGAAGTCATCGCGATCCTGGTTTATCCCATTCCCTACTACATCACCGCCCTCATCCTGATTATCTTGTTTATCCACATCAACCCGATTTTCCCGCTGTTTTTCTCCGTCCGCGGCGAAGCCTGGTCCTGGCAATTCATTTCCAGCGTCGTTTACAACTCCATTCTGCCGGCAGCGTCAATTGTAATTGTCGGATTCGGCTGGTGGGTCTTGAGCATGAAGGCGCTGGCGTCCAGCATCTCGGAAGAAGATTTCGTCTATTTCGCCAAGTTGAAGGGCGCCGGCGAAGGCCGGATCATGACCGCCTACGTTCTGCGCAACGCCATCTTGCCGCAAGTCACGGTTTTGGCGCTGCAGATCGGCGCGATCTTTAACGGCGCGCTGATCGCCGAAATTCTCTTTAGCTACCCCGGTTTGGGCACGATGACATACAACGCAGTGCTGCAAGCGGATTACAACCTGCTCATGGGCACGATTACAATATCGATTATCGCTGTCGCCACCTCGACGTTAATCATCGACTTGCTGTATCCCTTCTTCGACCCACGGATTAGGCAGCGATAACCATGCGCAGCTCGAACCCGCGCCTCACAGTCGGCCTCGTCATACTGGCCGCCTTCATCTTGCTGGGCGGCGTCCTGCCCTTCTTTTCGCCGGAAGACCCGCGCGACTGGATCCGGCATCCGCGCAACTTGCCACCCAGCGCCGAGCATCTGCTGGGCACGACCAATCTGGGGCAAGACACCTTCTGGCTGTTATCGTACGCGACGCAGAACTCGCTACTCATCGGCTTGTTCGTGGCTTTCTTCGCCACGCTTGTCGGCGTCTTCGCCGGGTTGGCGGCCGGCTTCCTCGGCGGAATACCGGACCGCATCATTACCTTATTGGCGGATGTCTTCATCGTCGTGCCGTCTTTACCCATTCTTATATTGATGTCGTCTCTACTGCAGGGGCGCGCTTCCCTGTTCCTGATCAGCATCATCTTGATACTCTTCAATTGGCCCTGGCCCGCGCGCCAGATGCGTTCGATCGCGCTCAGCATGCGCGAGCGCCAATTTGTCAATACGGCGCGCTTCTCTGGCTCAAGCACGATCCAGATTTTAGCGGAAGAGATTGTGCCGCATATCTTCAGCTGGGCGATGGCAAATTTTGTCAACACGGTTTTGGTCGCCATCGCTACTGAATCTGGCTTGGCGGTGATTGGCTTGTCCAGTTTGGAAGAAGCCACGCTGGGCACAACGATCTATTGGGCGCTGCAGCATCAGGCGCTGCTGGGGCGGCGCTGGTGGTGGATTGGCTCGCCGGTGGTGGCCATCATCCTGTTGTTTATCGCGCTGTTCTTGATTTCGACCGGTATATCCAGTTTGTCGGCGGAGCGGCGGGGGCACGGCGATGCTTAGGCTGCGCGATCTCAAGTGCCACTACCATACGCCGCGCGGTGTGGTGCAGGCGGTCGATGGGGTCTCTTTCGAAATCCGCCCCAACGAGGTGCTGGGCATCGCCGGAGAATCAGGCTGCGGCAAGTCCACACTTTTGAAGGTGCTCTACGACTACATTCAGCCGCCGCTGCAAATCGTCTCTGGGCACTACGAAGCCGATTTCCCCGATGGCAACGGCCGCGTCAAAACGATCGGTCCTGGCGAGATTCGCGAGCACTGGTGGGATTTTATCTCTTACATTCCGCAGGGTTCGATGAGCGTGCTTAATCCCGTGATTCGCATCGAGAACCAGTTTTTCGACGCCGTGCCGAAGGGTCATACGCTCAAGGCAAAGGGCAAACAGGCGATACGTCAGCGGGTGGCGGCTTATCTGAAAGAGCTGGAGCTGCCAGTCGAGGTCTTGAAGTCCTATCCGCACCAGTTGAGCGGCGGCATGAAGCAGCGCGTGCTGGTGGCGCTGGGCACCTTCCTGCACCCGCAGATCGTGCTCGCCGACGAACCGACTACCGCGCTCGATGTGGTCGTGCAAAAGGGCATCTTGCTGATGCTGACCGAATTGCAGCAGCAGATGGAAAATACGCTGGTGGTCGTCTCGCATGATATGGGTGTGCATTATCAGATCAGCGACCGGCTGGCGATCATGTACGCCGGCAAGCTGGTGGAATACGGTCCCACCGATGCCATCTTTGGCAACCCTCTGCACCCCTATACGCAGATGCTGATTCAGTCGCTGCCCCGCGTCGGCGATCGCGCACAGCGTTCAGGCATCTCGGGCCGTCCGCCCAACTTGATCGACCCGCCGGCGGGCTGTCGCTTCGCCGCGCGCTGCCCCAAAGTGATGGAGCACTGCGCGCATCAGGAGCCCGCGTTGATCCAGATCGAGCATCAGCACTATGTGTCCTGTCACTTGTATGGCGAGGCGGCCTCTTGAGCGAGAATCTGCTTGAATTGCGCAATGTCAGCAAAGTGTTCCGCATAGGCGGCTTGGTTTTTGGCGCCCGCCTGGTGGCGGTGGACGACGTCAGCTTGAGCCTGCCGGCGGCCGAGCCATCTATCTTGAGCATTGTCGGCGAATCCGGCAGCGGCAAGACCACGCTGGCGCGCATCATCCTGGAATTGGAGCATCCTACATCCGGCGAAGTGCTTATCGACGATCATCCGCTCTTTGAGAAGGGCGGCGACGGGTTAAAAGGGCGCGACTACTATCGCGCAGTCCAGCCGATCTTCCAGAATCCCTTCGAGGCGTTCAGCGGGCGGAAAAAGGTCGACCGTTATCTCTTTAACGCCGCTATTCGCCTAGGTATCGCCGGGGACAGGAAAGAAGCGCGCGAGATCGTCGCCGAGGTGCTGGAGTCCGTCGGGCTGGACCTGTCGCGCGTGGAGGGCAAATACGCCAATCAGTTTTCAGGCGGCGAGCTGCAGCGCATCTCTGTAGCACGCAGCCTCATCCCGCGCCCGAAATTGATAGTCGCCGACGAACCGGTGAGCATGATCGATGCCTCGCTGCGCATGAACATCGTCAATCTTTTCCTGGAGTTGAAAGAAAAGTACAAAGTCAGCTTCGTCTATATCACCCACGATCTCTCTACCGCCTACTACGTCAGCGATTACATCGCCATCATGTATCGCGGCAGCGTAGTGGAATATGGACCCTCCGATCAAATCTTGACCGATTCTGCCCATCCTTATACCGAATTGCTGCTCGATTCGGTTCCCACGGTCGATCACAAGTGGGAGCGGGGCGTACAGTTGCCCGATATCGAATTGAAGGAATACCAGGCGCAAGCCTGCAAGTTCGCCAAGCGCTGCAAATACGTTCAGGCAATCTGCG
>WTGO01000132.1 GCA_011523515.1 Chloroflexota bacterium
TGTTCATCCAGTATACTCTCTTTACTAGGTGTCCAGTTTTTCGGGACCACTACACTGTGACCTCTGTGTGTCCTCATTTTCCTCTGTGGTGAAAGAAAAGTTTCTTGAAACGAGATTTGCATGTCGTAATTTGTTCTACGGACGCTTGCTATATCGCAGCCTAGGGCCGCAAAAGTCACGCCAAAAGCGAGCACATCTGCGTCAGCGCTCGGTCCAGCAACGGCGGCTCCGCGGCGAAGCAAAGCCGCAAGTAGCCCTCACCTTGCGGCCCGAAGGCAGCGCCCGGCGCCAATCCAACGCCGCATTCATGCAAAACCCGCTCAGCAAAAGCGTAACTGTCGGTCACGCCCTCGACGCTGAAGAAGGCGTAGAAGGCGGCGCTCGGCAATGGCAGCGTCACGCGCGGCAACTCGGCGAAGCGGTCGGCAACCATATCTCGCGCCGCCCGATAACGCGCCATCGACGCCCGGACGAAGCTTTCGCCCTCGCGCAGAGCGGTGATGCCGGCGATTTGAGTCGGTGCGAATATGCAAGAAAAGTTGAATTCGGAGATTGATTCCAGCGTGTCGATCAAGGACTTCGGCGCAGTCAGCCAGCCCAAGCGCCAACCGGTCATAGCCCAGGACTTGGAAAAGCTGTTTACGATCAGGTATTTGTCCTCTTCCGTGACCTTGTCCGCGAAACTGGGAGCGCGGTCGCGATCGTAGACGATGCGGCTGTAGACCTCGTCGGCGATCAGCCAGATGTCGCGTTCGCGGCAGAAGTCGATGATCTTCAGCTGCTCTTCGTCTTCCAGCATCCAGCCGGTGGGATTATTGGGCGAGTTGATCAGCAGCGCGCCGGTGTTGGCTGGGCAAGTGTCGAATAATTCATCCAGGTCCAAGCGCCAGGCGCCGCAGCGCGGGCGCAGCGATACGCGAATGATTTTGCCGCCCAGAATCTCGGCCGCTGCCGGCAAATTGGGCCAGACGGGCGAAGGCACTACCACCGCCGAACCTTCTTCGACGACGCACTGCAAGGCGATGGCCAGCGCCGTCATGCCGGATGGCGTCACGCCGATATTCTCGACCGTGAAAGCCGTGTCGTAGAGTCCATTCTGATACTCAGCCAGCGCGTCGCGCAGCTCGACAATGCCCAGGTTGGGCTGATAAAAGGTCTGCCCCTCGTCGATGGCGTCTTTGGCGGCCTGGCGGATGAATTCCGGGGTGGGTTTGTCGGGCTCGCCGAACCACAGCGGAATGACATCCGTCTTGCCAATGGCGCTGTTGGACAGCTTGCGGATAAGGCTGGGCTGCAAGGTTCGCACGGTCGGGCGTCCGGCTCGCATGGTCATTTGGACTATTCCCCTTCTTGTTTGTAGAGCGCCACCGCCGCGACGATGATGACGCCTTGAATGAGACCCTGAATAAACTGATTTACGCCCAACATGACCAGAAGATTCGCGGTGATGCCGAGCAGAAGTACGCCGCCCAGCGTACCGAGCACGCTGGCCCGGCCGCCGAATAGACTCGTCCCGCCGATGATTACCGCCGTGATGGTCTGCAGTTCAATCCCATCGCCGATAGCCGGATCGCCCACACCCATGCGCGACAGCCAGAGCAAGCCGGTCACCGCCGCGGTCAGGCTGCAGAGCACATATACGCCGTAGCGCACCGCCTTGACCGGCACGCCGGAGAGGCGGGCCACCTCGATGTTGCCGCCGACAGCGTACAGATACTTGCCGAAGACCGTGAAGCGAAGCAGCAGGATGGTCAGCACGATGAGCAGGAAAAACATCCAGGCGATGATGGGAATGGGACCGATCTTTTGCACGTAGAACATCATGACTTCGCGGCTGGCTTTGCCGACCGGCGAAGATGAAATGGTCAAACCGATGCCGCGCAAGATGACCAACGACGCCAGCGTCACGATAAAAGGCGCGATGCGCAGTTCGTTGATCAAAAAGCCGTGTATCAGGCCAACCAGCACGCCAAGACCCAGGGTCGCGATGATGGCGGGCAAGACATTGGCGCTCTCTCCATTCATCACGATCGCCGATACCAGGATCGACACTTTGACCAGCGAGCCGACAGAGAGGTCAATGCCGGCGGTTAGGATGACGAGCATCTGACCCAGCGCGACAATGCCCAGGAAGGCCGATTGCCGGGCGACATTGGTCAGATTGCGTTCGGTGAAGAAACGTTCGGACTGCGTAATCCCGATGAAGACAAGCAGCAAAATAAAGACGTAGACCATGATGATTGGACCATTGCGGCGCAAAAAAACCGCGCGCGATTGGGCGGATCGCTTGCGTTTGCCGCTGAGGAGACCAAGCACAGAATTCACGGCCGCCCCGCCTCGCTCGCGCCCATGGTTGCAAACTCAATTATGCGCGCCTCGCCCGCCTCTTCTCGAGTGAGCTCGCCCGCGATTCTGCCATCATTCATCACCATGATGCGGTCGCTCATGCCGATGACTTCCGGCAGTTCAGACGAGATCATGACAATGGCGATGCCCCGATCGTTGAGCTGGCGCATTAGCTTGTAGATTTCGAATTTCGCGCCGACATCAACGCCGCGCGTGGGTTCATCCAAAATGATCACCGCCGGATTGGTCGAAAGCCACTTCGCCGGGACGACTTTTTGCTGGTTGCCGCCGCTAAGGAATTGCGTCTCTTGATCGGCCGATGACATGACAATAGACAGGCGCTCTTGCGCCCCGCGTACGACCTTATCCTCGGCGCTGCGCTTCAAAACGCCGAAGCGCGTCAAGGTTGACAGAATGGGAATGGTGACATTGATGCGCACTGACAGCGAGGTGAAGAGCCCATGCGCCTTGCGGTCTTCCGGCGCCGGCACCAGGCCGGCGTCGATGGCCTGCGCCGGGCTGCCCCAGGCGGCTGACCCTTTGCCGACCAGTTTTATCGAGCCGCCGGTTAATGCGTCCGCGCCGAAGAGCGCCCGCGCCAATTCGGTACGACCCGAGCCGACCATGCCAGCACCCGCACGGTGGGCGTCGGCCAGATCAGATTTACCAGTGCTGCTTTCGCCCATGATGAAGACAGTTTATTGCTTGTCAGGCTACGTCCTAGTCATTTTCCTCCGCTTTGATCGCGGAATCAATCAAATAGTTATCTCGAAGCTAGTGTACATTGCCATGTAGCAGTTAGGTGCAAGAGACTAGTTCGCACGAATGATTCCGGCAGAGATTTGAATTGCGTGAACAGCATTGCTTTCGGCAGGAAAATGAACATACGCCTGTGGGGAGAACAGGTCTCTTCTCAGTATATGACACCCAATCTAAAGGACCGCACTCGTCCGCTGGCTCTGGCGATGTATCGGGCGAAAAGTCGATGACGGCCCAGTGTCCGCATTCTTTGTGTTGGATGCGTTTGCAGTCGCTGGGTCCTGATTTGAAGGTGGCGCCGCTGCATCGGCGGTCGTAACGGCAACTGCCGGATTGTCCGTTTTGGGTGCAGCGTTCCGTCTTGTTTTCGTTCCAGCGGTCCTTTTGATATTTGCATTGGTTGTCGTCGTCATCGTCATCATCTTTGGGCTTCGGCGTGGGAGGGACAGGCGTATTGGTCGGCATGGGCGTATCGCTGGGGACGGGCGTAGCCGTGGGAACTGGCGTATTGGTCGGCATGGGCGTATCGCTGGGGACGGGCGTAGCCGTGGGAACTGGCGTATCAGTCGGCACAGGCGTATTGGTAGGCGTGTGAGTCGGTGTGCTGGTGGGCGTGGCGGTGTCCGTCGGAATATCGGTCGGGATTGGCGTGTTGGTGGGGGGCAGGGTCCTGCCGTCAATCGAGGCGGGGGGCGAGACGCCGGCGCGGTTCCTGGCGCGCACGGAGAGGGTGTAGGTCGTGCCGGATTTCAAGCCCTGAAAGCCGTTGCCGATGGCGTTGCCGACATTGAACCAGGCGGAATCGGCTATTTTCAGCTCGTAGCTGTCAGCTCTCGGCGTCCGGTCCCAAGACAGGTCGAGGGTACGGCCGGTGACACCAGTAATGACGAGACCGGTTGGCATGGGTGGCGGGGCCAAGGTGGGCGTGAGCGTATCTGTCGGCGTCGGGGAAGGCGTCGGCGTGGGCGTGTCCGTCGGCGTGGGTGTGTCAGTTGGCGTAGCCGTCGGAGTGAAAGTCGCTGTCGGCATGGGCGTTTCAGTCGGTGTATAGGTTGGCGTATCCGTCGGGTGGATCGTCAATGGCAAGACGCCGCTCCATTCCCCTTCCTCTTCGCAAGTCAGTCCATCTCCCAATGCCTGAACCTGGATTTCATAAGGCGCTCCCACTTGCAGTTCCGCAAATTGATAGGCGCGATGCGAAGCGGGCAACGTCGTGCTCAACCAGTCGCCGCCCGGCATTCTCCAGCGCAAGCGATATTCTGCCGCCCCCTCAACCGCGCCCCAAGCAACAGTCGTCTCCGCAACAGCGATGAGATTGCCCGGCTTCGCCAATTCACATAAGGGCACTGGCGTATCAGATGCGGTAGCGGTAGGCGTGGGCATAACGGTTGGCGTGTCCATAGGCGTGAAAGTTGCTCTGGTCGTCAGCGTTTCAGTGGATGTATTGGTCAGCGTGGCGGTTGGGGTTTCAGTTGCTGTGGCTGTAGGTTCGTCGGTTGCGTCGGGCAACAAGGCAAGCGTGATGCTCCAATCGCCCAGCAAACTGTAGACGACCTCATCGCCCATCGCCCGCACCCGCACTTGGTATACCAAACCCGCTTGCAGATTCTCGAATGTATACTGTGTTTGCGGTGGATTGACCCGCTTCAGAATGCGCTCGGCATTCGGCGGATCTAAACGCAGGCGATAGCGGTCTGCGCCTTCGACGGCGTCCCAAGCGACCGTGTCGCTTGATAGCGCGCGGAAATTCTCTGGTCTTGGCAATTTTCTAAGCGCCGCCAGAGTTGCAGTCGCTGTATCAGTTAAAGTGGCGGTAGAGTTGATTGTCGCTGTTGACGTGCTTGCGGCTGTATTCGTCGCGGTTGACGTTCTGGTAGCTGAATTCGTCGCGGTAGCTGTTGCCATGCTGGAAGCTGTATCCGTTGCAGTCGGCGTCGCTGTGGGGACGATTGGCAAAGTTATTCGGATGCTCTTGCTCCACCGCCCCTGCGATTCGTAATTCCGCCCATCGCCCAAGGCTCGTATCTGAACTGAATACCTTGCGCCAGGCCGTATGTCCGCAAACGTGTAGTCCGTCCGTGGCGCATCCACAGTTACCACGTGTAACTCGCCATCGCCGGCCAGCAACAATTTGTAACCAACTGCGCCGAATACAGGATCCCAAGCGACTGTGCTGCCCGAAATGAGACGGGGATTCTCTGGCGTACGCAAGCCGCGCAGCACCGCGCGGGTCGGGGTTGGTGTCGGCGTGGCGGTAGGACGGGGACGAACCAGCACATAAAAGCCAGTCCAGTGGCTATCCTCATACACCGTCTTGTCCCTTGATACTGCTTGGATGTTCACATAATACCTCTCGCCGTAGCGAAACTCACTCATGCTGAAACTGTTTTGTCCCACTTCTTCCGTGACGGATCTCAGTTGCCCGGCTGCTCTGACCCATTGGACGTGATAGCCACTGGCATTCGCTACCGCGTTCCATTCGACCTTATCATTTTTGATGCGGATATTTTGCGGCCGCGGAAGCTTCTGCTGGGCTTGGACAAAACTGGCAACGAAGAATACTGTCGCCAGTAGGAAAAACTGGGCGAAGACTCGCATCTTGGTATTTGTTCTTGTTGCAAGGTGGGTTATCGCTGAGAAATGTCAGCAAGAGGAAAGTACTAGGAGAATCCTAAAACACAATCCCGAATATCGTATTTCATCTCGTTGCGCCCATTGCCCACTTCCGCCACCACGACCGATATCATGATGAAGATGCCGCCGACAGACAAGTCCAGGCCCGCAACCAGCAGAACCACGGTCTGGCCGATGGCGACGATGCCCAGTTGAGACGCCTGCCGCATCACGACCGCGATCGTATCGACCGAGTAAAGCTTGGGCGTCAATACGGCGCCAACCAGCAGCAAAATAACCAAGGCAATATACACGCCGTAATCGGCGACGAACTTGCGTGTCTTCCAGCTCCGGTCGGGGACGGGGCTGTCGTAAGGCTTTGCCAGGCTCATGGCGCATCCAGCGGGATTTTACCGGCGCGGGCGTACCTAATCGTCAAGGTATTTCGCCGCCCACTCGACGCCTTCCCAGGAGATCGTCTTTTCCGGCGTGATTTTGACTAGATAGCGCGGGCGTACGCGTGAGGGCTCCAGGTATTCCGGCCCACGTTCGCCCAGGTAGCGCACCGCCATTCGCCGTGCGATCTCCAGCCATTCGCCGTGCATCAGGGCCGGGCCCTCGACGATTTCCGCCCCGCCCCGAAACAGCGCGCGGGTGTAGGGACTGCTATCCATGGCGCAGGATACCGAGCAGCGCGGGAAGCGAAGCAAATGCTGCGCGAATATCGTCTTCGCTCGCGGGATAATCCACATAGCATCGCCGTCCCATTCCTGCCAGACCGGGGTCACATAAGGATCGCCCTTGCTATCCACAGTGGCAATGCGCGCGACAACCGGACCATCAAGGAATTCCCGCAGCTCGTCGGCGTATAGGCCGCGCATCTTGCCCATCCACTCGGGGTATTCGCGTTTTTCGCTCATAATTCGTCCTTTCAATCTCAGACAATAACTCTAATTCGCCGCCGAGACGGCAGCAACCATCGTGTAAAACTGAGTATAGCTAATGTTACGGTCAGTGCCAAAGCGGTCGACTGGCGTCAGACGAAATCAATGCGCACGCCTGCCGCGTCTTCCGGCGCGAGAGAGCAAGGGGCGCCGCTCGTCTTGAAGCTGATGCGCCAGGGCAGCGGCAAGTCGGCGGCCAGATGCGCCGCCAGCGGGCTGCTCGCGTCGTCCGGCGTCAAGTACTCCAGCTGATGCGGCCCGATTTCATACACGATGCCGCTGGCACTGAGATTGTCATCCCGCACTGATTTGCCCCTTTGGCGCAAGGCAGCGTCCATGATGCGCCGCGCCGATTCCAGATCGCGCGCCACCAGCGTAATCGTATCGATGCCGCTGACTTGATTGGCGTGCTGATTTTCTTTGGGCACGCGCTCTTCACGCGGGGTCTCGTCCTCAATGACGAAGGGAATGAGGCCCTGATGTTCGCCGTAGATTTCATTGTTCAGCCAAGCCAGCGGATAGCCGTCCGTGCGCACACGGCTCAAGCCGACCAGCGGGCTCATCTCGACGCCTTGCGCCTGAAAGACCGCGTAATCGCTGCGGATATCGTCGGTCTGCGCGCAGAAGTCGATCAGGCCGCCGCCGCGGCTGTGGACTGCATCCCACCAATAGTGATTGGGGCTATCTTCGTAA
>WTGO01000072.1 GCA_011523515.1 Chloroflexota bacterium
GTCCGAGGCTTTTCTCCCCTTCCCTCCTTGTGGGGGGAAGGGGCTGGGGGATAGGGTATGTCCCGCAAATGGCTGATTGACAATCAAGGTCTCTTTTTCATGGCGCCCGCTGTGATCCTGTTTGTCGTATTCGTCTTGTATCCCATTTTCTACATCTTTAACGCCAGCATGTATGACTGGGATGGCATCAACGAAGCGATCTATATCGGCCTGCAGAATTACATTGAGATGTTCACCGATGACCGCGCTTTCGCGCTGTCGATACGCAACTCGGTTTACTGGACCTTCTTGACCATCTTCCCGCAGATGATCCTGGGCTTCATCCTGGCATACATCCTGACCTCGAACATACCATTCCAGAATGTCTTTCGTATTATCTTTTTCATGCCGGCGATCGTCTCGCCGGTCGTACTGGGCATAGTATGGCAGCGGATTTACGCGCCCTTCGGCGGCTTGCTGGCTGACTTGGGGCGAGAAATTGGCGCGATGTTTCTGATCCAGCCCTATATCGCCGATCCCAAAATCGCTATTTTTTCCACCATCTTCATCAACGTCTGGCAGTGGACCGGCTTCTCCATGCTGATGTATGTGGCCGGCTTACAGGGCTTGTCTCAGGAAGTGTTGAGCGCGGCTGAAGTTGATGGCGCCGGCACGCTGCAGCGCATCGGCTACATCGTCCTGCCCCTGCTGCGCCACGTGCATCTGACACTGATTCTGCTGGGCGTCATCGGCACCTTGCAGACCTTCGCGCTGGTCTTCATGTTGACTAAAGGCGGACCCAACCACGCGACTGAGATGCTGCCAACGTACATATTCCAGAAAGCATTTACGCTGCAGAGCATGGGCTACGCTTCGGCGGTGGCGGTTGTCCTGCTTGTGATCGCGCTGAGCGCCAGCATCTTTCAGGTGCGCGTGCTCGGCTCGCGCTTCACGATTGGAAACTAGCGGGAAGCAAACGATTGAGTTCAAGATGACACGTAGCGTATCGGTAGGTGTCAAATCGCCGCGCAATATCGGCAAAGCGCTGGCTTTCGTATTCGTCAGTGTGCTGGCGTTGATTTGGCTCGTGCCCATAATCATGATGCTGGTTGTATCTTTCATGCCGCCCGACCAACGGGCGCCGCGCTTTGGCGGCATGCTGATCAAAGGCGTCAGCTTGCAGAATTATGTCACCGTCTTCGAAGACGCGGAAATCGTCATGCACTTCGTCAACAGCGTCGCTGTGACGATCCCATCGGTGTTTTTGGTGGTGGTCATCAGTTCGCTGGCGGCATTTGCTCTGGCGCGCTTGAAATTCTTAGCTCGCGATATCTGGTTTTATCTGCTGATTATGACGCTCATGTTGCCGATTCCGACCCTGGTCGTGCCGATATTCCAGATCAACAAAGCCCTGGGTCTGAACGATAGTTATATCGGCTTGATCTTGCCCTACACGGCGCTGGGTGTGCCCTTCGCCATCGTCATCCTCCGCAGCTTTTTCGCGGGCTTCCCCATTGAGATCGAAGAAGCGGCGCGCCTCGATGGCTGCACGCGTTTCGGCATCTACTGGAGAATCATGATGCCGGTCAGCTGGCCCGCGGTCGCGGTGGTGATCATCTGGCAGTTCATGACCTCCTGGAACGAATTCATCCTGGCGCTGGTGACGATGAGTTCGGTCGAGGTTAAACCCTTGACGCTGGTGCCGCTAGTTTACAGCGGCCAATTCATGATGCGCCCGGGTCCGATGTTCGCCATATTGACCTTGATCACGCTGCCGGTCATCGTCGTTTACTACTTGATGCAGCGCTTCATGGTCAGCGGCTTGACCTCGGGCGCGGTGAGAGGTTAGGGGACTGCGTCGCCTGCCGTTTCTTCTACAAGTACCTTCAAGTCAATAATGTGCCGCTCGGAAAAGCGAATTACCACTGATTCGCCACAAAGTTTCAAACTAATTTTATGCGTTTCGCCGCCAGCGTATGACAAGACCTGTTGTCGAAAACCGGGATTGAAGACTCGGTGGCCGTGCAAAAATCTGCGGAGATGATTCGGACAGAGGCACAAAGTATTTTCCGGAATATCTAGCCAACTCGCAGTCTTGTAGGATTCTAGGTAGAGTGCTTCGAAGTAGGCTTTGCCGTCGCGTTTCGGAAAGACATCCCCGCAAATCTGGCATCTGCCGCCGTAGTGCTGCTCTAGATACTCTCGCGTATCGGGGTCTTTGCCGTCCCAAACTTTTCTCATTACTTCCCGCGTGCGTTGCTCTGCGACCGGCTTGTTGCTCCGCGCTTCTGCTAGCCTCTTCCGCGCTCGGCTTGCGCGGAATGCCGGGTCGGGCACAGGGTCGGTCGGGTAGGAGTCTTCGGGCAATTCGGTCGCGCCCGGCCGATTCAGGTCTCCGTACAACTGGTCCGTGTTCTTGGGCGCCTCGTCGGACGGAGATGTGATTACGCCGTCATCAGGCTGCGGCGACTCGTCCACGACTAGAACCGGGGCTGGTTCAGGTTCTTGAGGCGGGTCTGGAAAGGGTTTCGCAATAGGTTCTGGCTGTGGAGCGGGTTCTGGAGTCGGTTCAGCTTCGCGATCAAGAATGGGCTCTGGTTCAGGTTCAGGAATGGGCTCTACAAGGTCTGGAATGGCTGGAGACGCGCTGTCATCGAATCGCTGCGATGTCTTCTGGCTCGGCAGTTCCTGCTTGTTGGCATCCGCCTCTCGCAGGAGGTCCTCATGGGCTTGGCCATTGCGCAGACGCTGGAAGCGCTCCCAAGTGCCCGTACGCTCCAAGATGCGTCGTACTGCGTCACTGGGCTGCGCGCCAACTCTGAGCCAATACAAGGCACGGTCTTCTTTGACGACTTCGGTGGACGGTTCCGTGCGCGGATTGTAGTAGCCGATATTCTCAATGTACTTCCCGTCGCGTGCCTTGCGCTGGTCAATGACCACCATTCGATAGCTCGGCTGATTCTTCGCGCCTTGACGTCGTAAACGAATTCGAACCATAGGCTCGTTCTCCCTGCGTAGAATCGCACGTGTTCGCGGCAGCCTGCGCAACAGCGATCTGAGAGCGTTGAAGAATTGAGTGAACTTCATTCTTCTGCGACCCGTAGCAGCGCCAATGCTATGCGTTCGGTTACGATTTCACATTCCCGACGGTTTTCGATTTCCGCCAGTTTATTCTTCTTTTCGATCTCGATACGATTCGCTTCAGCCTTTCTCATTATGCGAATGCGTGGCTCAGTCGCTTGCCTAAGATCTTGTCTTACGCGAGCCAATCGATTCTCGAAATGCGCTTCCTGGCTGTTGCGCCGGAGGTCTAGCAGTTCGTCATTAATCCGCTTCAGTTCTAGCAGATTCCTCAATTTCACTTCATACGAATGCTCATCAATTGCGCCGAGAGCCGTGTCCAAGTCTAGATCAGCAAGTACAGCGGAATCTCGCAGTTCGCTTGTCTCTGCCAGTCGAGCTGTTACTCCATCTAAGGCGCTGGAAACGCAACTTCGCTCCATGTCCCACGCAAACACCTTAACCTGGTGCTCTGGGCGAGCCGCAATCGTTTCCCACAATTCCAGCGCGATTAGGTAATAGCCTGGATTAATGTCGTTACTTTGTAGGGCAAGGCGGGCTACCAGCGGCTTGACGGCCTGCTGCCAGTGGTCGATAGCGACTTTCGCTAGCGGATGTACTGGCGTGATGAAGGGCAATTCGCGCCTATCCAAGGCGGTTTTACGACAAAACGTAACCTGAAGCGACGGATTGCTTTGGCGCAGCCAAATCCTAAAGTTTTTGTACGTGCGGCTAACGAGCCGCTTGCTAGACAGACTGCTGCTGACTTTTTCTCGGGCTTCCAAATTCAACCGAAGACGATGCGTGCTATTTCTTCTTCCGGCAGTGAGCGCGCCACTCAAGTCAGGTATCTCAACGAATCTCTGAATCATCTGTGCCAAGTCGGCCGGTGAAACGAACCGCCCGGCTTTTTCCATCGCCTCCACTTCTTCCGTGAACGACTGCTCAAAACCCAATAGCGCGTCGCTATCTTCCCCTAAAATGCGCTGTTCTTCCGCATACCGAATCTTGTTGTCCGCCTCTTGCAATGCGCGTTCCTGCGCTTGATCGACGCTCAGATTGGGGTCAAATGCCAGCCGCTGCAACTCGTCCGTCAAATCGCCCAGCACTTCCTCTAGATCGCCTACCGTGTCTCTGAAGATGCCGAGCCGCTCGAAACAGCGATAGAAGACGCGCTCTTCTACCGTGTCCGGCGTGATGAAATTGTAGATTTGAACCTTGTCGCTTTTCTGACCAAATCGATCAATGCGCCCGATCCGCTGCTCAATGCGCATCGGATTCCAAGGTATGTCGTAATTCACTAGGCAGTCACAGAATTCGTAGTCTAATCCCTCGCAGCCGACTTCGGAACACAACAGCACATCGACGGCGTCGGGATCGGCATGCGGGAGTCGAAAACAGGCGCGCATTTCCTCGCGGGCTTCATCTCCAGTCTTGCCGGTGATCTTCAGCACACGATACCCATCCGCCGTTAGCTTGCTTTCAAGGTAGTCGAGCGTGTGCAGAAAATATGAGAAGACCAGCACCTTCCTTGTGGCGCTCTTGAGGATTGTTTTGTCTAGGATTTGCTTGAAGCGGGTGAATTTAGGGTCTTCGTTGGGCAGTTGCGACGCCATATGGCGCAATTTCCCTGCTTGTTCGACAATCTCTTCCGGTAGCTGATCGTCCTCTTCTTGATCCAAGTCGTCAGTATAGTCAATCGTCGAGAACCGCCCCGTATGCAGGAATCCGTCTATCAATGGCAACATTGCTGGAAGGCAGCTCGTCGCTTGCCTTTCCAAAGTATGCGAAACTAGGCGGACCACCGCCGGGGAATGTTCCCTAAGCAGGAGCCCTTGTCGGAAAGCGATCAGCGCTTGATAGAAATCTTTCTGTGCAGGTGTGAAATGCGTCTCAATGGCGACTGGTTCACGCGTGGTGAACCGTCCGATGTCGCGTCGCCTAGTCCTGTTCATCACATGTGCCAGCGTGTGCAATTCCTCCAACTCGCGAAGAAGCCGAATCCGCTCAGGTTCGTCTAATTCCTTGGTGCTGCTCAGTCTGTCCATCCATGGCTTTAGCCGTGGATCTCTTCGCAAGGTGGCGCGCCCCCATGTTGTATATGTGGCATTCTGTATTTCGCCCAAGCTGTTCCACTGCCACTTGCCTGAAGGTTGGCGCTGTCGAATATGCCGCATGGCACGTAGCAGATGCGCATTTGGTTCCATCATTTGCTGATATATGGACTCCTCCGGGAATAGCTCAGGGCGCAACAGGTTGAGCAGATTGTACAAGTTGCGTGAATGCAAATGTACGGGCGTCGCCGACAAGAAGACAACTGCTTCACTGTTGTCGTAGTGGCAAAGATAGCGGGCAATCTTCCACGAACTGGTTGAGCGCGTTCGCAGATGGTGCGCTTCATCAAAGATCACCAGACTGAATCGCGGCCCAGGATCCAGGGTCAGAAAACTGTCTCTATTGCGTTTCGGCTTGTCAAGGAATTCCTCGCGGCGCAGCAGCTCCAGGGGTACGATTGCCTTGGAGTAGTTCAAAGGCCAGTCTCCATCCAAGGCTGTTTCGCGAATGCAGTATCGCAGTGCATTTCCGTCCACGGGCCGGAATTCTTCGTCAAAGCGCAGCATCTCATTGCGCCATTTCGTTATCAGTGCCTTTGGGCAAACGATTAGGACATTTCCCACATCTTGTCTCGACTGCAGTTCACGCAAGATAAGTCCCGCTTCGATTGTCTTGCCGACGCCAACTTCGTCCGCTATTAGCAGTCTTGGAGTCTCCGCCCGTAGAAACCGTAGCAACGGTTTGAACTGAAAAGGAATGTACTGTATTCGCGCGGCGTGCAAGGAGTACAGACTATCCGTCAGAGGTGTGAATAGTCTCACTGCGGTTAGCCGTGCGCGAAAGTCCGCCGGTGCAATGAAATCTCCGCTTCGTAGCGCGTCTTCCAAAGCTGCGCTTGTATTATGGGACTCAGCAAGAACGAGCTGCTCTTCGGTGTAAGTTGGCGAATTGCCGGCAGCATGGAAGACCACGTAACGATTGTTTCCACCGATGGGGGGCAAGATCTGTGTGACTGATCCCTGCCGGCTCGGATCAGCTCTTAGCTTAACAATCTGGCCCAATTGAAATGTCACCGTTTACTAGTCCGTGTAGGGTGCTGTCAGGGTGAGTTACCGATTCCACACGGAATGATAGCCCCCGCCGCGAATTTCGTCAAGCGAGCCAAAACGCGCCCACGCTTTGACCAAGGGCTCTATCGCTGATACGCTTGTGTCAGCGAATGGGGGGTAGGAAGCTAGAACCTATGAGCTTGATGGGCATTGATGTCGGGACGACCGGCTGCAAAGTCGTGGCCTTCAACGAAGCCGGCGCGGTGCTGGCGCAGGCTGGGCGCGAATATCCCCTGATCAGCCCGCAGCCCGGCTGGTACGAGCTGGATCCCGATCAAGTGTGGGACTTCGTCTGTGACTGCTTGCGCGAGGTGAACGGACAGCTGGCCAGCGATCCCGTGAGCGCCCTGTCGTTGTCGTCGCAGGGCGAGGCGATGACGCCCATAAGCCGCGAGGGCGTGGTGCTGGCGAACAGCCCCATCAGTTCGGACAGCCGCAACAGAAAGCAGACCGCCGAGATGGAAGCGGCGCTGGGCGCGGAGCGGATCTATCAGATTACGGGCCAGCCCATGGGCACGATCTACACCCTGCCCAAGATACTCTGGTGGCGTGACAACGCGCCGCAAATCCTCGAGCGCGCCTGGAAATTCCTCTGCTACGTCGATTTTGTGGCCTATCGCCTGGGGGTGGAGCCGGTCATTGACCACAGCATGGCGGCGCGGACACTGGCTTTTGATGTCCGCGAGCTCGACTGGTCGGATGAGCTGCTGGAAGCCGGCGGCCTGCGGCGCGATCAACTGGCGCGGTCGGCGCCCAGCGGCACGTTAGTCGGTGAGATTCCGCGCGCACTGGCCGACAGCTTGGGTTTCAAAGGGCGTGTAAAGGTCGTCACCGGTGGGCACGATCAGCCGGCGGGCGCGTTGGGGGCCGGCGTGCTGCAACCGGGGCGGGCCATGCTGGCCATTGGCACGACCGAGGCGCTGGTGACGGTGACATCGCGGCCACGCATGGAAATGCTGGATTACCACCTTTCCTGCTATCCGCACGCTGCTCCCGGGCTATTCATCACGCTCGGCGGCAATCAGACCGGCGGGCGGCTGCTGCGCTGGTATCGCGATGAGCTGGCGGCGGCCGAGCGCGGCATCGCTGTTTCGAGCGGGCGCGATGTCTACGATGTCATCGTCGAGCAAACGGACGATGCGCCGGGGCGGCTGCTACTGCTGCCTTATTTCGTCGGCAGCGGAACGCTCTATGATGATGCGAGCGCGACCGGCGCTTTGATAGGCATGACCTTTGATACCAAGCGGGCCGATATCGTGCGCGCCATCCTCGAGGGGCTGACCTATGAGCAGGCGCTGGTCATTCGCCGGCTGAACGAGATTGGCGTGGAAATCAGCCATTTGACCGCCATCGGCGGCGGCTCGCGCTCGGAGCGCTGGATGCAGATAAAATCCGACATTAGCGGCTTGCCCGTGTCAGTCATCCATACTTCCGAGGCGGCCAGCCTGGGCGTGGCCATGCTGGCGGGTTGGGCGACCGGCGTATACGCCAGTTTGGCCGAGGCGGCGGAGCAGCTGATTAGAGTGCGAAAGACCTTCACACCCCGCGCGGATCGCAGCGCGCATTATCAGCGGCAGCTGACAATCTACGGCGATCTCTACCAGGCCTTGCGGCCGGTGTACCGCGCCATGGCGTCCGATGACTAAGGGAAAGTCGCCGGGCAGCTAGGTCTACTCGCCGGACTCTAGGCGGCGCCGGCGCTCCTCGATCTGCGCCAGGACGTTGTTGGTAACTTGGGGCTCTTCTTTTTCTTTCTCTTCCAGGCGCGAAATATCGGGCTGGATGATGTCATCGGTGCTGATCACGACATCGCGGTCCTTGAATTCGATGGCGCCCTTGCTTTCGCCGCCAGGCGACTGCTTCACCTGGCTTACTTCTTCTGCGCGCTCTGTTTCGTCCGGCGGCGCTGCTTCGGCGGGCGTTTCTGCGACTTGGTTGGCCTCTGCCGGCCCGGCTTCGGCGGGTTTGGCGCGTGACCTGCGCCTGCGCTCCTTCGGCTCGGCGCTTTCGCCCAGGTCCGCCAGGGCATCGCTGACTTTCATCGTCGTCTCGACCGCTTTTTTGGTGCGGCGGAAGCGGCTGAAGATACCGCGGGCCTGCTCTTCGACCTCTTCGGTGGTCGGCGCCGGCGCGTCGCTGAGCACCCAGCGATAGCCCGCGTATAGGCCCGCGCCGACAATGAGGAAGGGCAGAATGGTCTGTATCAATTGCACCATCGTGCTCATTACCGCCAGCGCCGCCAGGGTCGCCAGCACGATAATGACCAGCTTGATGGTTTTGTCTCTGTCCAGCTGCATGATCAGCGCCCTCGACTCGCGCTCAATTGCCCGCCGCGCTTCCATATCCGGACGCGGCATCAAACATATAATGTATTATACGTGATTTGCCGCGGCAGGGAGCGGTTGTATAGTCGGTCACATGCGCGACCATTTGGTGCCCTTTGACAGCAATCGTCATGATACAACGGGCTTGTCTGTAAACCAATGAGCCGAGACCGCGAGAATTTGCCCATTCATGTCTGCTGAAACTGTCATCTCCCATGCTTTCGTTCTGCCCGATCACAACTTTTACGAGTGGTTGGCGGTTCTGCGCCCCTATCTGGCCAAGTTTGAACGCGCGGCGGTGGTGCGTTCGCCGGCCGGCAATAATCTCAATCGTTTCCGAAATGTCACCGCGGTGAACGCGCCGCTGACCTGGTGGAATAACTCGGCGCTGGTTCATATCCGCCGCGTTTATCCCTCTGTAGTGATGGTCGATGTGATTCACGCGCAGACTCCCGCCGAGTTGGAAGCGGTTGTCAATCGGCGTGTGGCGGCTGACGACCGCTACGGCGAGGCTGACAACGATCCGCAGCATATATTCAATCGCTTCGTGCTCGAGTGGCCCACCAGCGCCAGGCCGATGGCGCTGCTGGATCGCTTCAACGCCGACGCCGAGGGCGGCGACCAGCGCCGCGGCGTCAGCGTGTTGTCACATGAGAACGCCGATGTGGTCTGCGCCGCGCCGGGCGTGGTCAGCGCAGTGGCCGACGCCGCCATCAGCATCGAGACGCTGGTGGATGACGAACGCTTCATCACGACCTATGAGGGCGTCAAAGACGCGCTGGTCTCGGCCGGCGACCAATTGGCGTTGGGTCAGATATTCGCCAAATGCAGTGGCGACCGCCTGTCGATTATGGTGCGGAATCCGCCGGACAAGGGTGTATTGCTGCTGGGCTACGACAACGTGATGAATCCGCGCGACTACATCTATATACCGCAGCTGCGCGCTCGGCCGATAGAAGACGGCTTGCGCGTACGAAAATTGCCCAGCTTGTTCGCCAGCGTTTTGGGCCGGGTTTACAGCTGGCATCTGCTGGAGCCCAATGAACACCACGGGCGCGCCATAGAGAAGATCGGCGTGGAGAACAGCTGGCTCAAAGTCAGCTCGGTCACGGGTATTGAAGGCTATACGGCGGCCTGGCTGCTGCGCGCCACGACGCTCAGGGAAGGCCAGGAAGTCTTTGCCGGCGTCAACCCGGTTGGGGTCAACCTGGATATCTTCCACCCGATGGGGCGGCCGGCGCCGGCTAAACTGGGCGATCTCGGTTGGATTCGCTTCGGATACAACGTTTCCAGCGGGCGCGGCTCCGAAGATATCAATGCGGCGCTGCAGCGTTATCTGCCGCAGATCGAAGCCTACCGCAATGCTGGCTACCGCGTGATATTCGCGACCAGCCATCAGACTTATGGCGAAGGCAAGAACGAATTTTGGCCCTGGTCACAGATGACGGCCGCCAAGTGGCGGGTGCTGCGTCAACGTTTTGCCGACATGATGGGCAGAATCGCGGCGCAATGGGCGGATCGCGATTTGGTGGCTGCCTGGCAAATCTGGAATGAGCCCGACTCGAAGAGCGGCGTGGCCTCGGTGCGTATGAGCGCCGACAACTATGGCCGGATGTTTGACGAGGTCTACCGCGCGATCCGCAGCGCCGACAGCGCGGTCAACATTATCACCGCCGGCTTCAACAGCGGGCCGGTTAGCGGCAGCGCTTACGCCCGCCGGATGCTGCAGCGGCTTTCCCAAGGCGTCGTCCCCGACGGGATTGCCTTCCATCCCTACGGACGCGGCGTGAATGGGCACCCGATTTATTCAACGTTCGGGCATATCGATGAATCAGTCTGGGCGTACAGCAGCGTCTTGCCCGAAAAGCCGCTGTGGATCACCGAGTTCGGCGTGCTAGATCGGCCGCAGGATTCCGCAGGCCAGATTGCGCGCTACGCCACCGATATGGTGCGTTATCTGAAGACGCAATATCCCGGCCGGATCGCCGCCCTGGTGTGGTACGCCTGGGCGCAAGGGATGCACAATGGCTACGGTCTGGTAGACAGCGCCGGCAACCCGCGCCCGCCACTGACGGAGAAATTTCTGTCGGCATAGCTGCGCCGCCTGCGCGCTCATCGCGGTCCGCGGTCGCGGTCGCCAACATAATTGGTCAGTTCTGACTCGGCAGTGCAATCGCTTGAGTTGCAATCATCACGAAGACACAGAAGCAACACGAAATCCTCTGTGCCTTCTGCGCCTCTGTGGTGAATTAGCCTGTGTCAGTCTTGGCAAACAAGATATGTCCGCCGGTATAGCAGTTCCCAGCGCATGGAAAACTTGCGCCGCCGGCAGTCGGCGGAGTAAGATTGAGGCAATCAAAATTGGCGAAAGATAGATCATTGTGAACAAGCGAATCCTTTTTCTGTCTGTCGTTTTCTTGCTGCTTACCAGTGTAGCGCCCGTGGCGGTGGCGCAATCTGAGTGTGATTTCAGCATTTCCAATTACGCTCGCGCAGTGCAGTTGCACGATATGGGCGATTACTTGCGAGCGCTGCGGCATTACGACTGCGCGCTCTTGGAAGATCCGGACGATACGATCATACCCATTCTGATCGACAATGTCTATGAAGACATCGCGAGCGCGCGCAGCGCCTGGCACTCGCCCCAACAGCCGCTGTGCGATCCGGCGCGTGATCATGGAGAACTGGGCGCGGCGGCGTTTGAGCGCGGCGATACTGAGGGGGCGCAGACGCATCTGCACTGCGTTCTGCTGGCGGATCCCGCGGATATCGCAGCCTTGACCTTGCTGGGTCGCCTCCACGCCAACCAGGGCGACGCGCACTCGGCCAGGCATTACCTGGATCGGGCGGAGCTGGCGCGCTTGGCTGCGGCGCGAGGCGAGACAGCCGAGCCATTCGCTCGCTTTGAGATGCCGGAATGGCTTACGCCCTACGAGACCGCGCCCAGGCATAACGCCAGCCGGGCAGCAGGCGTCAACTTGCTTGAGACGCTGACGCTCAGTCCTGATAAGGGGCGTGTTTATGTCGTGTGGCTTTGGGCGCGGGTGTCGCTCCCTGACGTTGAACCGGCGCCGGACGCGCGCGAGCTGGCGCGGCAAGCCAGCCAACGCGGCGACATAGCAGCGGCCATCGAGTGGATGCTGCATGTGACGAGCGCGGAAGGCGCGACGGCCGAAGACTTTGTCTATCTGGCATCCTTGTATCAAATGAATGCTGACCTGAATGCAGCGGCGCTGGCCTTGGCGGCGGCGGTTGACTTGGCGCCGGAGCGCCTGGATATCCGCTGCCAGCTGGGCAGCGCGTACAAGACGCTTGGCGATTATGCGCGGGCGTCTGTGCAATTCTTCAAGGTAATCGAGCATGAAATCGGTGACATTTGCGGGCAAGATCGCCTAGAGTTCAGCCGCTATAGCGAACAGGAAACAAAGCGATTCGCTGCTGTCGCCGAGAAATCGACTTCACCGGCGCGGGAGACTTTCGAGCGAGGTGTCGAATTCTTGTCCGCGAACAAGCGTTACGCGGCGGCCAACACCTTTCTGGAAGCCTTGGAGATCGACCCCGACCATCGCGCGGCGCGCTGCCAATTGGGCGCGATCTTGACTGAGTGGGCCAATTACTCGGGCGCGCTTGCGCAATTTGATCGTCTGCTGGCGACCGATCCCCACGATGAGTGCGCGCTGCAGAATCGCAAGACCGCCATCCTGCGCATGTTAGCCATGTACGTGCCGTTGACCGTGGATGATTTCTTCTTCCACGCGCGGACTTACGTGCAGGTTGAAGAGTGGCAGATGGCGCGCGACGCCTTCGAAAGCGGCCTGGAACGGGACCCGGCGCGGACGGATGTGAGCTGCGAGCTGGGCATGATCTATGCGACGCTGGGCGATGAGCGGGCGGCCTTGCGCGAATTCGATCGCGTGCTGACGCATGACGCCATCGACCCCTGCGCCCGCTCCAATCGCGAGGGTCTGTTGCAGCGTTTGCGCGACCAACGCTGATCCAGCGCTCGCCGTCAATGGCGGCGCGTTATACATCGGCAAGGATTCCGTTACATCTGCTTTAGCATTGACAACTAAGTTGAATTGAACAGTAAAGGGTAGGGAGCATCCGTGGTATGCTCTCTTTGCTATGGATTAGGAGAACTGGCATGTTGAAGAAATTGTCACTGCTGATGCTTATGCTGTTGGCGCTGGGCGGCCTGGCGCAGGCGCAGCGCTCGCCGCAAGAATTGTACGAAGGACAGGTTGCGGCGCCTGAGTTCCCGGCGGATCTCGATTGGATCAACGTTGACAATCCGCTGACGATGAGCGGACTGGCGGGCAAGATTGTGATCCTGGATTTCTGGACTTACGGCTGCATCAATTGCTTGCATATCATTCCCATTCTGGAGCAGGTCGAGCAGAAATACGCCGAAGAAGTGGTGGTTATCGGCGTCCATTCAGCCAAATTCGACACCGAAGGCCAGACTGAGAATCTGCGGCAGATCGTGCAGCGCTATGAAGTCCACCATCCCGTGGTCAACGACAATCAGTTCGCCGTCTGGAACAGTTTTGGCGTGCGCGCCTGGCCCACGGTCGCCATCATCGACCCGCGCGGCAATGCCGTCATCAGGCAATCGGGCGAGATTCCCTTTGAAGCCTTCGACAACTACCTCAGCGGCATGATCGAGTATTACGACGGACTCGACGAAGACGTCATCGATCGGACGCCGCTGGAATTGGCGCTGGAGGGCGCGGGCGATCCCGGCACGCCGCTGCTGTATCCGGGCAAGGTGCTGGCGGATGAAGCGGGCAATCGCCTCTTCATCGCCGACAGCAGCCACAATCGCATCGTGATCGCCGATCTAAGCACGCACGAGGTTCTGGACATCATCGGCACGTCCGCGCGCGGCAATGACGACGGCGACTTTGATAACGCTACCTTCGACAAGCCGCAAGGCATGGCCTTGATGGGCGACTTGCTCTATATCGCTGACGTCAATAACCACAGCATTCGCGTGGCGGATCTGGCTACGCGAACAGTCACGACGGTGGCGGGCAACGGCGACATGGGCCGCAGTCGGATAGAATTTGGCCTGAGGATTGCCGACCCGCTGGGCGTGGCCCTGCGCAGCCCCTGGGATGTGGAATTCGACGATGCCGGCCGCCTGCACATCGCCATGGCGGGCACGCATCAGCTCTATATCTACGAGCCGGAGACCCATGCGCTTTACCCGTCTGTCGGCAATGGGCGCGAAGCTAACTTGAATGACGTCAGCCTGGCCGACAGCGAATTGGCCCAGCCCAGCGGTCTCTATTTCGCCGGCGCCGGCAAGCTCTATTTCGCCGATAGCGAATCCAGCACGATTCGCCTGGCGGACTTTGACAACGACCTGGTCACGGTTGTCTCCGGCACGACCGAAAACAGCCTCTTCGACTACGACGATATTGACGGCGAGCTCGGCGTCAATCGACTGCAGCATGCGCTGGGGATTGATGGCGATGCCGCGGGCAACCTCTACATCGCCGATACCTACAATAGCCGCATCAAGATCCTGCGCGCCGGCGAGACCAGCACCCATACCTTGTTCGGCAAAGGTGGATCGGGCGGTTACCAGGATGGCGAGCCGCATCTGGCCCAATTTGACGAGCCTGGCGGCTTGAGCTATGCCGACGGCATCTTGTACGTGGCTGATACCAACAACCACGCCATCCGGACAATTGACCTCAAGGCGGAAATCGTCGATACCATCGAGTTCACGAATCGTGAAGCGCTAATCATTGACGATTCGCGCTTGACGCTGCTGGGCGGGAACACGGGCGACAAGTCGATCATCATGGCCGGGATACACCAGGTCGCCACCGGCGAAGGCGCGCTGACCCTGCGCTTCAACCTGCCGGCCGAATTCAAGATCAACCCGCTGATCGACAGCCAGGTCAGCGTAACCTGGGGCGAACCGGTACAGCAGACGACGGCGCCGGTCACGGGCAACAGCGTCAGCATCCCGCTGGAGATTAGCGAGGACAACAGTTTCGTGATGGCCGAAGTGACGCTCTACTATTGTCGTGAAGGCGAAGAAGCGCTTTGCTTCATCGAGGGGTTCAACTATTTCATCACGTTGGAAGTTGCGGCGGGGCATGAAATTGCGGACATTACGCTGGAGCGCGAGGTCGAGCCGCCGGATGTGTAGGCGCTTGTGACAAGCGCATCGCTATAGCCAGTTGAAAAGGGCGACTCAATAGGGCGCGTAGACACAGCCCGCCAGTCGCCCCTACATTTCGTAGGTCGTTGAGGACTATGCTACGGATGGGCGAGCCAAGGCTCGCCCCTACAGCGCGATTCAGGAGGTCGCGTTATTGAGCGCCCACAATGACACTGCCGTCGCGCAGTTCACCGCCGCGCACGTAGCTGGAGTTGACTTCGCTGCCCCCTTCGAGGCGCGTCAGCAGCATCTGCAGCTCGTCGACATCTTCCAGCGGTTCACCCTGCAGCGCTGTCAGGATGTCCCCGACCAGCAGGCCGGCGTCGGCCGCCGGGCTGTCCGGCTCGACTGAGACGATCAGCAGCCCGGCGTCCTGACCCAGCGACTCGGCGATGGCATCCGGCAGCAGCGCGGATTGCACGCCGATGCCGATATAGCCGGACTGAATCTTGCCGTTGGCCAGCAGCGCCGAGACCGACTTGCGAATGGTCGCGATGGGCAGGGCGACGCTAACGCCTCCGCCAAAACCAGAAGTGTTCAGCCCGTGTACGCTGCCATCCGCCGCCAGTAAGGGTCCGCCGGAGAAACCGGGATACATGGTGACGTCCGTCTGAATGATGCTGCCGGCCAACAGTCGCTCCCAGTCTCCGGCTTTCCAGGCAGCCTTTTTCATCCAGGCGCGCTTCTTCCACTCTCGCTTGCCGCCGGCTGCCTGCCGGGCGAACATGCGCTTCATTCGCCGGCGCCGTCTGCGCGCGTCCCCGGGCGTGACCAGTCCACTGACGACGCCCTGAGTCGCCTTCGCCTGCTGGCGCGGACGGCCCAGCGCCAGCACCAGATTGCCGACGCGCAAGCGCTCGTCCCCCGCCAGGCTTGCCGCTTGCAGCCGGGCGTCTACGCGCAGCAGCGCCAGATCGTGGCGCGGGTCGCGGCCGACAAGTTCCGCCTCGGCGCGGCCGCCATCGGGCAGGCCGATGCTGATTTCCTCGTCTCGCTCGACGACGTGATGCGCGGTCACGATCAGGTCTTCCGACCAGGCGATGCCGGTGGCGGGCAATCGCCGGCGCGCGTCCACGCGCAAGACGCTTGGCGCGGCTTTCTCGGTCAGGTCCGCCATGTCCGCGGATAGTTGTTGCAGAATACTTGCCATGACTTGCTCCTTTTATTCATTTGCGATGCTCTTATTCTGCAATGAGAAAGTCCGCTGCGAAATTAGACCTTTGGGCAGGTACAGCCTGGCCAGATGGGCAGGCGAGCAAGATTCGGAGCGTAGCGCGGCTTGACGCTCTGTTACAATATCGGCGCTCAATGCTACAGGAGAGTCAAAGTTGTCGCTGGCGCAAATAGCCGCTTTGATCGCGCTCGGCGCGATGTGGGGCGCGTCGTATATCTTCATTCGCGTCGCGGTGGAGCCCCTGGGCCCCATATTCTTGATGTTCGTGCGGGTCGCGCTTTCCGGGCTGATCCTGCTCGGGTATGCGCGCTGGCGCCGTCAGCGGCTGAACATTCGCGCTCACTGGCGCCAGTTCCTGGTGCTGGGCTTCTTGGGCTCGGCCCTGCCCTTTAGTCTGATCGCCTGGGCGGAGCTGACCGTAACCGCGTCGATGGCGGCCATCCTGATGTCGACCACGCCGCTGTTTACGGCGCTGGTGGCGGCTGTCGGGCTGGACGAGGAGTTGACGCCGGCCAAGTTGATCGGCGCTGTGCTGGGTATCATCGGCGTAGCGATCACAGTCGGTGGCGCTAGCATGACGCTAAGCCCCGATGTCATTGCCGCGACGCTGGCGCTGCTCGGCGCGACCTTCAGTTATGCAGTCGGCGGCGTCTTCGCCAAACGCGCCTTTACGGGCTTGAACAATATGTCGATGTCCAGCGGGCAACTGATCGCGGCGGCTATTATATTGGCGCCGGTCTCACTGGTGGACTTGCCGCAAGAACCGCCGCCGATGAACGCAGTATGGGCGACCTTGGCACTGGTCGTCGTCTGTACCGCGATTGCCTACCAACTTTACTACTATCTTATCATCAGCGCCGGGCCGACCCAGGCGCTGACCGTCACGCTGCTGGTGCCGATATTCGGTGTCATGCTCGGCGCTCTATTGCTGGAGGAGAGCATCAGCCCGGGCATCATCATCGGTCTGCTGATCGTGCTGGTCAGCGTCGGCTTGGTGACCGGGCTAATCTCGCCCAAGCGGGCGCGGATAAAACAAAATCCCTCCTAGGCGGCCCTGTTCCCCGCAACGAGGTGGGGACAAAGCTGGCGGAGGGATTCTTCACTGCCGACGGTTTAGCCTGCCAGCAGGTATTCGCATTTGGTCGTGCTACATATTGAGCGCGTCGTAGCCCGGGCCTTGGGTGAAGAAGTCGTAATTTGGCGCGATATCGGGCGTGAGATCAACGATATCGCCTTCCTCGTGCTCGATGATTACCTTGGTGTCAAAGGGAACGCGTTCTTGACCGTCCATCATCTCGTATTCGGACGAGACCTCTTCTTCGATGAAGATGGCTTCGAAGGGGCACTCGGGGATACAGGCGCCGCAATCGATACAGGTGTCGGGATCGATAAAATACCAGGGCCATTCGTTTTCGGGCTTTCCGGCGATGATGCATTCCACCGGGCAAACTTCTACACAAGCGCCATCCCGCAGACACAGGCTGGTGATGATGTGGGTCATTTGACGTCTCCTCGCAAGTTTCGCAGCGCACCTACCACCCATCGCAAGCGAAATGTAACCATCTTGACTCAACTAGCGTTATAGTAGCCTACTTTAATCGCGTACGCTATAGCCTTTGCCGGATTTTAGCCTTCATTTTCGCGCCTGTTAAGTCGAGATTCGTCCAAACGACTCGCTAAGTCATTGCGATTGGCGTGCGGACTTGAGAGGCGACGCAGGTCTGATATAATTGCAAGCGATGCGAATGGCTCCAGTAGCTCAGGGGATAGAGCATTGGTTTCCTAAACCAAGTGTCGCAGGTTCGATTCCTGCCTGGAGCGCTGTTGCCCCGAAAGTCGGAATGTGTTGGAGCATTCCATTTGACTTTTTTGACTGAAGACCTTACTCTTTGAACATATAGGAGGCGAGGCGTGGTCCCCGAGAGATCTTCAAGGAAGTTTGACACTCTGGAAACTACTGAACCGAGTGTTACAAGAGACAGCGACGGCGTTCCGACGAAATCGCAAATACTTGAAGACATTCAAGAGGGTTACCTCTATGTTAAGTCCGGTGGCAAGGGGCAGCCTGTTGATGAGATGCATCGTGAAATCGCCGAAGAACTGGCTCGAGAAGAATTAGAAAAAAATGCGGATATCCGTCTATAGCCTTCAGCGCTACAAGCGACAACTTAAGCGATTGGAAAAGAAATACAGGACTGCCTTGGAGCAGTCCATTTTGATTACCGGCGAGAACAGGCGAGGTGAAGGCCCCGGCGACGCCATACCAGGATATGACGGTGCCGTGTTTAAGGCGAGAATGGGCAATAGCGCGGTACCCGGTGGCGAACGAAAGGGATATCGGTTTATCTACTATTTCCCTTTGGCGGAGGAAGCGTTCATGCTTTCAGTCTACGCGAAGACCGAACAAGACAACATCAGCGACAGTGAAATCGCTGAATTGCTAAAAGATGTAGATCGTCGACTGGCGAGCGATTAGGGCAGGTTAAGCTTCCCTTTGATATTGGTCACCGCTTGCCAAGCAACTGGCTAGTCAACTTAGAGCAGGATTTCCTGAGACTGCGACAGGATATTGGCCGCCGCCCCGTCGGCGAAGTCCTCAAGCGGCATGGCGCCCAGATCCTCGTCGCTGCGCAAGCGCACACTCACCGTACGCGCCTCAACATCGCGGTCGCCCACGATCAGAAGCCAGGGGATATTCATGCGCCGATGCTGCTTGATCTTGGAGCGCATATTGCGGTCTTGCAGGTCGGCTTTGACGCGCATGCCGCGCGACTTGAGCAGGCTCTCAATCTCGCGCGCGTAGTTGTTGTGGCTGTCGCGAATGGGGATGATGACGGCTTGCGTCGGCGCCAGCCAGGGCGGAAAGGCGCCGGCGAAATGCTCGATCAGGATGCCGATGAAACGCTCCAGACTGCCGAAGGGCGCGCGGTGAATCATGACCGGGCGCTTGCGTTCGTTGTCGCGGTCGACATATTCCAGGTCGAAGCGCTGCGGCAGATTGTAATCAACTTGCACCGTGCCCAATTGCCATTCGCGCTTCAAAACATCGCGCACGATGAAATCCAGCTTGGGCCCGTAAAAGGCGGCTTCACCCGGCTCCAGATGATAATCCATGCCCAATTCTTCGCAGGCGTCGATGATGGCGACGGTAGCGGCCTCCCACAGGCTGTTGTCCCCAACGTATTTGTCGCTTTCGGGATCTCGCGTGCCCAGGCGGGCGCGGAAATCAGTCATGCCCAGCGAGCTGAACACATGCTGAATCAGCCGCACGACGCCTTTGAATTCGTCCAGCAATTGGTCGGGGCGGACGAAGAGGTGGGCGTCATCGACAGTGAAGCCGCGTACGCGCGTCAAGCCGCGCAATTCGCCCGACTGCTCGTAGCGATAGACCGTGCCGAATTCGGCGTAGCGCAGTGGCAGATCGCGGTAGGAGCGCGGCTGACTGGTGTATATGCGGCAATGATGCGGGCAATTCATCGGCCGCAGCAGGAATTCGTCGCCGTCGACGTCTATGGGCGTATACTGGCTGTCGGCGTAGTAGGGGTAGTGACCCGATGTCTTGTACAACTCGATATTGCCCAGATGCGGCGTGACCACCGGCAGATAGCCGCGCTCGATCTGAATGTCCCGCAGCCAGCGCTCCAGCGTGTCGCGCAGCGTCGCGCCATTGGGCAGCCAGAGCGGCAAACCCTTGCCCACCATTGAATCAATGATGAAGAGGTCAAGCTTTTCGCCCAGCACGCGGTGGTCGCGCTTTATCGCTTCTTGCAGTCGCGCGCGGTGCTCGGCCAGTTCGGCGGGAATTGTCCAGGCTGTGCCGTAAATGCGTGTGAGCTGCTGGCGCTTTTCGTCGCCGCGCCAATAAGCGCCGGCCGGCGGACGCAACGATATGCTAACCGCTTTGGGGTTGATGTCCTTGGTGCTTTCGACGTGCGGCCCACGACAGAGATCCGTGAAGTTGTTCTGGGTGTAAATCGTCAGGCTCTTCGCCGGAGCGCTGATAGCGTTGCCGTTGTCGTCGACGCGGCCATTGACCAGGTCGTCAATGAGTTCCAATTTGTAGGGCTGGTCGTGAAAGATCTCTTTAGCCTCGGCCGGGCTGACTTCGCGCATGGTGAAGGAGTGGCGCTGCGATAGAATCTTCTTCATGCGCTTCTCGACCCACTTGATGTCGACATCGTTAATAGCAGTCGGCAGGTCGAAGTCGTAATAGAAGCCGTCTTCAATTGGCGGGCCAATCGCGATCTTGGCTTCGGGGAAGCGCTCCAGCACCGCCTCCGCCAGCACGTGGGCGGCCGAATGCCTAATTTTATAGAGTTGACTGTCTTCGTAAGGTTCCTCGGCCATTACTTTTCCTCACGTCGCGTTGCCATTTGGCTGAGCTTGACGGGCGCGTCAGGCGGCAAACGTCGGAAATTATAGCGGAAAAGAAGAGTTCGGCGGTAGGGGCAGACGCGACCGCCTGAAAAAGGTCTGGGTATGATCGTCTAGGTTAGAGGCTCAGTCGTCGATCAGGACGAGCACTTCTTCAATGACCGCCTGCGCGATGGCTTGGGTGGCCAGCTTGCCCTGGGGCGCGGCGTCTGTTGGATCCGCGCGCTCGTCTTCCGTGACACGTGTGAAGAGACTCTCGAAGACATCTTGCGCGACCAGATTGTCGATCGTATCTTCGATGATTTCCAGTTGCAGCTTTTCCACGATGATATGGGGCGTGTCCAGCACAGCATAGCGAACGGGCGGCGTCTCGGGGATCGATTCGGTAACCATCCACGTCAGCGATAGTTGGCGGTGGATATATGACAAGGTGGCGAACAAGGCTGTGTATACCGTCCCGTCTTCCATCTGCACGAGTACATCACAAGCATCGCCCTCCTCGTGCATTTCGCAAAGAATCTCGTCCGGGACGATCATGATGTCAGCAAAAGATTGAACGGGCATTGGTTACTGTTCCCTGCCTACAGCGCCATTATAGTCCAATTATATTCATATTGAGGCGACATTAGAATAAGCATATCATAAATTGAAGCGCATTTGTTATGCAAATCACAATCATCCGCCGTGATGGCTGCGACCACTTTCTAATGCAATTTTGACCTATGTAGTCTATTATGCTGCCGATGGCAAATAGCGAGAATCACCGATGCATAAACGCGACGAAGCGGATCACCCACTTAATCAGAAACGCGCCGAACGCCCGGCAGCGCCGGCGCCGCCCAGCAAGCGCGCTAAACCTCGGCTAATTGACCGGCCGCTGCTGACGTACGCTCTTGCGGCGGTCAACGCGCTGATATTCCTGGCCGGTTATTTGGCGCCCGCGCTGGAGTGGGAGCTGTTTTTGCGCGGCGCGCTGCTGCCGGAGCTGGTAGTCTTTAACGGCGAAGTTTATCGGCTGTTCACTGCCATGTTTCTGCATGGCAGCTTGCCTCACGTGTTGTTCAACACGTATGCGATATTCATTGTCGGGGGGATGGTCGAGCCGATTTTCGGGCGTGTTCGCTTTCTGCTGATTTATCTGCTCGGCGGCTTGACGGGCTCGGCAGCCAGCTTGGCTTTGGGCGGGCTCGAAGGCGCGTCGGTGGGCGCGTCGGGAGCGGTCTTCGCCATCTTTGCGGCGCAAGGCGTACATCTGTATCAGCATCGCCGCGCCTACGTCAATGTGCGCGCGCAATTGCAGCATATGGCTATTCTGATCGGCATCAATCTGCTGATTGGCTTTCTGCCCGGCTCGCGCATTGACAATTGGGGTCATATCGGCGGCATGCTCGGCGGCGCGGTTCTGGCCTGGCGCATAGGACCGCGGCTGACTCGGCCAAGCGCGCCGGTCCGCAGTGCGCGCGAGTTGGCCAAGCTGGATCGCAATCCACTGCGCTTGCATCTACCGGAGCTAGTGATCTACATCGGCGCTCTGATCGGTTTGGTGCTTCTCGTCATTAACCTGCTCGCCGCGTAGCCGCTCCAGCTCGAAGCGGAGCAGGGCGATTTGCTGTGCCGACTCCTTGCTTTCGCGCGCAAGCCTGGTAATGACCGTGGAAAAATAGAGCTGTATGAAGAGCATGAAAAACCCCGCCAGCAAAAAGAGCAGATTAGAGGGGTCGTAAATGCCGACCAAGGCCGCCACATTGTGGAGCAGATCACGCCACAGTCCCAGGATCAGCATAACCACCGCTGTGCCCAGCCAAAGCAAAGAGTATTCCTCGCTCAGCCGCCGCCGCCGCACCAATTCCAGTATCACCAGCAGCGCCATCACAGCGGCGCCAACGGTAAAAACAATCGAGCGGTCAATCATGTCGAACCTCCCCGGATTGGATCAGATGAGGCGCGGCCAGTCGCTTAGTAGCTTAGCATGAATCAGGTTTCACCATGCCGCAGACCTTGATTGAACTGGGAGGCGACCTGCGCGCCCCCGTCCTGAATATGATGCCCGCCAACGGCTTCCCGGCGCAGACCTACCTGCCCATGCTGCGCCGCCTGGCGGGATTGCGTACGATCAGCCTGCCGCCGCGCGCGCTTTGGGGCGACCAAGCCGCGCCAACGCGTTTTGGCAGCTGGCGCGATGCCGCTGACGATCTGCTAAAGGGGCTAGATCGTTTTAGCCTGCGCGACATCGTCGCGGTCGGGCATTCACTGGGCGGCGTGCTGTCGCTGCTGGCGTTGATCAAAGAGCCGAAGCGCTTCAAGGCACTGGTCATGCTGGACCCGGTGCTGCTGCCGCAAGATTCGCTCGACATGCTGGCCGCGGCCCGCGACGCAGTTCAGATTGAAAACCTCCCATTGGTTCAAGGCGCGCGGCGGCGGCGCCAAGTCTTCGATAGCCGCGAGGATGCTTACAGTCGCTTTCGCGAGAAGGCTGTTTTCGCAGATTGGACGGCCGAGGCGCTGAGTCAGTACGTCCAGCACGGTTTGCGCGCCCGCGACAATGGCCCTGGATTCGAACTGATCTGGAGCCCGGAATGGGAGGCATACTACTTTTCAACGGTTTATCAGGACATCTGGTTCGACCTGCCGAAGCTGAGTGGCTTGGCGCCGGTCTTGATTATACGCGCCGAACACAGCGATACCTTTCCGGCCGCGTCGTATGCCCGGGCGCAGTCGCTTCTGCCGGGCGCCGCATTTCGCGAGATGAAAGGGCAAGGCCATCTCTTCCCACAGTCGGCGCCAGTGAAGACGGCGCGTATCATCAGCGACTGGCTGTCGGAGTCAGTCACGCCTTGACATTCGGCCACAGACGCTCTACACTGCCGGTGGCAAATTCAGGGTTGAATGCCGAGATAGCTCAGTTGGTAGAGCATCGCACTGAAAATGCGGGTGTCCCCAGTTCAAGTCTGGGTCTCGGCACAAGAAATACTCGTCCACAGGGCGGGTATTTTACATTTTGGGGTGTAGTATGGGCATAAGCTGACGACATGGTAAAAGCGTGGGCGCCATTATGCAGAGTCCGCAGCTGGCGGCTGGCTCATGAAGACAATCCTTCTAGTCTCGCGCTGCCCGCCCTATCCGCTCCATCTCGGCGACCGCCTGATCATCTGGCACCTGGCGCGCGAGCTTTCGCAACGCGGCTATGTCATTGATTTGCTGGCGCTTTACGACCGCGACGATGATCCTGCGCAGTTGGACCAGTATCGCGCCTTCTTCCGGCATATCAAGCTGATACAGGAGCCGCAGCGCGGACCCTTCGCCTATCTGCGTCGGCTGATTGATCGCTCGGCCCGATTTGCCGTGTCCGCCGAGAGCAGCTTCTGTCCGCCGCTCTGGCGCGCCATCGCCGACAGCCTGAGCCGGCACAATTACGACCTGGTTCACTGTTTCGGTTCGGTCAGCGTCTACGAGTTTCATGCGCTTTTCGCCGACCGTCCGAATGTCATCACGCCTTACGAGTCTCACGCCCTGTATCTGCAATCCGCCGCCGCGCAAGGCGTCTGGAGCGCGCGGCTGCGCCTGCCGCTGGTGCGGCGCTTTGAGCGCTTCATGTTCACGCCTTTCGACCGGACCGTGGTCATATCGGCTGCCGATCGCGCGCTGCTGCTTGATGTGCAGCCGGCGCTGAATGTTGTAGTGATCCCCAACGGCATTGAGCATGAGCGTTTTCAACCGCGCGAACTCGAGCGCGATCCCTATACGCTGCTCTTCGTCGGCAACTATGAGTATGCGCCCAACCAAGACGCCGCGCGCATCTTGGTTGGGCGCGTGCTGCCCCAAGTGCGACCAGCGTATCCCAAGGCGCGATTGCAGCTTGTGGGCGCAAATCCGCCCGACTGGCTGCTCGACCGGGCTCGAGGCCATATCGAAGTCACTGGGCGCGTGCCGGATGTGGCGCCATATCTGGCGCGCGCGACCGTCTTTGTCTGTCCGCTGCGCATCGGCGCCGGCTTGAAGAACAAGGTCCTGGAAGCGCTGGCGATGGGCATCCCAGTGGTGGCGACGCCGCTAAGCGTGGATGGCATTGACGTGCGCGGCGGTGAATCGGCGTTGATCGCTGAGGTCGACGACATCGCCGGCAAGACGATTGAATTGTTGGGCGATTCGGCGCGGCGCCAGCGTCTTTCGCATAACGGGCGCGCGCTGATTCAGGCGCGATACAGCTGGGAGCGGACGGCCGCCAGCTATGAGCAACTCTACGAAGAGATTTGCAGCGCTAGATGATCTGCAGCTGATCGCGCTCGGGCAAAGCCGGGAAGGGCGCCTGCGGCAGGGTCTGATACCAGTAGGCGACCGAGGCAATATCGTCTTGCAGCGGCAGGTAGCGGCTATTGTAGCCCCAGCCCAGCGCTTGCATGGTCACGCGCAGGTCGGATTCAAAGCGGATGGGGTCCATGATGTGCCAGCGGTACATGCCCATGCGATGCTGTGACTTGTAGGCGCCATCGGGCTGGATCACCTGATGGAAGCCGGCGTAGGGCGTGGTGTAGGTGACGTAGCCTTCGTTATGCCGCGGGCTGGGGTCGAAATTGTAGGAGCCGCAAAAATAGTCCTCGGTGCCGGTGCCGCAAATGGTGGGGTAGTCGTCGCCGTCCAGGTAGAACTTGATTTCGCCTTCGCCCCACCAGCCGTTGTTGTTCGTGCCCCAGGCCATGTAGGCGCCTACATAATGCCCGCGTCCGCTGATGCCGTCGACGATGGTGTAGACGTCCTTGTAGGGCAAGGGGTTCACGCGGCGAAATTGCGCGTGGAAGTAGGCGGCGTCTTCTGGCACGTCAGTCAGCGTGTAATTCACCTGATAGTAAAGCGTCATCTCTTCTTCGGCGATATTGCTGATGGTCATGCGACAGCGCTTGCGGAAGGGCATTTCCCAGTAGCAATTGAAGGCGCTGCCCGGATTGACGCAGACGGGCAGCGATGTGACCTGGGCGTATTCGCCCCAGCCGACGGCGAAGAAATCGCCGATGGGGCATTCGACCGAAGGCCGCTCGCTGTCATCCCAGTAGATGCGCAGGATGCAAAAGCGCCAATTGCCGGTGGGCGTCAGCCAGATTTGCTGAATGGCGCCGGGCCCGGCGATATCGGCCATGGTGAAAGTTTCGCCTGCGCCAATGCGCACGGAGGGGGACACCTTCCAGCCGTGGCCGAGATCGCGCGCGGCGCGGCTGCCCGTGCCTTCATCGGCCATGCCGCCGCGCCCTTTGGCGCCGTCGAAGTTCTCGGCGCTTAGCGAGCGCGATTTCGCCGCCGACAGCCGCGACAAATTGCCCAGATGCAAACCCAAGCCGTTGAATCCAGTCATGGAAGTCCTCTTTTCATACTCGTTCACCGCCCCCTTTAAGGCGTTGGGGTGGGGGTTGCCGCCAGATTGTCAAAATGCAACTGAAAAACCTCGCATACGTCCGGATGCGAGCCGACGTAGACGTAACTTATGTTGTCGCCTTCGTATACTAATGAGCCGGCGTTGGCACAGGGCTCAATCGTGAAGGCCTGCGCGCTGGCATTGCCTTCTTGCCCGCCCAGGAGGCAGTTGATCATTTCCTGATTCACGCGCGACTGATTGAGAACCAGCGCCCCGCCAATCTTGGGCGCAGTTACCTTAGAATCGAGATGCCGGTAGAATTTGGCCGCCAGCGCGCCGCGATCCTGGAAACACTGCAAGAATTGCTCCGCTTTGGCGAGGACGGCCGTGACGGCCACTTGCCCGCTGAGCAAGGAGGCGCCGCCGAAAGCGGCAAAGGCGCCGTCGATGGTCGTGTCGACATCGGTGGCGGAGTAGGATGCCAGATTCGGCAGCAGTCGCTGGGCCGATGTCGCGTCGTTTGGGGAGTTGCCCGTGTCGCTGCAGGCGAAAGCAAAAACCAATAGCAGCGTGAATTGGGCGAAATACTTGACGTGCTTCAAACTGTGTCTCCGCGTGCAAGCCCGTTGGGTCAGCAACAAATGCATTTTATCAGAGTTTGCAAAAGGCGATGGGCGGCGCCGCTTCGAATCGTGGCTACGATTGCGCGCTTGGGCCAGGTGACGACAGCTAGTCTGGCGTCGCGCAATTTGCTAGACTAGCGCGACTTGGCAAGACGAGAGACTGGCGGAGACATGAAACTGATTCGATATAACGGGGATGATGGCGCGCGCATTGGCCTGGTTGCGGGCGAAAACGTCAACTTGCTTGGCAACGGCGATATGCGGGAACTCATGGCCAAGGAGGCCGAGCCGAACCGCAGCGGCGTCGTCAAGCCGCTGAGTCGACTGCAGACTTTGCCGCCGCTAATACCGGGCAAGATCCTGGCCATCGGCCGCAATTACGCCGAGCACGCGCGCGAGCTGGACAACGAAGTGCCGTCCGAGCCCCTGGTCTTCGCCGTCATGCCCAGCGCGGTCATCGGCGACGGCGATGTCATCGAATGGGAGTCGGCGCTCACGTCGCAAGTGGATTGGGAAGGCGAGCTGGCCGTCATCATCGGCAAAACCGCGCGGCGAGTTTCGCAAGCAGACGCGCTGGATTACGTCTTCGGCTACACCATCGCCAATGATGTCTCCGCGCGTGATTTGCAGACACGGGACAAGCAGTGGACGCGCGCCAAGGGGCTCGACACTTTCTGCCCGCTGGGGCCAGTAATCGTCACCGCCGACGAGATTCCCGACCCGCAGAACCTGCGAATCGTCACGAACGTTGACGGCGTCGAGAAGCAGAATGGCTCAACCGCTGACATGATTTTTTCGGTCAGCCATTTGATCGCGCATTTGTCGCGCGCCTTCACGCTGAATCCGGGCGATGTGATCCTGACCGGCACGCCGAGCGGCGTTGGTAAAGCGATGAACCCGCCGGAATTCCTGGGCCAGGGCAGCGTTGTCAGCGTCGAGATAGAAGGCATCGGCGTGCTGACCAATAGCTGCCGGGTGCTTTGACCCCCACCCTAAATCCCTTCCCCAAGATGAGGGAGGGACTTTCTACTGCGTGGCCCGGGTGGGCGGCATTAGCGAATTGATCGTCGGTCCAGCGAGGCCGTTATACGTTGCTCTCTTTCCCTCATTTTGGGATGCTCGCTATAGAGATGGCGAGCAGGGGGCTGGGGAATGGGGGAGGAAATGCCGAAACCAGTCACAATCGAAGACGTCAAAGTCATCCTGACGCAGCCTGGCAAATCCCGGCTTTGCATCGTCAAGGTCATCACCTCTGAGTCGGGACTTTACGGCCTGGGCTGCGCCACCTTTACCCAGCGCATCTTCGCCGTCGCGGCAGCCATCAAGCGCCATCTGAAGCCCTTCTTGCTGGGACGCGATGTCGACCGCATCGAAGAGATCTGGAATATGTCGATGGTGCACGGCTATTGGCGCAACGGGCCCGTGCTCAACAACGCCATTTCGGGCGTCGATCAAGCCCTGTGGGACATCAAGGGCAAGCGCGCCGGCATGAGTGTTTGCGACTTGCTGGGCGGCAAGTCCCGCGAGGCGGCGCATGTCTACGTCCACGCTGACGGGCGCGACAAGCAGGAAGTCGCCGATCGCGCGCGCGCCTGTATGGAGCAGGGCTATCGCTTCGTGCGCGTGCAGATGGGCGGCTACGGCGGAAAAGGCAGCCGGCTCGTCAAGCCCAGGAACCCCCCGCCCGGCGCCTATTACGACCCGCGCGACTATTGCCGGCGCATGGTGGATATGATCGGTTACGTGCGCGAGGTGGTCGGCGACGAGATCGAGCTGCTGCACGATATCCACGAGCGCCTCGTCCCTATTCATGCCGTCGAATTCGCCAAAGATGTCGAGCAATTCAAGCTCTTCTTCCTGGAAGACGCGCTGGCGCCCGAGGACATCCACTGGTTCCGAACGATTCGCGCGCAATGCGCCACGCCGCTGGCCATGGGCGAGCTTTTCAACAATCCACACGAGTGGCAGCCGCTGATTCAGGAGCGGCTTATCGATTTCATTCGCATGCACATCAGCCAGATGGGCGGGATTACGCCGGCGCGCAATGTCGCCATTTTCGCCGATATGTACGGCGTGCGCACGGCCTGGCACGGACCCAGCGATACCTCGCCGGTCGGCCATGCCGCCAACTTGCAGTTGGACCTCTGGCATCGCAATTTCGGTATCCAGGAATGGTATCGCCCGTCGGAACTGGACTACGAGATCTTCCCCGGCTTGCCGGTCATTGAGAATGGTTATCTCTATCCCAATGAGGGGCCGGGGCTGGGCATCGATATCAACGAGGACCTGGCGGCGAAATATCCCTGCCAGGACATCGTGGAAGACTGGACGCAGACGCGCCTGCCCGATGGCAGCCCGGCCAGACCTTGAATCTGGATGCCTTTGCTATTGGTGACAATTTGACGGAATCGCGCTATGATGTGTGTACTGGAATCGGGCTGAGGTTGAAAATGGCAATCCAGACAAGAACTGCCATGTCGATGGATGAATACTTTGAATGGGAACAGCTCCAAGAGCGCAAGCACGAGTACATCGACGGAGAAGTCATCGAGATGCCGGGTGTCAGCAACCAGCACAGCCTAATCACAACGAACCTAATCTATCTCTTTGTCGCGGCACTAGACCGATTGCGATTTACAATGCACACCGCAGAAATGCGTGTTCAGATTAGCCCGACGCGCTATGTTTATCCGGACCTGACACTGGTGCGTGGCGCCTCGAATTTTGCTGACCCCAGCGAATACAACTTGATGAACCCCTTCTTTGTCGTCGAAGTAACTTCGCCGACCAGTATAACTAGAGATCGTCGGGAGAAGCTGGAGTATTACTTTTCGCTGCCCTCTATCGAAGCCTGCCTCATCGTTGACCAGCATCGTCTCAATGCCGAACTCTATGAGCGCGACGATAGCGGCTGGCGTCGCCAGGTTTTTGCCGCGCCAGAGGATGTCGTTCCGCTGCCGATGCTGGATTGTGAGCTACCGCTGGCTCAAATCTATCGCGACATCGACTTCCAGGCGGGCTAGCCAGCGGGATTGCACACATTCGCCGCCTTCCCCTCCAGCAAGAAATCGACGATCAACTGCGCGGCTTCGACCGCGACCGTAATCTGCGCGTCAGATGTGCTGGCCGCCAGATGCGGCGTGTGCACCACATTAGGCAGCCCAATCAGCGGATGATCGGCCGGCGGCGGTTCCTGCTCGTAGACATCCAGCGCCGCGCCGGCGACCTGACCGCTCCGCAGTGCTTCGGCCATATCAGCCGAGTTGATTAGCGCGCCGCGCGCCGCATTGATGATGCGCACCCCGCGCTTCATCCTGGCGAGAGAATCGGCATTGATCATGCCGCGCGTTTCATCCGTGACCAGAGCGTGTAGCGAGAGATAATCCGAGCGCGCGTAAACTTCGTCCAGCGCGAGCAGGGGCGCGTCTAGCGCTACGGCGATTTCCGGCGGCAGGTAGGGGTCGTGCGCGACTACGCTCATTTCAAAGGCCTGGGCGCGCGTCGCGATAGCCTGCCCGATACGCCCCAGGCCGATGATGCCCAAGGTCTTGCCCTTCAGTTCTACGCCGGTGAAAGCCTTGCGATCCCAGCGTCCCTCAGCCAGCGACTGATGACCCTGCGGAATATGGCGGGAGAGCGCCAGCATCAGTCCGATGCTGTGCTCGGCGGTGGAGATGGTATTGCCGCCGGGCGTATTCATGACGAGGACGCCTTGAGCGGTCGCCGCGTCCAAGTCGACATTATCAACGCCGACGCCCGCGCGTGCGATCGCCTTGAGCTGCGGCGCGCCTGCGATGAGCTCAGCGTCCGCCGTTACGCCGCTGCGGATGATCAGCGCGTGGGCGTCGACTACCGCTGCCAACAGGGTAGCGCGTTCCAGCTTGCCGGGCGCGGACACGCGGAGTTCAGCGGTCGACTCCAAAATGTCGATCGCCTTTTGGTGGACGTTGTCGGGTACAAGTACGTGAGAGGTCATGTTAGTTGCCTTCGTTGGCTCCCCTTCCTTCTTTATGGGGAAAGGGGTTGGGGGATGAGAGCGTCGCTTGCGCCATGAAGGCGTCTATGCCGTCGAGGACTTCCTGCAGCATCTCCATCGTCACATCTCCCATGTGCGGCAGGCGGAAGGTCTTTCCCTTGATCGCCCCGTAACCTTTGTCCATTGCGTAGCCGACCTCACGCTCCATGTAGGCGCCCAGGGCGTTGACATCTATGCCGCGCGTGTTAGCCACCGTGGTCACCGTGTCGCTGCGGTAGCCCGCTTGCGCGTACAAGCCGAAGCCGCGCTCCAGCGCCCAATCATGCGTTGCGTCGCGCATTTGCCGGTGGCGGGCCCAACGCGCTTCAATGCCTTCGGCTAGGATCGCGTCCATTTGCGCGTCTGCGGCGAACATCAAGGCGACCGGCGGCGTAGATGGCGTGTTGTTCTTGAGTAGCGACTTTTCCAGCGTCAAGAAGTCGAAATAATAGCCGCGGTTGGCGATGCTCGCCGCGCGCTCGAGCAGGCGGTCGCTGACGGCGGCGAAGGCGACGCCGGGCGGCAGCGCGAAAGCTTTCTGGCTTGAAGTCAGGGCGATGTCGATGCCCCAATCGTCAACGCGCAGCGCCGTGCCGAGGAAGCCGCTGACGGTGTCGACGAAGAAAAGCGAATCCTCATGCTGATTGACGACCTCGCCGATAGCCTGGATGGGATTGGTGACGCCGGTGCTGGTTTCGTTATGCACGGCGCAGACGGCGTCGTATTGCTGTCGAGACAGGGCTTCGGCGACCATGCCCGGAGTATGCGCCCGGCCCCAGTCGACTTGAATGCAATCGACCTGCTTGCCGTTGGCGCGGCTGATCTGCGCCCAGCGCTCACTGAATGCGCCGCCGGTCAAGTGCAGGACGCGGCCCTCATCGCGAACCCCGCAGCGAATCGCGCCTTCCCACAGGCCGCTGCCGGAGGAGCCGCTGATGTAGACACGGCTATCGGTGAAAAAGGCGCGCCTCAGTTTGCTTTGCAAGCTCGCGAACAAGTCGGCGAATTCGCTGGTGCGGTGGCCGATCATCCATTGCGTCTGCGCCTCGAGTATCTCGCGGCGGACTTCAACGGGTCCGGGCAGAAAGAGCTTGACATGATCGAACTGACTCATTTAGACAGGTTCCTTCAAGACAATGTGTACAAAGCATGGCAAACAGGAGGATTGTAGCCGCGCAGCCAGAGAGAACACAGGGCGAAAGCGCGGGCTCAACCTTATGCTATTGCGTTGACTCAGGAACCTGCCCGACGAAGACGGGCCGGCTACGCGGCGCCAAGGTTACATTCGCCGCTATGGCTGGTGTAGAAGGAATGGATCCAGCGAAAAATATGTCCCATTCTTCTTCAAAGTCAAACTCAAAGGAGCCGGAATCGTAGCCTTCGCCCTCCGGTCGGTTATGACCGGTTTGGTCGTTTGCAAGCATTTGCCCATCCGTATCGACGCCGTTGTCGATGGCCGGGCTGCCTTCCAGGAGCCGGTAAAAGCGGCTTAACACCGCTCTCGGCAGAGCCTGTCCGCTGAAGGGCACTAGCTCAATGCGGATCGGCGCAGCGGCAGACTGTGCCTCGGCACAGCCGACATCTTCGAAGACATTGCCTTCATTGCCGCTCAACAGGTCAGTGAGGCATACAGAATTCTCGCTGTCGGTGTCGGTATTCTGGGCGATGATACTGTTGTAGATATACACCTCTGGATCGTCGGTGTTTTCGTCATCATCGGCGAAAATGCCGATACCAGCGCCTGTGGCGGCCCGATCCTTTACGATTGTGGCGTGCCTGACGGTGAGATTGCCGGCCGCCACATAAGCGGCGCCGCCTTCCGCGCTAGCGACATTTTCATCGATCGTGCTGTTGTCGATGTTCAGTTTGCCATTGGCGAGGTAAACCGCGCCGCCGCTGCCATTAGGCGCTGAGTCATTACCTATTCGCGCGTGGTGAATTGCAGCTTCAGCGTCGCCCGCAATGGACATGGCGCCGCTCTTGCAGCATGCGCGGCGCATTGCAGAGCTAGCTCGCTGGATTATTCCGGTCTAACGATGCCATTGCTCGGTCACGTGCACGAGCTCCCATTTAGCGTGTCCCCAAGCCGACAATAGGTGATATACTCGCGTGCAAATTTAGGTTTCGGGAGGCGCCAATGTTGAAAGTGGCGAACGCGCCCTGTTCATGGGGCATCATCGAGAATATCGAAGGCGAACGCTTCGACTATGCGCGCGTCCTCGACGAGATGGCGGCCAGCGGTTATGGCGGCACCGAATTGGGCGATTGGGGCTTTATGCCGACTGAACCCGGCCATTTGCGCGCCGAGCTGGACAAGCGCGGCTTGAAAATGCTGGGATCCTGGGTCAATGTCAATTTTCAAGACCAGGCCCGGCATCAGGAAAGCGCCAATGAATGCGTCCGCACGGCCAAGCTACTGGCCGCGGTAGGCGGCCCTGATGCGCTGGTGGTGCTGGGGCCGGATCCCTACACCGATCCCATGCGCAGCCTGAATTCAGGCCGAATCTCGCCGGAAATGAGCCTGGATGAAGACGGCTGGCGTCTGTTCGCCCAAGGCGCCGATGAGGCCGCGCGCCGCGTGATGGACGAGACCGGCCTGAGGTCCGTCTTGCATCATCATACCGGCACCTGGATCGAAACCCCGGCCGAGACCGAGCGGCTGATGGACATGACCGATGAATCGGTGGTGGGCCTGGTCTTTGATACCGGCCACTGGGCTTTCGGCGGCGGCGATCCGGTATCCGGGATTCGCCAGTTTGCGGATCGCATTTGGTACGTCCACTTCAAAGATCGCGACCCCACAGTGCACGAGCAATCGCGGATCCATGAATGGGACGGGCCGACTTCGGTGGGCAAAGGCATCTTCCCTGAGTTGGGCCAAGGCGATGTTGATTTCCCCAGTGTGCTAATTGAGCTGGAGAAAATCGGCTACGAAGGTTGGATCGTGGTCGAGCAAGACGTATTGCCCGGCATGGGCAGCCCGCGCGATTCCGCGCAGCGCAACCGCGACTACTTGCGCAGCATCGGCTTGTAAGCAGCGCTGATGGATTTCAGGCTGGGTGACATCGTACGCGCGCAGCATCGGCTGCGACCGCATCTGCAGCCCACGGCGCTCGAAGCCGCGCCGAACTTGGGCGGCAATGTCTGGCTCAAGCTGGAAAATTGCAATCGAACGCATTCATTCAAGATACGTGGCGCGCTAAACGCCATCCTCTCGTTGCCCGCGGAGGCGCGGGACCGCGGCATTGTCGCCGCCTCATCGGGCAATCACGCCGCCGCCGTCGCCTACGCCGCGCAGTTGACGGGCGCTTCGGCGCGGATCCTGATGCCGAGGACAACTCCGCAGAAAAAAGTCAAGAATGTACAGCGTTTTGGCGCCGAGGCTATCTTGTACGGAGACAACTATGACGAAGCCGAATCCGAAGCCTTGCGGCGCGCGGCTCAAGGCGGTGTGTGGATTTCGCCCTATAACGACGCGGCGGTCATCGCTGGCGCCGGCGCCATCGGGCTAGAGATTGTGGAGCAGCTGCCGCAGGTCGAGCGAGTCGTCGTACCGGTCAGCGGTGGCGGCTTGATCGCCGGAATCGCGGCGGCGGTCAAGCAGCTCAATCCGGCCATTGAAGTCGTGGGCGTCAACGCAAAATCGGCGCCCGCCATGTACAATGTCTTCCACGAGGCGGCTCGTCCGCAGGTTTGGGATACGCTGGCGGACGCGCTCTCCGGCGATATTGAAGCCGGCTCGATCACCGTTCCGATTTGTCGCCGTTACGTGGATGATATCGTGCTGGTCACTGAAGCGGAGATCGCGGCGGCGATGCGCTATATGCTGGAAGTGGCCGGCTGGGTGGTCGAAGGCGGCGGCGCAGTGGCCGTGGCGGCGCTGCAGCACGGGGTGGTTCCCGCGGACGGACGGGCGACTGCGCTGGTGGCCAGCGGCGGAAATGTCGATCTGGCCGTGTTGCGGAGCGCAGTCTTTGACCAATCTAAAGGGGACGCTACCGATGCCTGAATCGCCAACCATCGCAGACTATCGACGCGCCGCGGAAGAGCTGCTGCAGGAATTCTCACGTGGCCATAACGCCGCCGTCGACCGCGTCCATCAGCACTTGCCGCAGGTTAAGTACGGCGCTCGTGAAGAGGCGGCGGCCTTCCCGTTGACGCTGAGCGAGGCGCGGACCGTAATCGCGCGGGAGCAGGGCAGGCCGGGCTGGGGAGAGCTGCGCTTGCGGGCGAAACTGAACGAACTGCAATTCGGCAAAGAGCTGGAGCAGTTCAAACAGCTCGTCTACGCCCAGGATGCCGAGAAACTCGACGAGCTCTTGACGGCGCATCCCAAGCTGCGCGACACACTGGACGACCCGCACTTCTGGTTCGGCTCTACGGCGCTGATCATCGCCAAAGAGCATGTCGATGTGGTGGACGTACTGCTCAAGCACGGCGCCGATATCAAGGCGAAATCGCAATGGTGGGCGGGGGACTTCCACTTGCTGGAAGGCACATCCGCGCAGGCGGCGCAGCAACTCATTGAGCGCGGCGCCGAGATCACCGCGCAGGCCGCGGCGGAGCAAGGCTGGCTGGATTGGCTGAACGCCGCATATGAGCGCGACCGGACGATCATCAATCAACGCGGGGGCGACGGCAAGACGCCTTTGCATTACGCCAGGTCCCCGGAGGTGATGGACTGGCTGCTGGAGCGGGGCGCGGATCTGGAGGCGCGCGATCACGACCACGCCTCGACCCCGCTGCAATGGATGCTGGGCGAGAAGAACCTGGATGCCGCGCGCGAGTTGGCGCGGCGGGGCGCGCAAGTCGATGTATTCGCCGCTGTTATCCTGGGCGAACTGGATTTGCTTGTATCGGCTCTGCAAGCGCATCCGGGGGCGATACGCGCGCGGGTGAACCAGGTTGGCTATGATTTGGCGCCCCCGGCCGACGGCTCGCATCAATATGTCTATACCTTCAACGCGGCGGGCTTGTCGCCGCACCAGGCGGCGCTTGAGTATGGGCGCGATGACATCTTCGCATTCCTGCTGGCGCAAAGCCCGCCGGATGTCAAGTTGCTGGCTCACTGCGCGTCGGCCGATGCGGACGCGGCCGAGCGCATTGTGGCTGAGCACCCCAACATAGTGGCGCAAATGAAAGATGGCGATCTCCGGCAGTTGATCCACGCCGCCTGGACGAATAAGGTCGATTCCGTCAGTGTGATGGCAGCGCTTGATTTTGACTTGCACATCAGCGATGACGACAAGATGACGCCGCTGCACGCCGCCGCCTTTCACGGTTTCGCCAATGTGATACGCGTATTGCTGGACGCCGATGACGAGCCGCCGCTGACCTGGCTCAACGGTTATGGCGGCACGCCCCTGTCCACTTGCCTGTATGGGCGGCAGCACAGTTGGCGCGACGAGGGCGACTTTTCGGCGAGCGTCAAGCTGCTGGTCGAGGCTGGCTCCGAAGCGCGCGCCGAGTGGCTGCCGACGGGCGATGACGCAATCGATGAGACGCTGAAACGGGCGCTCGCCGCGGACGCATGAAGCGATCGCTCGCGAAGGCGCATCAAGCTCGTTACAACTCGGGAACTTCGCTGACGGCTGAGCCGTTGATTTGAATCGTCTGCTGATACGCGACTTCCAGGTTGACGTTCGAGTCCGCAAACGTGCTTATCAACGCTTGCGCGGCCTTAAGATCGGCGCTGGAAGGCGCTTGCGCGGCGCGCACTTCCGCGCGCACCAGTACGCCCTCATTCCGAGTTACCGTCACATTGCTGATGCTTGCGCGCGGCAGAGTCTGGTGCAGCGCGGCGCTCGCCGCCTCCGCCAAAGGATCAAGCGGAAGAACGACTTGACGGGAAACAACAGTCAGATCCACATTCTGCTGATAGAGCTCGTCGATGATATGCTGCGCCGCCGTGACTTCCTCCGGCGAGATCGGATGGTCGGACTGGACGAGCAGCAGCACCTCGAGCGGTACAGACGTAATCACCTGGTACTCGACTACGGAGGCGCCATGAAAGGCCTCCGCTTGCAGCTGCTCACGCACATGCGCCTCGTCAACCGCCTGCGAGCCTAACCTGGCGAAGACCAGCAGCAAGATGATCGTAATGACGAAGAGTACAAACCACCAGGCGCGCGACTGATTCAGGGAAGCGCCTTCGCGATCTTCGGTGGGGTGCATGCCCATCCACAAGAAGGTGATATATTGCGCCGCAATGATGAAGGCGATATTGGCCAGGAAGAGCAGATTCGCGCCAAAGGCCAAGTCGATGTCTTGCAAGGCGATGCCCAGGCCGATAGTGCAAAGCGGCGGCATCAGGGCGGCGGCGATGGCCACGCCGGCCAAAGCGGCGGGGATGCCCTTGCGCGCCGTGGCATAAGCGGCGACCCAGCCCGATACCAGCGCGATTGCGGCATCCAGCAGATTGGGACTGCCGCGCGCCAGCATCTCATCAGTTGGCGTGTCGATGGGCAGGACGACGCCCATCAGAATCGAGATCAGCAGCGCCAGGGTCACGCCGGCGAAGAGCGTCACGCTGGCGCGGCGGGTGAGGTGCAATATGCCGGTCGCCATGCCAGTCGAAAAGCTCGACAGCGGCGACATCAGCGGCGCGACCAGCATGGCGCCGATGATCACCGCGGCGCTGTTGGTCAGCAAGCCGAGGGTGGCGAGCGCCGCCGAAAGTACAATCATGACGGTGTAATCAAGGTTGCTGCTGGCGTTTTTCTGCGCGCTCCAGATGAGCTCGTTCTGCTCGACCAGCGTCAGCTGCGGGTTGAGCCGCGCGACCCCGTGCTCGATGGCGCCGCGAATGCCCCGGTGCCATTCGATCTGCGAAATCATGATGACCGGGCCCGGGGCCGTATTGAGCAGCTGATTGCTCAGATCATTGATGATATGCCGTTCAAAGTCTGTTTTCTGCGAGAAGCCCATGACCAGCAAATCGTCCGAGGTCATCCCGCGCACAATTTCCGGCGCCGGATTACGTCCGATGATCGCTTTCGGCTTCAGGTCCTTGTTGCGCGGCAGATGCTCTTCGTAGCGCTTGATGGCCGCCTCGTGCTCGGGGTCGTAGTGATAATCGAATTGAATGCTCATTTGGCGCAGCGGAATGGTGTGCTGCAGGGCGAAACTGACGCCAAGTTTCATGGCGATGACGGAGGGCAGGCTGCCGTCAACGGGCACCACGACCCGGTCAAAGTGGGGAGACACTGCGCTGCGGTAGATCAACACGCCGCATGGCGCCGCGGCAATCACATTCTCTACGACCGTGCCCAACTTCACGCTGCCTTGAGTCGGTCGCTGAACGCCCAGCAGGATGACATCCGCGTTGCGTTCGCGCGCCACATCCAGGATGCCGCGCGAAATGCTGACCGCGATCTCGGTCACTAGTTCCACGCGGTGCCCGGCATCGGTGATGCGAAAATCTTCGATGACCTGATTGACTTGATTGCTGACCCGGTTGGCCTGCTCGGCATCGCCCAGCGAAATGACCAGGGCGATCACCAGACCATGTACCGGATGCACCATTTCGCCGGCGATGCGCAGCATTTCGGCAGCGGTGTCCGGCCGGCCCATCGGCACGACGACCGTACCCGCATAATATTCATCATGCGGCGAGAAGGTCTCAGGATCCAGAGTTTGCGATATGCTTAGCTTCACGATAAATGCTTTTACATACTAAGCTAAAAGGTAATAATAAATTGCTGCCGACCAATTACGCGTTGACGGGATTTCTACTAATGTTTCAGCTAGTCTAGGACTACGGCTCTTCCGGTAAACTGCGTGCTGGTATCGCTGTATTGCATCATTTCGATGCGGATGCCGTTTGGGTCAGTGATCCAGGCTTGCCAGGAGTTGTCGGCGCCCAAGGCCTTGTCGGATACTTCAACGCCGCAATCATTCAGTCGGCGAATGACGGCGTCCAAATCGTCTACTTCAAGACAGAAATGCTTGATGAGAGAACTGCCATCGGCATGGGCTTCAGGTGTCGCGAAAACCTCCAGGAAGGTCGATTCTCCCGCCTTAATGTAGAAGCCGATGCGTTGCCCGCCGCGGCAAAAGTCAAAGGCCAATTCCATACCCAGGGCGTCAACGTAGAAAGCTTCCGTCGCGTCCAAATCGCTGACCCCGATGCAGACATGCGCCAAACCTTTGACCATAAACCAGCGCTCTCTTACTGTGACGAAATGTTTGTTAACAAGAATTATCGTATCCCAAGTTGGGATTTGTCGCAACTTGCTCGCTCAGGCGCATTAAGGCGCGCCGAACTTCAATCCAGGCGCGCGACTGCACCCAAACGACTTCGAAATGTCCCACATCCGGCAATACGGTTAGCATCGGCGAGTCGCCCGCTGCCATGGCCGCGTCGACGTAAGCGCGCGAATTATCCAGGATGTCCGTGTCCTCGCTGCCGACGATAATCGTTTGCGGCTTGCCGAGGGGCAGCAACTCGGAGGGCGAGCCATTGGCGTAGTTGGCGGGCGCCTCCGCCGGCCCGCCGCCCATGACCGCAAGCAGGGCGTCGCTGCTATTCTTGCTAGCAGCCAGGCGGGCGATATCCCCTACCGGGGCCAGCGCCAGGACAGCTTGGACTGCCACTGGCTTCTCCATGAAGAGCGGACTTGAGCGTTCGATGCGCTGGCGGGCGGCCAGCCACAAAGCCAGATGGCCGCCCGCCGAGTGACCCATGCTGAT
>WTGO01000009.1 GCA_011523515.1 Chloroflexota bacterium
GGGGATGGGGGCGCCACCACCCTGATGCAGGTCAGCGGCTTGACGAAACATTTTCCCGTGGCGCCGACTTTCAGCGAGGCGCTGCGGCGCGTCACGCCGACGCCGATTCGGGCGGTTGACGGCGTCGATTTGCAGCTGCGCGCCGGGCAGACGCTGGGGTTGGTCGGCGAAAGCGGCAGCGGAAAGACGACCCTGGCGCGCGTCATCATCGGGCTGGAGCAGCGCAGCGGCGGCAAGCTTGAGCTGCTGGGCATGGACGTGCGCAACAGCGTGCGCGAGCGCAGCCCGGATGTACTCGCCTATCTACAGATGGTGTTCCAGAATCCACAGAACTCGCTGAATCCCTATCTGTCGGTGCGGCAGGCGATTCGCCGCCCGCTGATCAAGCTGCGCGGCATGTCGCCCGAGGCCGCCGACGCCGAAGCGCTGGCGCTGCTGGAGCGGGTCAACCTGCGCGTTGAATACGCCGAACGCTACCCCGATGAATTGAGCGGCGGCGAGAAACAGCGGGTGGCCATCGCGCGCGCCTTCGCCTCCGACCCCGAGCTGATCATTTGCGACGAGCCGGTCTCGGCACTGGATGTCTCGGTGCAGTCGGCCGTTTTGAATCTGCTGGCGCAATTGCAGGAAGAGCACGGCAGCGCCTATCTGTTTATCTCACATAATCTATCGGTGGTGGGCTATCTGGCGGATACGCTGGCGGTTATGTACCTGGGCGAGCTATGCGAAGTCGGCGAAGCGCGCGAGCTATTCCAGCCGCCCTATCACCCCTATACCGAAGCGCTGGTCTCGGCGATTCCTGTGGCCGATCCGGGGCATAAAACCAAGCGCATCCTGCTCAGCGACAACCTGCCCAGCGCGCAGAATCTGCCTGGCGGCTGCCGCTTTCATACTCGCTGCCCGCGCAAAATCGGCGAAATCTGCGAGCGCGAAGAGCCGCCCTGGCGCGAGGGCGACGCCGGCCATCTCATCCGCTGCCATATCCCGCTGGAGGAGCTGACGACGCTGCAATCCGATCTGGTTTTGGCGGGAGGGGACGGCTAGCCGCTATGCTGCATTTCCTGCGCCGCCGCTTTGTCTTCTTCTTCTTCACCTACTTGCTGAGCTCGCTGATGATTTTCTTGCTGTTGCGGGTGCTACCGGGCGATCCGGCCCGGGTCATCGCCGGCGGGCGCGAAGCCACCGAGACGCAAGTGGAAGAAATCCGCGACAAGCTCGGCCTAAATGCCCCGCTGCCGGAGCAGTATGTGAACTGGCTGGGCGATTTCCTGCGCGGCGAATGGGGGGAGACGATCGCCTTCCGCGGCGCGCGCAACCGCCAGCTCATCACAGAGCGCACGGTCAATTCCGCGCGGCTGGCCGCCGTGGCGCTGCTGCTTTCCGTGCCCATATCACTGGTCCTGGGGGTTATCGCCGGGCTCAGCGAGAACAAACTGCCCGATATTCTCATCTCGCTGTTTACGCTCTCGGTGGTCAGCCTGCCCGAATTTGTCACGGGCTTGTTCTTGATTAACATCGTGGCGCTGCGTTGGGGGCGCGGCGCGCTGGCGGAGGCGCTGGGTTGGTGGTTTCCGGCCAGCTCGGCCGTGCCCGCCAACGCGTCCTTCGGCGAGATGCTGCCGGCGCTCTGGCTGCCGGCTTTTGCCGCGACCCTGGTGATGCTGGCTTACATCTCGCGCTTGACCCGCGCCGGCGTCATTGAAGAACTGAAGCGCGATTATGTGCGTACCGCCGCGCTCAAGGGCATCGCCTGGCGCACGGTCATCTGGCGGCACGTCCTGCGCAACGCCCTGCTGCCCACCGTCACCGTCATCGCTCTCAGTATCACCTGGCTGATCAGCGGCCTGGTGGTGATTGAAGTGGTTTTCGGCTTCCCCGGGCTGGGCAGCCTGCTGATCGCCGCCATCGAACGCCGCGATTTGCTGCTGGTGCAGGCCATCGTCATGGTCACGGTGACGATCATCCTCTTCGCCAACCTGGCGGCTGATTTGGCTTACGCGGTGCTGAACCCGCGGGTTGAACTAAACTAGGCGACGTTTCACAGCAAATTCATTGGTCGCTGCGAGCAACGTACTACGAGGTCGACTCAAATCTTGCCGCTGGAAACCGTCCGACGCTAATCCGCCATTTCGACGAACTGACGCTCGTAAAGCTCATAGTAGAGCCCGCGCCGCTGCAGCAATTCGGCGTGTGTGCCCACCTCGCGGATTTGACCGTCGTCCACCACGCAGATCATGTCAGCGTTGACGATGGTGCTGAGCCGATGGGCGATCACGATGGCGCTGCGCTCGGAGAGCAGCTTTTTCAGAGCGTCCTGGATCAGCGCTTCGGTGACCATGTCGACGCTGGAAGTCGCCTCGTCCATGATCAAGATGCGCGGATCGGCCAGGATGGAGCGGGCGATTGAGATCAGCTGGCGCTGACCGACTGACAGGTTGGCGCCGTCCTCATAGATTTCGGTCTCGTAGCCTAGCGGCAAATCACGCGCGAACTCGGTGACATTGGCCAACCCGCCGGCGGCTTGCACGTCCTCCAGGCTGGCCTGCGGCTTGCCGAAGCGGATATTGTCGGCGATGGTGCCGGCGAAGATGAACGGGTCCTGCGAGACCAGACCCATCTGCCGCCGCATTGAGCGCTGCCGCACATCGCGAACGTCAATGCCATCGATCAGCAACTGACCATCGCTGACGTCATAGAAGCGCGCGATGAGATTGGCGATTGATGTTTTGCCGGCGCCGGTGGGGCCCACCAGCGCCACCATCGTGCCCGCCGGAATCTCCAGATTGATATCACGCAGGACGGGCAGCCCCTCGCGATAACCGAAATTCACATCGCGAAACTCAATCCGCCCCTCAATCGGCGGCATCTCGGCGGCGTCATCGCGGTCTTTGATGGCCGGCTCGGTATTGAGCAGGTTAATCACCCGCTCGCCGCCCGCCATGGCCGTTTGCATGGTGGCGTACAGTTGGCTGAGCTCTTGCACGGGCAGGAAGAAGCGATTGACGTAAGCCAGAAAGGCGATCACCGTGCCCAAAGTCAGATTGCCCTGCGCCACGCTGACGCCGCCGAATAGCAGCACGATGCCGGTCGCTGCCATGCTGAGAAACTCAACGGTCGGCAGAAAGATAAACGACAAGGACATAGCATTGATGTGGGCATCGCGATTGGCTTGATTGACCTCGTCGAAGCGCTCGGAGGTGCTGTTTTCATTAGCGAAGGCTTGAATCACGCGGATGCCGCTGAGGTTTTCGGCCAGGTCGCCGATCATGGTCGCGTTGCGCGCGCGGGTATTGCGAAAGGCGACTTTGGCGCGCCGGGCGAATATCATGGTCGCGATCACGATGACCGGGATGATGGAGAAGGTCACCAGCGCCAATTGCGCGTTCAGCGAAAGCATGACGATGATTATGCCGCCCAGCAGCAGGCTGTCGCCGGTCAGCGTAATCAAGCCCTGCGACAGCAGCTGATTGATGACGCCGACATCGCTGATCACCCGCGAGATCGTGACGCCGATGATGTGGCTGTCGTGATAGGACAGCGGCAGCTCCTGGAGATGACGGAAGAGCTCCGAGCGCAGATCGGCCAGGACTTTCTGCCCCACCCAGCTGAGCAGGTAGCGCTGCGCCATGGATGCCAGGTAAAGACCGACGAAAGCCAGCAGCATCAACAGGACAATCTGATTCAAGGCCGGGATATCGCCGCTGGCGATGGGGCCGTCAATCGCCTCTTTGACCAGGAAGGGTGTATAGAGCGTCAAGCCGGTGACGGCCAGCATGGCGCAGAAGGCGCCGATCATGCGCAGGGCATAAGGGCGGACGAAAACCAGCAGGTACCAGAGTACGCGCAGATTAAAAGAGCGCCCGTCGACTTTTTCGGCGTAGCCTTCGAGTGTGCTGCGCGGCCCGCCCGATCGTAGGCCCGCAGTGCCAATTGAGAAGCCGATGGTTGCCTCCGGTCTTGTCTAAGGTTGGTCGAGGCTGACTATTCGTCGTGGTCGTCCAGCTTGGGCTGCTGTGGTTTTTGCTCAGGCGGCGCGGGATTGAGCGGAGGTCGCCTGGGCGCGAGACGCCTTAGTTTAGGCGCATCTTTGCCATCATAGTAGGCGATATTGGCTGATGGCTCGAAGAAAACGGTTTTGGCTTCATCGCTGAATCTGAACTTTAAGTCAGAAATCATTGAGCAGGGGTGTCTTGGTTAGTCTTGAGCGGCTGAATCGGGGGCGTCGTCTTGATTGGGCGGCGCGGGATTGAGTGGCGGCCGCCTGGGCGTGAGGCGCTTGAGCAGAGGCGAGCCCTTGTCTTTGGGATAGGTTATGCGATTCGGAGAGGGGTAAAATTTCTCCACTTTTACATCATGAGAGATCTTAGCCTTTAATTTCAACAAGATTCCCTGCTCCCTTATATCTCGCTAATAGTAAGGCTAGCTCGTCCCCATTCGCCCATGCCTGCATATTGTTCCATCGCGACATGAAATTCATACGTGCCCTGACCCACAAAGGGCAAGTCTTGCACAATGTAAACCATACAGTAACTCATTTGCATGCGAAAGTCGAATTCCAAATGCTCCGTCCACAAAACTTGCTCGCCACCAGGCGCAAAAAGTTGGATACTCGCGGGGATAATTCTCCTGTCGGAATTGAACTCCGCCGTCCAGTGGGACACTAATAGGGCCGGCGGGTCAAAGAGGACCGCCGCAGCTTGATCAACAGTGCCGTAGGGGCTCGATACGTCGAGGGTAGCGAACACGTTTCCTAAAGTGATCGCGTTGGTGTTTTCAGCCTGCACTTCGGTACAAAGCAGCGTCCAATCATGGCGCATGATTAACTGACCGCACACCTGTATTTGCTTGCCTATTCATTACAAGCGTCCCCGCTAGCTGTGTTAATGCCAATGGCCATAGACCGCAAAAGCCGTTCACTCCCGCAGGTTGCGGGTGTAGATTTCGGCGTAGAGCCCGGATGAATGCAGCAGCTGCTCGTGCGTTCCCGCCGCGGCGATACGCCCGCTCTGCAGCACCAGCACCTTGTCCGCCATGCGCACCGTGCTCAGACGCTGCGCGATGATAAAGGACGTGCGCCCGACCATCAGCCGCTCCAGCGCCAGCTGAATCAGGCGCTCGGTTTCAGTGTCGACGCTGGAGGTGGCGTCATCCAGCAGCAAGATGCGCGGGTCTTTCAGCAGGGCGCGGGCGATGGCGATGCGCTGCTTCTGCCCGCCGGAAAGCGTGACGCCGCGCTCGCCGACTTCGGTATCGTAGCCCTTCTCCATAGCCATGATGAAGTCGTGCGCCTGCGCCGCCTTGGCCGCTTCCACCACATCGTCATCCGTAACCTCTTCCAACCCGAAGGCGATATTCTCGCGGATGCTGGCCGCGAAGAGTACCGTCTCTTGCAAGACAATCCCGATTTGATCGCGCAGCGAATTCATGGTCACATCGCGCACGTCATAATCATCGACGCTGATGCGCCCGTCGCTGACATCGTAGAAGCGTGGAATCAAGTTGATGATGGTCGATTTGCCGGAACCAGTCGCGCCTAACAAGGCGACAACCTCGCCGACCTCCGCCTGAAAATCAAGCCGATCCAGGACGTTCCGCCCATCGAAATAAGAAAACGACACGCCTTCAAAGCGGACGCGCCCTTCGATTGGCGGCAATTCAAAAGCATTCGGCGCGTCCACGACTTCCGACTGCGCGTCCAGGATGGTGTAGATGCGCTCGCCGGCGGCCGAGGCCATGGCCACGGCCGGGACGATCACCCCCAGCCGCCGCACCGGCGATATCAATTGACCGATGTAGGTAGTGAAGGCCACCAGCTCGCCGAGGGTCAAGTGATGCTCAATCACCAGCCGCCCGCCGAGCCAGATAATCGCGACCGTGCTGAGACTGGCCAGGAAGTCGAGCAGCGGGATGTGCTGCGTCGTCACCTTGACTTGCTGCTGCGCCAACCGGAACCACTTGCCGTTTTCCGCATCGAAGCGGTCGATCTCGGCATCTTCCTGCGCGAAGGCTTTGACGATTTTGGCGCCGCGAAGATTCTGTTCCAGCACGGTCGTCATCTGCGCCAGTTGATGCTGCAAATCCAGCGATAGCGGCCGGTAGATGCTGCCCAGCCGATAGGCTACGTAAGCCAGCAGCGGAATCAGCAGCATCGACAGCAGCGCCAACTGCGCATTCATCAGCAGCAGCGCGATAAAGGTGAGCAGCATCAGCGTCGAATGCTGGAACAGGCGCACGAAAGCCCGCCCGGTCAAGAAGCGAACCCGCTCCACATCGGAGATGGAACGCGCCAGCAGCTGGCCCGTCTGCGCGCGGTCGTGGTAGGCGAAGGAGAGCGAGCTCAGCTTGTCAAAGATGGCGTTGCGGATATCGTAAGCCACGCCTTGGGACGCCACTTCCGTCCAGCGGCCCAGCACAAAATCAACCAGGCCTTTGACCACGGTCAGCAGCAGCAAACCCAACAGCGAAGACAGAAGAATGTCCATATTCTGTTGGATCACGCCGGCGTCGATGATCCAGCGGATGGTCTGTGGAATGACGACGGCGAAGCCATTCGTCAGTATGGCGAGCATGTAAACGCCAAGAGCGATGCCGCGGTACTTTTTGAGGAATGCAATACTGCGCAAAAGCGAACTTGCTGGCGCGGATTTCTTGGAGAGAGGGCTGTCTAGGGCGACTTTTGCCATAAGCGGGACGGATGAAGCGGCGCTCTCCTTTTCTTCGATTTGCGACTGCCTTACTACCATAACGCCGCAGCTGCCGGCGATAAAGCCTGAATCTGGCGGGGGCGCGGATGCCCCGTCCTTGATGAATCGCTTTTCGAGAACCGTGTGAAACAACCCTGTACATAACAACTAAATGCAGGTTTAATCAGGTGTCATGCAACTCAAAAGCCTCACCCTTACTCGCCACTCATTCACCGAGCACTCTTCTATGGAAATACCCCCCCCCGAACATACGTTCTGGTCTTGGCCAACGCATTCAAATGTGATCTGCCATGACATTGAGGAAGTTGCTGGCTTTGCTGCCGCTCTACGCCTTCTTCACGGTCGCGCCCGCGCTCGCCCAGACCA
>WTGO01000142.1 GCA_011523515.1 Chloroflexota bacterium
TCGAAGAGGCGGAGCACTAGACAAATTCAGTGTCCACCAAAACGGGTCAAGACCAGGGGACTTTACTGACGAAAGGAACGAGACGATGAGCGAAGTAAAAGTGGCATGGGAAATCCCGGCGCTTCTGGGCGAAGGACCGGTCTGGGTCGAGTCGGAGAACGCGGTCTACTGGGTCGATATCTTCAAGAACAAGGCACACCGCTACACGCTGGCTGATGGCGGCAAGACGACCTGGACCTTCGACTTTGAGGTGACGAGTTTGTCGCCGCGCCGAGACGGGGGCTTCATCGGCACGATCAAGGACGGTTACGCCTTCATTAACTTTGAGGTACTGTCCGCTTCGCCGATTGTTTTGCCGGAGGCGGACCGGCCCGGCAATCGCTTCAACGACGGCAAGGTCGATAAGAGCGGGCGCTACTGGGCGGGCACCATGGACATCGAACAAGCGGGCGAAACCGGCTCGCTCTATCGCCTCGACCCCGACCTCAGCGCGCGGCAATGCGACAGCGATTACATCATTTGCAACGGCCCGACCTTCAACCTCGACAATAGCATCATCTACCACACGGACAGCATCAAGCGCACGATTTACGCCCTGGATATGGCGCCCGATGGCGATCTCAGCAACAAGCGTGTCTTCGCCGAATTCACCACGGACGACGAGGGCGTGCCGGACGGCATGACGACCGACAGCGAGGACTGCATCTGGGTGGCGCATTTTGGCGGCGCGCGCATCACGCGTTACTCGCCGGCCGGGGAGATCCTGCAGGTCGTGCCCATCCCCGCGCTGAATATCACCAGCTGCACATTCGCCGGCGCCGAGCTGGATACGCTCTACATCGTCAGCGCCAGCACGGCCATGTCGGACGAGCAACTGAAGCAGTATCCCTTGGCGGGCAGCTTGTTCAGCTATAAGCCGGGGGTGAAAGGCGTGCCGACGCCGCTCTTCGCCGGTTGAGCAGGCGCAGGATTCCGTGCGCGGCCATGATGGCGAGCAGGGGCGTGACCATGACTCGGGCGCAGGTGTCGATGCCGGATGTTTGAACCAGTATCGTTCCTACAATGAAATAGCTGCAGGGCAGAATCAGGAAAACCATGTAAGTCCAGCGCCGGCGGTTCCGCTTGCATCACGCCGGCATATTTGATGCTGGTCGGGTCAAGCGCGACGATTAAGGTTGCCAGCTGTGGCAGCTGTCCCGGCAGCCGCAGTTTGCGCGCCAGGACGTAGGTGAGGGTAATAATGCTGCTGCTGAGCAAGATGTTTACCGCGAGGATTGCGGCGGGCTCCATGCGGAGCAGCGCAATCAGCAGCGGAAAGAGCGACGGTCGCAGCAGATACAGAGCAAATGAATGCTCTCTTGCCACAGAGGACACAGAGATATTGTCTTTGAAAGGAATCTACAGCGGGCGACCCGATGGGCAGCCCCTAAAAAAACTCTACCATTGCAATAGGCGATTCGATTGGTCGCCCCAGGGACCAGCGCCCGGGCCGGCCACCCTTCCCGCGCCATACACGTCAACTTATGATGAACGCAAGAAAAGAGCGAAGCCGACTGAGCCGCACCATGCCATTGATGGAAGACAATATCCGCCCGCCCTTCTCGCCCGACGAGGCGCGCGCCATCGCGGAAGCGCGCTACAGCATAAGGCCGGCATCCATTCGAGAGTTGCCCGCCGAGCTGGATCGCAACTTTCTCCTGCGCGCGCAAACGGGCGAGGCTTACGTGCTCAAGATCGCTCATGCCAGCGTCTCCGAGCGTGTGCTCGACTTGCAGAACAAAACGCTGCGGCGCCTGCGCGGGGCGCTGGACACCATCCCGGAACTGATCGCGGCGCGCGATGGCGCTGATATAGTTCAGGTCAGCGTCGCCGATGGCGAAAGGTATCGCGCGCGCTTGCTGCGTTATATCGAGGGGGCGCCACTGAGCGACTTCCGCCCGCACGGCGACGAGCTGCTGGCCGACATCGGGGCGCAACTGGGGATGCTCAGCGCGCGCATGCAAGGCTTCAGTCACGCCGAGAAACGGCTGCAGTATCGCTGGAATATCGGCAATCTCGGCGCGGTCGCCCATTACGGTCGCGACTTGCCCGCGGATAAAAAAGCCTTGCTCAACTATTTCCTGGGCCTGTACCAAACACAGGTGGAGCCGACGCTGCAAGGCTCGCCTGGCTTGCGCCACAGTTTCACTTACAACGATCCCAACGACAGCAACATCCTGGTGCGGGCGGCAGGCGCCGAGCCACCGCGGGTGGCCGGGCTGATCGATTTCGGCGACATGGTCTACGGCCCCACGGTCGCCGACCTGGCCGTTGCGCTGGCCTATATCATGATGGGCGCCGAGCGACCGCTGGACAAAGCAATGCCCGTCATCCGCGCTTATCATGGCGCATTCCCGCTGAGCGAAGACGAGATTGGCCTGCTCTATCCCTTGATCGCGGCGCGCCTATGCTTGAGCGTCTGCATCTCCTGGCATCAGCAGCGGCGGGAGCCCGATAACCGCCACCTCAGCATCAGCGAGGCCGGCGCTTGGGATTTGCTGGCGACATTACGCGAGATTCATCCCCGCTTCGCGCAGTACGCTTTTCGCGCCGCCTGCGGCTTGCCGGCTTGCCCTGAGACCGCCGCCCTGGTCGACTGGCTGGGCGCGCAAGCATTTGCGCCGATTCTGGGACATCCGCTGGCGGCGGACGAGTGCAGACCGCTCGACTTCGGCATGAGCAGCCGCCTGTTGGCGCGGGTCAGCGATTTGCGGGATCCGGCTACATACGCGCAGCCACTGCGTGAAGCCATCGGCACGTGTAAGGTCGGCATCGGCCTTTACAATGAAACGCGGCCGATTTACCTGGCGGAGATCTTCGCCATCGACCATCACGAGCGCCGCACGGTACACCTCGGCGTCGACCTCTTCGCGCCGCCCGGGACGGCGATCTACGGGCCGCTGGCCGGCACAATACACAGCCTGGCTGATAATGCGGGCGAGCAAGAATACGGCCCGACTCTGATTCTGCGGCACGAACCCGCTGATGGCCCGGCGTTTTTCACGCTTTACGGCCATCTGGCGCCCGACGCGCTGGAGCGCTGGGAATTGGGGCAGCGGGTCGAGGCCGGCGCGCTGCTGGCGCATATCGGCGACACTCCGCGCAACGGCAATTGGGCGCCGCATCTTCACTTCCAGATCATCGCGGACATGCTGGATTATGAAGGCAACTTTCCCGGCGTCTGCTCGCCGCGACAGCGCGACATCTGGACATCGCTTTCGCCCGATCCCAACTTGATACTGCGCCTGCCCTGCTCCCTTGCCCCGCCAGCCGAGCCAACCCGCGCGGAGTTGCTGGCGCGCCGCGGCGACGCGCTGAACCCCGCGTTGAGCTTGTCCTACCGACAGCCACTGAAGATAGTTCGCGGGCAAATGCATCACTTGTACGATGAAGACGGGCGGCGCTATCTGGATTGCGTCAACAATGTGGCGCATGTCGGCCACAGCCATCCACGGGTCCTGCGCGCCGCCACCGACCAGATGGCGCTGCTTAATACCAATACGCGTTACTTGCATGACCGCATCGTAGAGTATGCGGAAGCGCTGACGGCGACATTGCCCGATCCGCTGTCGGTCTGCTTTTTCGTCAACAGCGGCAGCGAAGCCAACGAGCTGGCGCTGCGCCTGGCGACCGCGTACACGGGCGGCAGGGACTTCATCGTCATCGATCATGCCTATCACGGTCATACATCATCGCTGATCGATATCAGTCCCTACAAGTTCAAGGGACCGGGCGGCAGCGGCAAGCCCGATCACGTCGAGGTGGCGGCTATGCCCGATGGCTTTCGCGGCGCGCCAGGCGGCTTTGGCGCTGATGCCGGCGAATATTACGCGCGCTCGGTCGCTGAGGCGGTCGACAGAGTCAAAGCGCGCGGAAGCCAGCTAGCCGGCTTCTTCGCCGAGGGCATTATGGGCTGCGGCGGTCAGATGCCGTTGCCCGATGGTTACCTCAAGCGGGCGTACGCGTCCGTGCGCGCGGCGGGTGGCGTCTGCGTGGCGGACGAGGCGCAGACCGGCTTCGGTCGGGTCGGCAGCCACTTCTGGGCCTTTGAGCTGAGCGGGGTCGTGCCGGATATCGTGACCCTGGGCAAGCCGATGGGAAACGGGCATCCGCTGGGCGCGGTGGTCACGACGCCGGAGATCGCAGCCGCCTTCAACCAGGGCATGGAATACTTCAATACCTTCGGCGGCAATCCGGTGTCTTGCGCGGTCGGGCTGGAAGTGCTGCGGATTATCCAGGACGAGCGTTTGCAGCAGAACGCGCTGGAAACCGGCAACTACTGGATGGAAGCGCTACGCGCGCTCGGCGAGCGTTACCCCATCATCGGACAGGTGCGCGGCTCGGGGCTGTTTTTGGGCGTGGAATTGGTGCGCGACTGCAGTTCGCTGGCGCCAGCGGATTGGGAAGCGGCGTATATCGCCGAGCGCATGAAGGGGCGGGGTATTTTGGTCAGCACCGAGGGGCCGCGTCACAATGTGCTGAAGCTCAAGCCGCCGCTGATCTTCCGGCGCGAGCATGTGGATCTGTTCGTTGAGGTGTTTGGCGATGTGCTGGGGGATACGGTGTTGCAATCGAAGTAGCGCGAAAGCCGTTGCGTTTATTTCACTTATTGCGTTTGTTGCGTTTGTGTGCTACGGTATAGTTGACTTTTTACCGTTAGAGGAGGAGACCAATGAAAAACACAGCATTTAATGTTCGAACGCCGTCGCCAACAATCTACGACAAGTATCTCGAAGGAGATTAGACTGGATCGGGCAATGACATCTACCCTGCTAGAAAGTAGGCCGAGTTCTCTGCCCAATAAGGAGTCCACGATTGCACACGAATCATCAATCGCTCTTGCGCGTCATATTGAGAAAGGAGAAGGTCTGAAGATTCGTGTCGAAGGTGACCAGAACGACGAAATAATCGTGCTTCCTGCCACCATCGTGTCGCTGCTCCTGGGCATGCTGAGAATGAAGGCGAATGGGCTTGGAATCGCCCTGACACCGCTTCATTCGGAACTGACAACCAGACAGGCGGCGGAGATTCTTAAAGTCTCGCGACCGCACCTGATTAAACTGCTTGAAAATGGCGATATGCCTCACCACAAGGTCGGCCGGCACCGTCGAATTAGAAGGGAGGATGTAATGAAGTATAAGCAGAAGCTCCACCGCGATCGCGATGCATTTCTCGATCGGCTAGTTGCGGAATCACAGGAACTCGGTTTCTATGACTGAAACGCCGCTACACAGAGCAATTCTCGATACGAATGTCCTGCATCCTGCTGGGATGCGGGACATTCTGCTTCAGCTAGGGGCAGATGGGCTGATTGAACCGAAATGGTCAGCTGAAATCGGGCGAGAATTGCTGACAAGCCTCCGCCGACGGCGGCCAGACATTGAGCCCGAGCGCCTGGACCGCACTTGGGCAGAAATGAACCATTATTTTCCGAACGCACAGATCACAGGATATGAAGAACACATCAATCAGCTACAACTGCCAGACCCCGATGACCTCCATGTGCTCGCTGCCGCGATTGTCGGCGATTGCGATGTGATTGTGACAAGAAATCTGAGAGATTTCCCCGTCAATGTCGTGGCCGCCTATGGAGTGAGTGTTCTGCATCCCGACAATTTTATGCGGAATCTGCTTAGTGTCAGGACTTACGAATTCTGTGACGCGGTGCGCAAGTTACGCCTACGATTACGCAGACCGCCCTATTCGGTTGAGCAATACTTAGAACACCTTGAGCGTGATGAGCTAGGCGCGACAGTCGCGCTTCTGCATCAGCACGCGCACCGGCTATAATGAGTTAATGCCCTTGTTGAGTTTAAATGTTGGCAGGAATAACCTGCGCTAACACCATCAGAAATCCTTAAAGGATATGCATAATGACCAAACCCAAGCTCCCAGCCGGCATCCTAATCACCGGCGAAATCAGACCCGAGTACGAAGCCATACTCAGCGCCAAAGCCTGCGCCTTCCTGGCCGAGCTGGCGCGACGATTCACCTCCCGGCGCGACGAGCTATTGCAGCTGCGAGAACAACGTCAAGCCGATATCGACAGCGGCGCCATGCCGGACTTCCTGCCGGAGACCGCCGCTATTCGCGACGACCCGAATTGGCGCGTCGCCCCGGCGCCGGCTGACTTGCAAGACCGCCGCGTGGAGATCACCGGGCCGACCGATCGCAAGATGGTCATCAACGCCTTGAATTGCGGCGCCAAGGTCTTCATGGCCGATTGCGAAGACGCCAACTCGCCCACCTGGGACAATATGGTGGATGGGCAGATCAACCTGCGCGACGCCGTCGACGGCTCGATCACCTTCACCAATCCCGATGGCCGCTTTTATCAGCTCAATGAGCGGACGGCGACGCTGATGGTGCGGCCGCGCGGCTGGCATCTCGATGAGCGCAACTTCCTGGTCGACGGCGCGCCGATACCGGGTGGCTTATTTGACTTCGGCCTCTACTTCTTCCATAACGCGCGGACAGCGCTGGAACGCGGCACGGGCCCCTACTTTTATCTGGCCAAGCTGGAGAGCCATCTGGAAGCGCGGCTATGGAACGACGTTTTCGTGTACGCGCAGGACGCGCTGGGCATCCCGCAGGGCACGATCAAGGCCACGGTGCTGATCGAAACGATCCTGGCGGTCTTCGAGGCGGAAGAGATTCTCTATGAATTGCGCCAGCATTCGGCCGGGCTGAATTGCGGACGCTGGGATTATATCTTCAGCTATATCAAGAAGTTCCGCCATCACGCGGATTACCTGCTGCCCGACCGGGCGCAGGTCACGATGACGGTCCCCTTCATGCGCAACTACACGCTGCACGTGATCAAAGTCTGCCATCGGCGGGGCGCCCACGCCATGGGCGGCATGGCGGCGCAGATCCCCATACGCAGCGACCCCGAGCGCAATCAAGCCGCGCTGGACAAGGTGCGGGCGGACAAACTGCGCGAGGCGAAAGAGGGGCACGACGGCACCTGGGTGGCGCATCCGGGTCTGGTGCGGATCGCGACCGAGGTCTTCAATGAATACATGCCGGACGCCAATCAGGTGAGCCGGCAGCGCGAAGATGTAATGGTCACGGCGGGCGACTTGCTAACCGCGAGCGAGGGTGACATCACCGAAGATGGCGTGCGCCTGAATCTCAAGGTGGGCATTCAGTACCTGGAAGCCTGGCTGGGCGGCAATGGCTGTGTACCGCTGTATCACTTGATGGAAGACGCCGCCACCGCCGAGATCAGCCGGGCGCAGGTGTGGCAGTGGCTGCACCACAATGCCACTTTGGCCGACGGGCGGCCGCTGACGGTGTCGCTCTACAGCAGCCTGCTGGAGGAAGAGATGGACGCCATCCGCGGCGAGGTCGGCGATGCGCGCTTTGAGGGCGGTCATTATCAACGTGCGATGCAGCTCTTCGACGAGATGATCCGCGCTGAGGACTTCAGCGAGTTTTTGACGCTGCCGGCCTACGAGTATTTGTAGGGGCCGCTGAAATTCGCTGCCTTTGAGGCGTCCTCGACGGCGGCGCCTCAGCTATCTGTGTGCCCGCGCGACAAACCAGAAAGCGGCGGCGGAGACCATAACCATCATGACGACCACGAGCAGGCCACCATCGTAGCTGCCGCTTTGATCGCGCAGGCGCCCGACCAGCCAAGGACCGAAGGCGGCGCCCAGCCCGAACATGCCGCCCATCAGCCCATTGATGAAGCCCAAGCCCTGCCCGTGAAACACATCGCTGGCCAGGGCGGTCGTCTGGCTGCTGCGCGTGCCCTCGCCCAGCGCGAAGAACAAGGCATAGGCGAGTAAGATAAGGGAGCCGCCGACGGCGGGCAGCGCGAATAACAGGCCAACGGCGCCCAGCAATCCGCAGGCGCCAAGGGCGAAAGCAGCCATTCGTCCAAAGCGGTCCGACACCCAGCCCATCGTGATGAAGCATAGGCTGGTTAGCAGACCCGCCAAGCCGACGACGTTGGCCGCCACCGTCCGCTCAACCCCGGCCGACTCCATGTACGTGATCTGGTGCACCGTCAGGCTTCGCACCGGGCCCATGGCGGTCAACCCCACCAAGATCAGCGCCCAGAAACTGGGCCGCCGCAGGAGTTTCCGCCAGGCAAAGCCCACGGCCGGCGTCTGTTTGGTCAGCCGGGTTGGCGCCGGCGGCTTGCGCAAGCCCAGCGTCATCAAGGGCAAGACGACGAAAATGCAGATTAGCGCTAGAACGAGAAAGGCGCCGCGCCAGCCGAAGAGCGCCATGAGCTGGTTCGTCAACGGCACGAAGACCAGCGAACCCAAGCCGGTACCGGCAAAGGCAATGCCGATGGCTCGCCCGCGCCGGGCCGGCGTCGTCCAGCCCGCGACCACGGAGGCGACCGGTCCCAAACCGGTGATGCCAACGCCGCAGCCGTCAATAACGCCATATGCGAGCAGCAAATCGGTCAGCGAATTCGCCCGACTGCTCAGCGCGAGCCCGGCCGCCATCAGACAGACGCCGCAGCCGAAGACGGGACGCGGTCCATAGCGGTCGATCGCGACGCCGGCCAGGGGCGCGCTCACGGCGACGCTGAGCATACTCAGGCTGAAAATCGCGGCGGAGGCTTCGTTGCTCCAGCCCTCGACCAGGACGAATTCGGCGTGAAAGACCGAGAATGAGAAGCGAATGCCGAAGATGATGAAGATCGATAGCGCGCAGACAAACACAATGCGCGGGGCGCTGCGGAAGGGGACGTCGGCGCTGGGGGTCATCAACTAGGCGGCGAGTTCAGGAAGCGCCTCGTGTCGGGAAGACCAAAGAACAGGATTCATGGCGAGATTTCGCAACGCATCCATCTCGGTCTCGATGCTTCCGCGCTGTGCATCATTCAAGATAGGGTAGAGTCGCGCGCCATTGGGCCTGCTATCGCGGATGTCCCACCACCGCCAAGCCACTTGCTCCACCGCGCCGCGGCCAGGACTGTTTATGCCGATGAGCACTCGATGTGGCTTATTGCCTGAAGGCGGGATGACATACTTGTAATCCACATAGTAGCCGCTTTTCCCATTAAATCTCTTGGCGTCAAACCGAATATTGGACGCGTCCAGCCAAGTTCCAATGCTTGCGTCAAATTGATGTTTGTCTTTGGAAAAGGGTGCAATATAGTGGAGATCATCAACGGCAATCATCGCTTGCAGGAGATTATGCAACTTCAATGCAAAGTCTTTGGCTGTTGCGCGCGTCACAAGGTCATTGCCATCCCGCTTCACTCCAAATCCATTTAGGTTTAACTGCATCAAATTCCTGCAACGTTTACCATCCACAGTTAAGCCGCAGAACTCTAAGTCTTCAATCGTGTAGCCGTCGTCGGTCAGAATAATCTCGTCGCCAGAAAGCTCTGCGTAGACTTGCATCATGTCATTGTGTCGATCCAAGAATGGGGTAGTGATTTCCACACCATTCTCGATCGTTCGCAGCGTTGTGCTTTCACTCATCCACTTGTGATACTTTTCGGTCAGCTGTCTGATTTGATCAATCATCAGATTAAGCCTTTCTGTATCCGAATATGTGGCGGCTGAACGATATTGCAGAAACGCATGAAATCGTCCAAGGTCACCTGCAAATCGTCAAGATCAGAAAACTTGTCAGAGGGCGGCGTGATCGCCCACCTATCGTGAAAACCCTCCCGATACAGATGGAGGTGGGGCGGTTGAACCACTGTGCCGTCATCGTTGCGATGGGGTCTACCCCCTAAGTCCAGCCTCACAAGTCGTATCTTGGTCCGCGCGCGTGTCTGCAGCTTCACACGAAGCTCCTTACGACGCCCTCGTGATAAATCCAGCAGAAAGTTTTCCCGCAAGTCGAGTGATTGTAGATGCAACACTATCTGCTTTCCATGCAATGGAAAGGGAATCACAGCTTCGTCTATTCGGCGCTTTTCCATTGTCAACAAGTAATCTGCCTCTTCCTGGATCATCAATACATCCAACAACAGGCGTTCCCCTATCAATATGCGTCTGACGCTACACCCAACAGTTATCCGCAACCAAATCCTAGCATCCTCAGCATCCTACTGCAATAACACCGGAATCGTCGCGTTCGCCGCGGGCATGACGCCGATGCGGGCACCTAGCGGCAGGTCTTCCAGCGCGGCGTCGATAGCCGATTGCAGGTCAGGCTGCGGCTGCAGCAGCAGCCCGCGCGCGAAGTCATCGTCCAGCTCGGAGACGAGCGAGGTATGGATGCGCGCGGCGTCGCGCGAGACCTGGAAGGCTTTGTGCCGGCCGACCTGGAAGCCGTCGCGCTCGAAGCGCTCGAAGACATCGGCGTGGCTGCGAATGCGCGGGTCCGCCATCCAGAGCTCGTAGTCGGCATTGCCGCTGCCTTCGGGGCAGGCGGCGCATAGGATCAGGCGGCCGCCGCTGCGCGTGACCGAGGCGGCGTGCGCCATGCCCTTCTGCGACTGGTAGATATTGATGTCTTTGGGGTGGCCGCCCGGCGAGGCGATCATCAGGTCGAAGGGCGCGGCCACCGCCACTTGGTAGAGCGCCCGCGCTTCGGGGATGCCGGCCTGCATGATGGCGGAGGTATCGCCGGCGAAGGCTTTGACGATCTGCTTGTCGGTATTCAGTATGGCGTTGACGGCGAAGTCGATGCCGATCATGCGGCCGATTTCTTCGACATCCTGGCGCGCCGGGTTGGCATCAAATTCGCCCAGACGAGCATCCTCATAGCGCATCATGGCGTGATTATGGTTGATAGTGCGAAAGCCCGCCAAGCCGATGGCCGCGCTTTTCACGCCGCCGGAGAAGCCCTGGAATTGGTGCGGCTCGATATTGCCAATGACGATGCGATAGTCGGCCGCCATGTAGACGCTGTTGATCAAAACTGGCGTCCCGCGCGCGGTTTCGCCAAGAGCTGTCAGATTGTCTTGGTCAGCGGCATCGTGGCAGAGGACGCGATAGGTCTCGATGATTTCGCGCGGCAAGATGGCGCTGTACTCGTCCGGCGACATGGCTGGATGGGCGCCGGTGGCGATGATAAAAGTGACGTCCTCGTCGCGGACGCCGGCGTGGCGCATGCCCTGCAGAACGGGTGGCAGCAGGAATTCGTGCGGGACGGGGCGCGTCTTGTCGTTGATGGCGATGGCGACAGTCTGGCCGGCTCGCGGCGGTTTAACCTCGCCAAGGGGGTTGTAGACCGCCTGGCGCACGATGGCGTCTGGCTCAGCGGATGGCGCATGTTCGCGAGGCCAAACGAACTCAAATGAGCGGCCAGCCGACAAATTGGCGCTAGCGTAGCGCTTTCCATAAGGGACTTTGAGTTCAGTCATAGCCACACCCGTTTGTCTGAAATACATCGGTAAGCGCAGCGAATACTGCTGCCTGCCAACAGCTATGATCTTACAGCAATGTCCGCGAGTTCGAGACCGGCCAGGCTGCCTGCGCGATTCAATCAAGCAGAGTGATCGAGGCCGCCGCCATTACTCGCTGGGCGCGGCCGCCGGTATGGCGAAGTCGCTAATATCGTCGAAGCGCGAGAGCTGGCAAGCAGCGCCCTGAATGCACGCGGCAATTTCGTCGGACAAGAGCTCCGCCACCAGGCTGTTGAGTTCCGGACCGTAATGAAGCGTTGGTCCCCAATTCTTCAAACTCTTGATTTCTGGATCCACGTAATCCGCCAGAGACAAGTAATGATAATTATCGCGAAAATAGTCCAGGAGGTCTTGATAGGGAATTTCTCTGCCATAGAACTGCTGCTCGAAGAATTCCTTATGCGGCAGGAAAACGATGATAAATGGTTTGCCAGCCGCCAGGACATCAGCGGCGAAAGCCTCGACGATCGCCTTGCCCAATTTCCCGCGCTTGCTTTCCAGCCCGTAACTCACCGCCTCGTCTTCCATCTGCTGGTTGACGATCGCGAAAATCATGCTTGCCAGCTTACTGCCTGACCACCACTGGCTCGCGTAATCCCGGCTGCGATAATAGGCTTCGTGATCCGACAGGGGATGACTGGCGAAGGACGCAAAGATTTCGACTAGTTTTTCAGGTGGAATCGCTGGCGAGTTGACAAGGTTCAGCGCATCGTCTGACACTACGAAACGCGGCTTGGAGAATGCTGGTCCCTCAGGATGAATGAGCTGACGAAACACGTTGACATTTCGATCAAGGTTCTCGGCTTGCAGGCCGAAGACGACGATATCGGGCGAAACTTGACTTCCACCGTGCAGCCAGCGCAAATAAGCTTGATCCATGCCATAGGCGCTGACGCCGAAATTCAAGACTTCCGCGCGCACGCCGGCCCGATTGAGATTGACTTCCAGGTGATGCGACCAAGCCGTCTCGTCGCTGGCGTCATCGCCAGCGGTGAAGGAATCGCCAAATAGGGCGATGCGCAAGGTATCCGGCGGAGGCTGCACATCATATTCGCGCTGTGAGCGCAAGCCGGCGCCGTTGATAGAAAACTCGCCATTCTGTCGCGAAGAGTCCGGACGATATTTCCAACCGACCAGCTCGTCGTAGATTAGCGTGACGCGGTCGATATTGTCTTCATATTCCGCTATCTGCTCGGCCAATCGCCCAAGCGGCAGCGCGTAGGGCTGCAATTCAATGCCGGCAAAGATGAACTGGCCGTCGGCGGTTTCGTGGCCGGCAAGGCGCAAAATGAACTCGAGCAGCAGCAATGTAACTGCGACTGCTGCGATCACCAGCAAGGCGCACTGGGCGACATGCCGCGCTGTCTTGCGCAAGACTTTGCTATTCACCGCTATAGACGTCTCGCTCGTGAGGTCACGCTTCCCTCCTCAGCATTGTGATTCACGAACAAGACGATCGATCAAGCTAAACGCTAGGGCCGACGCGATGAATGGCGAAGCTGTTATTGTCGCGCAGGGCTTCGGACTTGGTCAGGTAGCCATTGCAGACGCGTTCGACCTCGTCGAAGACGATTTGCCCGGCTTCGGCCAGGGTAATCTCGTCGTAAAAGACGCCGCTGACATCGACATCGACGGTATCGCGCATCAGCGCGAAAGACCCACGATTGCCGGTGACCTTGATGGTGGGCATGATGGGATGATTGGAGGTGTGGCCGCCGCCGGTGCAGAAGGTCAGCACTTGGCAGCCGGCCGCCGCCATGCTGCTGATGCTCTCCGCGCCCATACCGGGGCCGTACATAACGTAGTTGCCGGGATCGGTCTTTGTCGGCGCTTCGGCGATTTCGAGATATTCGATGATAGGGCTGTCGCCGATCTTCTTGACCGCGCCCATAGATTTCTCTTCGATTGTGGTCAAGCCGCCGGCCATATTGTCGCCGGTGGGCTGGGAGCCGCGGATGTCTTCGCCGCTGGAAAGCGCGCGCGCCTCCATGTGCTGTACGCCGGCGACGATGGCGTCGGCAATGGCCGGGCTGGCCGCCTTCTCGGTCAGCCAATTCTCGCAGCCCATCCATTCGGTGCATTCGGCCATCAGCATGCGGCCGCCCCGGGCGATCAGCAGCTCGCCGGCGAGGCCGTTGGCCGGGTTGCTGGCCAGGCCGGAGGTGGTATCGGAGGTGCCGCATTCGGCGCCGAAGAGAATCTTGCTCAGCGGCGCCGCCTCGCGCGCCTCCAGGCTGATCAGTCGGGCGAAGTCCTGCGCATAGCGGGTGGCCTTTTCTATGGCGCTGATGAAGCCGCCGTCGCCGCGAATGTTGACCGTGGCGATGGGCTTGCCGGTGGGCGCGATATCGTCGGCCAGGTCTTCGGCGGTCATGCCCTCTTCTTTGAAATGGTCAATGATGACGACCGCGCCGACATTGGGGTTCATGGCGGTGCCGGCCAGGAAACGGCGCGTCACCCGCAGGTCGGGCGCGACCTGGCAGCGTCCATTGGCGTGCGTGATGGGCACGGCGCCGTGGATGGTATCAGCGACGCGCTCGACCACGCCGTTGGCGTAAACGGTACCCGATAGAATCAGGACATGATTGCGGATTCCGACATCGCCGTTGGGGCGGTGATAACCCATGAAGTGTGACATCTTGTTCTCCTTGTGCTGGTTGCGGGAAGCTAAGCCCAACCCCGGCCCCTCCCGCCATCTCTATGGCGGGCATCCGCCGAGTCAGGGAGGGGAGCAAAACACCGCGTGATGCAAGTTTTTTGAGTGGGCGGTGATGTTGCCGCGCGGGGATCTACATTTTCATCATTCAGCCGAGACGCCATCGCGTTCGGCCAGATCGCCGCGACCGCGATTGCTTTCGACATTATGGGTGTGGACATGGTCGCCGGCTTTGATTTCGCGCAGCGCCGAGCCGATGCTGAGGCCGTATTTGAGTACGGTGTCGCCCGCGGCGATGTCCATCAGCGCGATCTTGTGGCCGTAAGCGATATCGGCTTGGGCGATGACCTCAAGGTCGCTGCGCTCGCCGTTGCAGCTGACGTGGTCGCCGGTACAAATCGGCTCGAGCACGGCGGTGCCCACGTTATCGGTGGCGTAGACGACAAATACTTTTTTCATTGGCTGTGCCTTTCTGCGCTTCAGCGAAATTGCGGCAGATAGTCCGAGAACTCAATCAACAGATCATCAAGGATTGCGCGCCCGCTGTCAATATCCGTAACCATCGGATCGAGCAGCAGGGCCTGCAGCGCCAGCTCGCGGTCGTCGGCCAGCGCGGCGTCGACGTGCAGCTCGGCGTCCCAGGCGCGGTTCATGATTTCGGCGAGTCGGTCGATGACGCGCAGGCCCTCGGCGTTGATATCGCAGAGCGCGAGTTGGGCGCCGCGCATGGCCGGGTGCTGGATGATGGTGGAGAGCGCGCCCAAGCCGAAGACGGCGCTGCCGGCGCCAATGACGACGATTTTGGGTGGGTTGATCTGCATGTGGTTAGCCGCGCGATCCGGCCGATTAACAAAAGATAATACCCAGTCGAACCGCCTGATTTCAAATTCTGGAGGTGGTGAATACCGGGGAATAGCGACTTTCGCACAGGTTTTTTCACCACAGAGAAAAATGAGGACACACAGAGGGCACAGAGATTTTCTTGTTACTTTGGCGCGATCTTCATGTCTACGGAATTAGCCGCACCGCGCGTCTGGCGAAATTGACCATAGCAGCGAGACTTTGATAGGATACGCTTAGCAAGTCAAAGAGTTGGATTGAGAGGCGCAGTATGAGCAAAGCAAGGAAACGTGAACACCAGCCAAATCCAAAGTTATTTCCCTTCATCCTTGCTTGGACGCTGGGCTGTCTCCTGGCGAGCTGGGTGATCAGTTTTTCGGAGATTCGAATGGGTCTCCTTGGTTTCAACCTGTTATATTTCGCGATATTGTCGGCGCTGCAATACTTAGTGATTTACCGATTCCTGCATTTGGAAATCCGTGGCTGGATACCCTTGTCATTGGCCGGCGCAATTGCCGGATCATTCATCATTGAGGCCATTCCACTCGATGCTTCATTTGACGTGATACCGAATTTTATTGCGGCGGTTGCTTACCTTCTGGCCTTCGGAACGCCTCCCATATTTGTTTGGCTCGCGCTGCGTAGACGATTCCTATATCACAGACTTTGGCTAATGGCAGCGATTGTCATGGGGCCATTTGGCATGATCGCGTTGCACATTGAAGGCTGCGGCGGCATCTTTGTACGCATTCTGGACATCTTCGGCCCAATCAGTAGGGACTCTTTGTATCTGCTGTCCACTGCATACGTCGCCGACTTTGCCTTGCCCTCGATAGTCTTGGGCTTGATTCTATACGTGGTCGTAAAGCGCGGCGGCAAAACGGATGCGCTGAACCACGCTGTTGAGTAACAGCCGTTGCTTCATGACCATCGTGGCAATCCCGGTCGTTATGACCTTCTGCAGGAAGCCGAAGACGAACTTAATCGGCGGCGCGGACGGCAGGACCAGCCCCCAGAGACGCCCGGTGACGGTCCGAAGCGCAGGTTTAGCCGTGCCCGACGCTGACCGCTTGGCGCGCTCCGCGCTCGTCTATGGTTCTATGAGTTGGCCGCTGCCGCGTTGGCGCCCTCAAGCGCGCTGCGCAGGTTGCCCAGCGCATCATCCAGCCCCAACTCGCCGGCGAAGTAGGCGCGCAAGTTGGCATTTGACGCCTGGTAGTAAGCGGATGCCAGCGGGTGCGAATCCAGCGCGATGGCTTGATCTTGCAGCTTGGACGCCTCGCGGGCGAATGCGTTGAGCGCGGCCGCGACCCGATTGTCATCCGTCTGATAATCAATAGCGCCCGCCGCCAGGTCCTCGCGCGCGGGCACGGTCAGCGTACGCGCGGCAAACTCGGCGCTGACCTCCGCGTCCAGCAGAAACGCGAATACCTGCGCCACCGCATCTTGATGATTCGTTTCCGCGCTAGCCGCCAGCCAGGTCGCCTGCGCCACGCCGGCGCCGCCAGCCGCTCCGGCCGGATTGGGCACGATCGTCCAGGCGAAGTCATCGCCGACCTGGGCCGCCACTTCCTCAACCTTCCAGCTTCCGCAGATATACATCACGGTCTCGCCGCGGACGAAATAGTCTTGCGATTTGCCTGTGCCGAGCAGGGTGTCGTCCGGTGTCTTGCCCGTGGCCATCAGCCCGTAGAGGATTTGCAAGAATGCGCGCAAACCACCTGCGTCGGGCAGCGTCAGTTTGCCGTCTTCATCAAAGTACTGCGCGCCCAAACTCAGCGCCGGGCCGACCAAACGGTGATCCTTGTTGTCCACTGCCAGGGCATAGGAGGCGTCTGTCGCCGCCAGCACCTGCTCAAGCGCGGCCAGCCAGTCGTCCCAGCTGGCGTCATCAGCCGGCAAGGCCACACCCGCTTGTTCAAATAGCGAGGTGTTCACAAAAGGCGCGACCACACCCAGGGCATCAGGATAGCCGTACAAGCCGTCATCATCAGCCGAGCCGCGCAGCGCCTCAAAGTAAGCCGGGCGGAAGCTGTCGGTCAAGGTTTCGCCCAGCAATGGGCGCAATTCAAGATAGCCGCCTGCTGGTCCCGGGGCGTTGACGCGCGCGATATCGTATACCGCGCCAGCGTCAGCCGCGGCCTGCCAGCGCGCTACGAATTCGTCTTCCGCAACCACATCCACACTTACGCTGACTTCCGGATTTTGCTGCGTGAAGCGCGCCAGCAAATCAGCATAGGTCTCGCATTCGTTGCCTGCTTGCATGCATAGAAAGCGCAGATTAGCCGGTTCTTGAGCCATCACGGCAGCGCCCGCAGCCAGCGCAAAAATCAGCATTATGGCCGCCAACAGGGTGTTCTTCATTATTCCTCCTCGGGCTGGACCAAGCGCCAAAATAAATTCAGCGCGGAAAATCGCATGATCCGCTCGCCTGATACAAATCTTAACATCTTTGGCCGTCCGCCAAAATCAAGAAGGGCGCGCGTCCTGTCCACCCGCAGCCAATGGGGGCGGCTGGGGAAGGAACCGGCTGAATTCGGCGCTCGCGACACCGTCCGGCAGGTCTGGGCCCGGGCATTACAGCCGCAATACGGGCAGACCCAGTTGCCGCGCCAATGCCTCCAGCTCGCCTTGGTGATCTCCGTAAGCGAGGGACAGGTGATGTTCCAAACCCTCGCGCATGATGGTATCCATGGCGGTCGCCGCGCCGCTATCAAAGCGGATTCTGCCGCTGGTCCCGGTGAACGCGGGAGGCGCCTTCAGCATCTCGCCGCTGCCGATGACCAGTCGGAACTCGCCGCTTGCCTCGCTGAGCCGCGCGATGGTGACGCGGCCGGGCTTCAGCGGAAATTGCAGCAGCAGCGGCTTCGCGCGGTTGGAGTGGATGGTGGCCTGTGGCCGGACTTCAGGATCGCACATCGACAGCGGCGCCAGGCCACAATGCCAGAGCGTCGCTTCGTCCGCCGCGACATCAATAGCAACGATATCACTGCCAAAAGCCGGCATCCCGCTGACCCACTGCAAGATTAACTGTGTGATCGTGCCGTTGACATCGGCTTCGCAGCTGCTCGGCGTAAACTCGTCGCTCAACAACGACATCGCCCCGCAAGCCGAACAGCCCAAATCGGTGAAGAATTCGGGCCAGCAGCGCACCGCCAAACCGCTCAAGCTTTCCCGGCGCGCCAGTTCGTCCAGCGCGACATAGGCGCCGAGCGTGCCATTGGCGGCTTCAGGCTCCATGTTGTCGAAGCCATCGAGTCGCTCCCGCAAGTCGGCAGCCAGCGCGCCTACCTTCGCCGGCGCCGCCTGACGAGCGCGCGCGAAGAACGGCGTCAGCTCAAACTGCGCCACCTCGACTCCCAGCTGGGCTTTCAATGCCTCATGATTTACGCGGCAGGTGTCGAAGCCCGCGGGATGTTCGCCCAGGCGTCCGATGCGAGTCTCCCGCAAGCGCCGCCTGATGCCCGCTGCCATTGCAAACTCGCGCAGCCTCCGGCTCGCAGCGCGGTCCTCCGGCTCGGCGTAAATGTAGTCGTAGTTGATGCCGGCCCGCCGCAATCCGTGACCAGCCAGGTTGATGCCGCAGAAGGAGTTGATGCGCAGCCGCCCGCCCACTTGCGCTTCCGGCAGCGCCCAGAGCAGCAGCGGCGCATCAAGCGCTTGTGCCAACTTTAGCGCCATGGTGCTATCGGCGAAAGACGCCTGCAGCAGCAAGACCATGTCGACATCCGCCGCCGTCAGCTCCGCGATCCGCGCATCAACCGCCGCGTCGTCCATGACCAAGTCTTGCGAGCCGGTCAGCGTGTAGCCTTCAGCCGAGACAGCGGCATAGACCTGAGCCGTCAACTCGCGCGCCAAGTCCAGGTCGAATGTCGGCCGGGCAATTGGAGCGAAGCCGATGCGGATGTCGGATGGGTTCATGGTTTGCCTAGTCTTGCCGAATGCGGGCGACCCAAGGGGCTCCCCTACAACTATATTCTGTCGGAGGGCGACCGAATCGGTAGCCCCTACAATCCTCTGCGCCTCTGTACCTCTGTGGTCAATCAGCCCAGATTCAGCACCATCAGGCGCAGGTCGGTCATGTCTTCGATAGCGTAGCGGATGCCCTCGCGGCCGTAACCCGAGGCTTTGATGCCGCCGTAGGGCATGTGATCGACGCGGAAGGTCGAGACGCTGTTGACTTGCAAGCCGCCGACATCGACGCGATCCCAGGCGTCCATGATGCGCTTGACATCGTTGGTGAAGACGCCTGCCTGCAAGCCATAAGGCGTGTCGTTGATGGCGGCGACGGCGTCGTCCCAATGGTCGTAGGGGCTGACGGTGACGACGGGCGCGAAGACCTCGTCGCAGTTGACGCGCATATCGGGCGAGGTTTCGGTCATGACCGTGGGCGGGAACATGGCGCCCTGGCGCTGACCGCCAACCAGCACGGCGGCGCCGGCTCGCTGCGCTTCGTCCACCCAGGCGGCGGCGCGCTCGGCGTCCCGCTCGGTGATCATGGGCCCGATGTCGACATCGGGGTCGCGCGGGTCGCCCACTTTAAGCGCTTTGACTTCGTCCACGAAGAGGTCGGTGAAGTCTTCAAAGACATCGCGCTGGATCAAGAGGCGCTGCACGGAAATGCAATTCTGCCCGGCATTGGCGAAGCCGCCCGCCGCCGATTGCGCCGCCGCGTCCGCCAAATCGGCATCGTTATGCACGATGACGCCGGCGTTGCCGCCCAGCTCGAGCGTGACTTTCTTCTGCCCGGCTTTGCTCTTCAGCATCCAGCCGACCGACGAGCTGCCGGTGAAGCTGATCATGGCGATGCGCGGATCCAGTACCATCTGCTCGCTGTCGGGCCCCCAGGCGTTGAGCATGCTGAAGGCCTGGGGCGGGTAGCCGGATTCCAGCACGATTTCGGCCAGGATGACGGACGACAGCGGCGTCTTCTCGGCCGGCTTGATGATGATGCTGTTGCCGGCGGCGATGGCGGGGCCGATCTTGTGGCAGGCGAGATTCACCGGGTAGTTGAACGGCGTGATGCCCAGCACCGTGCCGATGGGCGCGCGGCGGGTGAAGCCCTGACGATTGGCGCCGGCCGCCGTCCAATCAATGCCGATCACGTCGCCGCCCAAGCGCCGCGCTTCTTCGGCGGAAACTTTGAGCGTCTCGAGGGCGCGCTCGGTTTCGCCGACGGCCATTTTGTAATTCTTGCCACCTTCCAAAATCATCGCCTCGACGACTTCGTCAAAGCGCTTTGCCAGGCCGGCGCGGATATTCTCGATAATCTCGGAGCGCTGGTAGCTGGGCAGATTGCGGGTGATCTGGTAGCCGGCGGCGGCCGCTTCCATGGCGTCGTCCATGTCGGCTGCGTCGGCCATCGAGACCGCGCCAACCAGGCTGCCGTCGTAGGGGAAGCGCACCTCCATGACATCGTCGCTGCCGCGCCATTCGCCGCCGATCAGGTTTTTGTGCGCCATGAGCATTCCTTTCCGCTTTGTCGCATTTGAGCCGGGAGAGTGCCAGGCAGTATACCAGCAAGGGACGAATTTGCTTACGGTCGGGTGGAACAGGAAGCGAGATATGAAAGAAACTCACCACAGAAGCAAACGCAAGTAAGTCGAGCAACAAAACCAACTACAGAGGTAGTTCCAAGAAAGTTATGAAAAAAATTTACCACCGAGTACACAGAGGAAAAGAGAGGACACCGAGTAAAGCTATTATGAAATATTTTGGCAGCGAAAGTCAGTCAGAAGGGCAGCGGCATCCGCTGCGTGGGCATCGAAGCAATATCAAATCCTCTGCGTCCTCGGCGGCGAGAAAGAATTCATTTTCATTGATGCAGGATTCGCATTACTTAATTGGTATTACTGAGAACGCAGAGAAAGTCCTGGCAGACACTTTCATAGTCGGGCGATTCACAGAATCGCCCCTACAAGGCCTTTGTGTATTTGTGGTGAAAATCAGTCCTAGCTGTACTCGGGCAGGTAGTCGCCGTGGGCGTCGATCAGCTCGGCGACCAAGGACCAGATCTCGTCCAGCGTCAGCTCGGCGGCCGTATGGGGATCGAGCATGGCGGCGTGGTAGATATGCTCGCGTTTGCCAGTCAGCGCTGCCTCGACCGTCAGCGACTGCACGTTGATATTGGTCTGCATCAGCGCGGCCAGATGCGGCGGGACGGCGCCGATGCGGGTAGGCTGGATGCCATTGCTGTCGACCAGGCAGGGTACCTCGACGCAGCAGCCCACGGGCAGATTGTCGATGATGGCGTCATTGGCGACATTGCCGTAGATCGTACGCGGCTGGCCGGTTTCCATGCTGTGGATGATATGCGAGCCGTATTCGACGCTGCGCTCGACTTTATTCAAATCGGTGATGCTGCGTACGGTCCAGCCCTTGTGCATGGGGTTGACGTCCTTGAGCGCGTCCATGATTTCGGCCTCAGAGGGGATGCGGCCCTGGGTTTCCGCTTGTTCCAGCAGCTGCCAGCTGATGATGCCGGCTTTGCAGCGCTCGATATACTCGTCCAGCGGGATGTTGAAGCGGTCGATTAAATCGGGCGCGCGCTGCTTGATGAACCAGGGCACATATTCGCTGAAGTGCTCGCTGGACTCAGTGACGAAATAGCCCAAGCGCTTGAACATCTCGTAGCGCACGCGATTGGTCGGCGGGACGCGCCCGTCGTCGTAGACTTGATGGATCAGCGGGTAGAGGTCCTCGCCGCTGTCGCGCCGCTCGAACTTTAGATAGAAGGCCATGTGGTTGATGCCGGCCACCAGGTAATTGACGCCTTCAATCGGAACGCCGATATCGCGGGCCAGCTCGTGGGCGGTGCCGGGCACACTGTGGCAAAGCCCGACTGTGCGAATGTCGCTGGCGCGGCTCAAAGCCCACTGGTTCATGCACATGGGATTGGCGTAGTTGATCAGCAGCGCCTGCGGGCAGAGCGCCTCCATGTCTTTGGCGATGTCGATGAGAACGGGAATGGTGCGCAGGCCGCGCATGATGCCGCCGATGCCGAGCGTATCGCCGATGGTCTGGCGCAAGCCGTATTTTTTGGGGATCTCGAAGTCGATGACGGTGGCCGGTTCATAGCCGCCGACCTGAATCATACAGACCACGTAATCAGCGTCGGCAAGCGCTTCGTGCCGGTCGGTGGTGACCTCCACTTTTGGGCTGTTGCCCAGGGTCTTGATGATATGCCCGGCCACCTGCTGCGACTGCTTGAGGCGCTCCCCGTCGATGTCCATCAGACAGATGGTGGCGTCGGCCAGCTCGGGGTAGCTCCAGATATCGCCCATGAGATTCTTGGCGAAGACGGTGCTGCCAGCGCCGATGAAGGTGATTTTGGTCATGCGTCGCCTTTCTACGAGATCTCTTTCAAAGCGCTTCGATTTAACCACAGAGGGGCGCGTAGACACAGCCCTATGCCACAGAGGACACAGAGTCATTTGCGGCATAAGGTATACTTGCGCCATGCTCACGACTCCGGAACTCACTGTCATCGTCATTATCGGCGTCACGCTCGCGCTGATCGCCTTTACGCGACTACGCATTGACATCATCGCCTTGCTCGTCCTGCTCATGGTCGCGTTGACCCGGCTGGTGCCCGCCGACGCCGCCCTTTCCGGCTTCAGCAGCGCGGTGGTGATCACCATCATAGGCTTGCTGGTGATCACCCGCGGTTTGGAGCGGACAGGCGTCATGCAATGGGTGGCGCGGCAGCTGCAAACTTATGGACGCGGCTCCGAAGCCAAGCTGATCGCCCTGGTCATGGCGGCGGGGGCGGCGGTTTCCCTGATTATGAACAATGTGGCGGCGGGGGCGGTGCTGCTGCCGGCAGTCTTGCAGGTTTCGCGCGAAAGCGGCGTGGCCACCTCCAAGCTGATGATTCCGCTGGCTTTTGGCGTCACTGTCGGCGGCATGGCGACTTATTTCACGACCGCCAATATTCTGATGAGCGAGCTGCTGATTGCGCAAAACATTGCTGGCTTGGGCATGTTGGATTTTCTACCGGTGGGCGGCATGATTGTAGCGGCCGGTTTGCTCTACATGCTGCTCATCGGCCGCCACACCCTGCCTGATGGCGCTACGCTGACGCAGTCCCAGCACCAAGTCGACTTGCACGATACTTATGATTTGGCCGAGCAGATGTGGCAGGTGCGCGTCCTGCCTGGCTCCCGCCTTGCTCGCCAAACGGTCCAGGAAAGCGATATCAACGCCGAGCTGGGCTTGACGGTGGCGGCTGTTTGGCGTGGGCGCGAGACGATCACCATACCCAAATCGAATCAGATGATATACCCCGCCGACGAGCTGTTGATTGTCGGGCGCGAGGAGCGACTGCAGCAGTTGTTGGCGTGGGGCATTAAGCTAATTGAAGGCGGCGCGCGCGCCGCAGCGGACGAGTTGCCGATTGAACCCATCGAGATCATGATTGCGCCGCGTTCCGCCGCCATTGGCAAGACGCTGTCGGAAATGAAGCTCAACCGCGACTCGGGCCTGCTGGCGGTAGCGCTTTGGCGCGACGGGCAGAGTTATCACACCGATGTGCGCAAGATTCCACTTCAAGTCGGCGACGCGATTTTGGTCGTCGGCCAATCCGCAGACATTCTAAACTTGTCACACAACAGCAATTTCATTTTGCCGGCCGGCGAGTACTCGGCACAGACAAATGAAAGCCGCAAAGCGCCCTTCGCCGTCGTCATAACAGCCTTCGTGCTGGCGCTTGCAATCTTGAACGTCATCCCGCTGCCGATCGCTATGCTGGCCGGCGCCGCGGCCATGGTTATCAGCGGCTGCCTGACTATGCAGCAATTCTATTCGGCGGTGGACTGGCGGGTAATCTTTCTGGTCGCCGGTATGCTGCCGCTCAGCCTGGCCATCACGGAGAGCGGCCTGGCTGAGCGCGTCGGCTCGATCCTGGAGTTTAGCCTGATGAACGCCAGCCCGCTGCTTCTATTTGCTGTCATCGCCTTACTAACGATGTTGGTGGTGCAAGTCATCGGCGGGCAAGTGACGCCGCTGCTTGTCGGTCCGATCGCCATCAAAGCCGCGCTGCAAATGGGCGTTGACCCGCGCGCGATGGCGTTGGCGGTAGCCATAGCTTGCTCGCTGGCCTTCATCACGCCGATATCGCATCCGGTGAATATCTTGATGATGGGCCCGGGCGGTTACAAGTTCAGCGACTTTTCCAAGGTGGGCGCGGGTATGACGCTGGTGGCGCTGTTGACGATGCTGCTGGGGCTGGCGCTGGTCTGGGGGGTTTAGATCTACGTGGAGCCTCTTGGGTTCCGTCAAGCGCTCCCTATTCTTGCTTTCACGCGATATGTCTTGCGCCAAAACGAAATTGCCGCGAGTTCGCGCTTTTTCATTCTTGACGTACTGAATCACTTTCAGGATACGCCGCATTTGCTATCGCAATGATTCATTGCACAGCACACTCAGCCTAATAATGATATACTTGATGCATAAACACCTGAGGACGGAGCAACCCAAATATGACCGCGACAGCACCATCGGTCGACCAGCCGCCTTCGCGCGCTTCCGGCGCGGGCTTCAAGTTCTTCTTGCGCATGATCGCGCTGGCTGCGGTGGTGGCGTTTTTCATGTCCGTCGGCAATGTCAATATCGGCGCCATCGGCCAGGGGTTGGGCTACGCGCTGGCCGGCGTCACGGTTTTCCTGACCTTCCGCGTGCTGAATTTTGTCGATTTGACTGTGGACGGCGCCTTTCCCATCGGCGGCGCGACCTGCGCGATACTCATCGTTAACGGACATAGCCCGGAGTTCGCCATCTTGGCCGCCTTCGTAGCGGGCGCGCTCACCGGGCTTGCGACCGCGCTGATTGACATCATCTTCAAAATTGAAGGCTTGCTGGCCAGCATCATCGTCATCACCGCGGCTTATACGGTCACGCTGCACATCATGGGCGGCAAGAGCAATATCCCCTTGCTGGGCGAAGAGACCTTGATCAGCCGGCACTCAAAGAATTTCCGCAATTGGCTGGTCGAGCAATTCGGCGATCAAATGCGGCGGCAGTCGACCAATCTGCTGGAGATCATGATTTTCGGCGCCATGGTGATCATCGTGCTCGTGATATTATATTGGTTCTTGCGGACTGAGATCGGCCTGGCGATACGCGCCACAGGCAAGAACCCGCAAATGGTGCGGGCGACCGGCTTGAACCACTACATGATGGTCGCGATCGGGCTGATGGCAGCAAATGGGCTGGCGGCCATCGCCGGTTCGATGGTAGTGCAGCAATTCGGCTTTGCGGACGTCAGCCTGGGCTTCGGCTTGATCATACGTGGTTTGGCGGCGGTGATCATCGGCGAGGTGCTGCTGCGGCCGCGCACTGTCGGTCAGCTGCTTGCGGCGGCGGTCGCCGGCATGTTGGTCTTTGACATTTCGCGCGCCTGGATTTTCAGCGCGCTGGACCTGCCGACGACTGACATTCAGTTCGTCAGCGCGCTGGTTGTGCTGGCGGCTCTGGGCGCGCCCCGGCTCTATGACCGTTGGAAGAGCTACAGACAGCGACACGGCGGCTAGGTGAAACTATGCTATCACTCGAACATGTATCGGTAACTTTCAACGAAGGCACGCCCAACGAAGTGCGGGCGCTGCAAGACATCTCGATATCTGTGGCAGAGGGCGAGTTCATCACCGTCATCGGCTCCAACGGCGCCGGCAAGAGTACGCTCTTTAATGTCATTTCGGGCGCGGTACAACCGCATGCGGGACGCATCGAGCTGGACAGGGACGACATCACCTACAAGCCGGAATACCTGCGCTCGCATGACATTGGCCGCGTTTTTCAGGATCCGCGTCTGGGGACTTGCCCGGGACTGACAATACGCGAGAATCTGTCGCTGGCGGCGATTCACGGGCGGCAAGCGGGTTTTCGCCGCGACGTCAAGAGCGCTCACGAGTCGTGGTTTTTTGAGCAATTGGAGCAGCAGCATTTGGGTTTGGAGCACCGGCTCGATGCCGATGTCGCCTTGCTTAGCGGCGGCCAGCGGCAGGCCATTACGCTGGTGATGGCGACATTGACAAAGCCGAAACTGCTGCTGCTGGATGAGCATACCGCGGCGCTGGACCCCAACGCGGCCGAGCAGGTGATTTCGCTGACGGAGCAATTGGCCAGCGCCGATGACTTGTCGGTGGTGATGATCACCCACAGTATGCAGCAAGCCTGCCAGCTGGGCGACCGCGTGATAATGATGAATCAGGGTCAGATCGTATTCGAGATCGCCGGTGAAGAGCGCCGCAATCTGACGCCGGGCGACCTGATCGAACGCTTTCATTCTTTGGACAGCGGCGCCGAACTCTCGGACAGGCAGCTGCTGGCTTAAGTCAGCGACTTGCCAATTGCCAGAGACGGGACCCGACTTGCAACGCAAATAGAGATCGAGATATCCACGTATCACAACGCTGGAGGGACAAGTTGACGAAGAAAGGTTTGCTGTGGCTGGTACTGATCGGGATGCTGATTTGCCCAGCGGCGATGGCGCAGGATAACGACAAGCCGACGATCGCATGGTTAAAATGGGGTGATTCGCGCAATGTCGCCCTGGCTGAAAAAGCCATCCTGGATTTGCTGGAAGTTTATGGCTTCATCAACCCGGAAGAGCGGGCGCTGTTGGATGAAGAACACTCGATTGAAGGCGAGCGCGTCAATATCATCTATGGCGATTCCCTCTTCGACCGCATGGAAGCGAATGTCCTCATAGAAGAGGCGCTCGACAGAGACGCCGATATCTTCGTCACCTTCACCACCCAAATGACGCAAATCGTCTATTATTCCATCCGCGAATTCATCGACCCGCCCAAACTGATCTTCACCGTGACGTCGGGACCCTATATCACCGGCGTCGCTGATTCCTCTTGTGTTAAACCCGATTTCGTCATCGGCACGGTGCCCGTCACCAATTACGAAGACATCGTGCCCCTGCTGCGAATGCAGAACCCGGACATGAAGGTGGCGGGCGCAATTTGGTCACCCCAGCAGCGCGCCAGTGAAGTCGGCGTATCGCGCATCAAGGCAATCGCCCAATCGCTCGACCCGCCATTGACCATCGTTGACGAAACCATCGTCGTTACGCCTGACTTGTATCAGGCGGTCCAGAATCTGGCTGATCAAGGCGCCGAAGCCATCATCATCCCTATTTTCACCTTCCAGGGATTTAGCCTGCTGCTGTCGCTGACTTACGACTACGGGCTTCCGGTCGTCTTCTCCGCGCCGCAGAACGCCTACCGCGGCGGCACGATCGGCGGCGGCTTCTTCGGTCTTTACAAACAAGGGGTCATCGCCGGCAACATGCTAATCGGTCATCTCAACGGCGACATGGATATATCGCGGACCAGCATTTACGAAAGCGATGACTTCGCCTACGCCGTCAATCTTGATGCCGCCGGCCTGCAGGGCATCGAGATACCGCAAGCCATGTTGGACGGGGCGGCTTATGTGGTATCGAACGGGGAAACGGAGCAAGGCGTCACGCTCCAATGGCCAGAAGTCGAAATCAATCTGCCGGATATGCCCCTGGAAGAGCGGCGCGCGGCGGACCTGGAATTCCTGGCCGGGCTGGAATGCACGCCGGAGATGATTGCGGAGCAGCAGGCGGCGCTCGACGCAAGCGGCTCATAGCGCCCGGCGCTGGACTGCGCCCGATTGACTGTACGCAAGGCTAAGCGCGATTTGATGCCAGAAGTCGCGTGACGCCAAAGCATGTCAGCGTAACCAGAGAGAAATCTCGATGCGCGCAAGGACAATTATTCAACTTCTAATCGTGACGCTACTCGTCGCGACACCAGCGCTGGCGCAGGATGCGGGCAAGCCGACTATCGCTATTCTGCGTTACGGCGGCACGACCCTTACGGCTTTGGCCGAAACGGGCATATTAGATATGCTTGAAGCCTACGGCATTGTTAATGCGGACGAACGGGCCATTCTGGACCAGGCGGAAGATCTGCAAGGCGAGCGCATTAATATCATCTATGGCGACGCCAGCTTCGATATTCCGACGGCGAATATTATGGTGGAAGATGCTCTGGACCGGGGCGCCGACGCGCTCCTGACCCTTTCAACACCAGTGTCACAAATCGCGGCCAATATCACGCGCCAAATGGACGACCCGCCGGCCGTCATCTTCGCGATAGTGACCGCGCCCTACTTCGCCGGCATTGCCGACGCTCCTTGTATCAAAGACAGCCACATCGCCGGTACGCAGACGGAAGTGCCCTACGATGAATTTGTGCCACTGCTAAAGGTGCAGGATCCGAATATGCAGTTGATAGGCACAATCGTGAATCTGGCTGAACCCAATAGCGTCTTCGGCGCGGAACGCATCACCGATCTTGCCAACGAATTGGGGATGCAAGTCGAAGTAGCTCCAGTAGTCAAAATTGCCGATTTGCCGCTTGCCGCCGCCAGCTTGATCAGCAAGGGCGTCGAGGCGATCGTTTTGCCCGCCGGTTACACCACCTCCAACGGTTTGCTCGCAATTGTAGAGACGGCCGCAGAGACCGGCGGGATACCAATCTTTTCCATAATCGCGCAGCATGTCTATCGTGGCGCAACTGTGGGCGCCGACTTCTACAGCTTGTATCGCGAAGGCGTAACTGCCGCCCGCATGTTGATTGGTCATCTGAATGGCGACATTGACATCTCGCGTCTGAGCGTCAACTTAAGACCAGGTTTCACGGTCGCGATCAATCTTGATGCGGCAGCCGAGGCCGGCGTGACGATCTCGGATGACCTGATGGCGATGGCGGACTGGACGATTGCAGACGGGAAAAGCACCGAAGGCGTCACGCCCGAGTTGCCCGAAGTCGGAACCGAGTTGGAAGAAATGCCTTTGGAAGAGCGGCGCGCGGCGGACCTGGAATTCCTGGCCGGGCTGGAATGCAGTCCTAAGATGATTGCCGAGCAGCAGGCGGCGCTGGACGCGGAGACTGAGTAAGTCGTACAAATATGATCAGTCACATGAGGAGTTGAAATGTATTGGAAGTCCTTGCTAGTCCTAATCGCTCTGTCATTGCTGCTGGCGCCGGCGCTGGCTCAAGACGCGGACAAGCCGACCATCGCCATCTTGAGCTTTGGGCAGACACCGCTGAATGCGCTGACGAGACTGGGCATCCTTGACGTATTGCAAGCCTACCAGTTCATCATCGCCGATGAGCGCGCCCTTTTGAATGATGTGCAGGATCTTGAAGGCGAGCATGTCAATATCATTTGGGGGGATGGCGGTATGGACCTGCCGACCGCCAACATCATGGTCGAGAACGCGCTGGACCGCGGCGCGGATATCTTGCTGCCGCTAATGACGCCGGTGGCGCAGATTGCCGCCAATCTCACACTCGACCTGGAGCAGCGGCCGCTCGTCCTCTTCAGCATTGTATCCGCGCCCTACACTGCGGGCATCGCTGACGCGCCCTGTGTAAAACCGCCGCATATCGCGGGAACCCAGGCGCAAGTGCCCTTTGATGAGATTGTGTCTCTACTGCGCGTACAGCAGCCGGATATAAGTAAGGTCGGCACCATGGTGAACGCGGCCGAACCAAACAGCGTCAATGGACTAGAGCAAATCAGAACACACGCCGAAGCGCTTGGCATGACAGTGGAAGCCGCTCCGATAACGAATCTGTCGGATGTGCCGGTGGCCGCGGAAACGCTGCTGGACAAAGGCGTCGAAGCGATCTTGATCTCCAGCAGCGCTCTTGAAGTCAGAGGGCTATCCGCAATTGCGGAAGTGGCGGCGGAATATGGCGTGCCCGTATATTCTCCGGCGGTCGGCAATGTCCACCGCGGCGCGCATATCGGCGCCGGCTTCGATGACTTTTATCGTGAAGGCGTCGTGGTCGGGCGCATGCTGACCGCCCATTTGGAAGAGACCATTGATGTCTCCTCGCTCGCCATCAACGCCTTGCCCAGCCTTGGGGTCGCGCTGAACCTGGATTCAGCGACCGAGGCCGGTTTCAGTTTTTCGGAGGAATTGCTGGCGCTGGCGGATTACGTCATCGAAAATGGCAAGAGTACGCAAGATCGGACGCCGCCCAGCTTACCCGAAATGACTCTCGAAGAGCGGCGCGCGGCGGATTTGGAGTTCCTGGCCGCGCTGCAATGCACACCGGAGATGATCGCCGAACAGCTGGCCGCGCTTGAAGCTGCGGACGCCTAAGCGAAGCGCCCCTGCACAGGAGACGCGTAGCCAGAGGGCGACTCGGGAGAGCCGTCCTCTTTTTGTTTCTTTTCACGAAAACCTGATATTACTTGACAAGACGCAGACGCAAACTACTATGACAGTGTTTGACTCTGCTCCCCTGGAAGCTGTTTGTCAGGAGCCGCCCTATGAACAGATTCGCATCGTTGATTGTAGTCTCCCTGTACTGCCTTGTAACATCACTTGCCAGCGCAAATGGAGATACGCCAACGATCGCTATTCTGCGCTATGGCGGCTCGTCGCTTGTTTCGCTGTCGGAAAAAGGCATCCTCGATATGCTGCAAGTCTACGGATTAATCAATGCCGATGAGCGCGCAATCCTGGACCAATCGAAAGATCTCAATGGCGAACACATTGATGTAATCTATCGCGACGCCGGTTTTGATTTGGCCAACGCCAGACTTATGCTTGAAGAATCCCTCGACAGCGACGTCGATATCCTGCTGACGCTCTCGACGCCGGTGACACAGCTGGCCGCGCATACCGCGCGTGAGATGCGTGATCCGCCGCAGATCATTTTCGCCATTGTCGGCGCGCCATATTTTGCCGGAATTGCCGACGCGCCTTGTGTCAAAGACGACCATATCGCCGGAACCCGGACAGATATACCTTATGAACAGTACGTCAATTTGCTGCCGCTGTTCAATCCCGGCTTGACCGTAATTGGCGCCATTGTCAATCCGTCCCAGCCCGATAGCGTTTTTGGCGGCGAACGCATCGCAGAATTTGCGGGTGAGCTGGGCATCGCGGTGGAGACAGCCACGGTATCCTCGCTGTCTGATCTGCCAATTGCAACGGACAGCCTGATCGCCAAGGGCGCTGAGGCGATAGTCGTGCCGGGCGGCGCTACAGTAGCGATCGGCATGTCGGCTATCGTCGACAACGCGACGGAACATGGCATCGCCGTCTTCTCGCCTGTATCGCAGCATGTGTATCGCGGCGCCACTGTCGGCGCCGGCTTCTACAGTTTCTATCACGAGGGCGTCATTGCCGCGCGCATGCTCGTGGCGCGCCTCAACGACGAGGTTGATCTATCGCGGATCAGCATCAATCTGACACCGGGCTTCACAGTCGCGCTCAATCTAGATGCGGCGGCGGCGGCCGGCGTCACGATCTCTGAGGAGTTGCAAGCATTGGCGGACTGGACAATCGCGGATGGGGCAAGCACGGAGGGCGTATCGCCCGAGTTGCCGGAGATAGGCGCAGAACTGCAACCCATGAGCCTGGAGGACAGGCGCGAAGCCGACCTTGAATTCCTGGCTGCGCTAGAATGTGGGGAGGCGATGATCGCCGAGCAAAAGGCCAAATTGGACGCGGCGAACAGCTAGATCGCAGCAGCGCCGCGCTCGCCAGAAGTAACCAACACCTTCAATAATGTGATATATTGATATGTAATGTTCACAAATCGATACTTCGGGAGACGATGTGATTAAACGAATCCTAGCAATTATACTTTGTTGCGCCGTGTTGTCAGTCTTCGCGCCAATTGTTGTTGCGAGTGGCGAAGAAAATCCGACGATCGCCTTCCTGCGCTTTCGTGCCACCGGAACCGAGGATATTGCAAAACCCGGCATTTGGGATGTCTTGCAGGCTCACGAGTTGATTTCGCCATCCGAGCGCGAATTGCTGGATGAGAACCTGGATCTGACCGGCGAGCACATCAATGTGTTTTGGCTGGACGCAGCCAGTGACATCACCAACGTGAACGCAATGGTGGAGAAGACGCTGGATCGCGGCGCCGACATTCTGCTGACATTTTCAACGCCGGTCACGCAGATTTCGGCAAACATCACCAAGGAAATGGATGACCCGCCGATCCTAATCTTCGCCATCGTCAGCGCGCCTTATTCCGCCGGCATCGCCGATTCGCCTTGTATCAAGATGCCACATGTCACCGGCTCCCACGTGACGGTTCCTTACGAGCAATATGTGGCCTTGTCCCAGGTCCAGCAGCCCGATGTTCAGACCATCGGCACGATAGTCGATCCGGCGCAAACGCAAAGCGTTTACGGCGTCAGCCAGATCACTCATTTCGCCGAAGCGCTGGGCTTAAACGTTGAAGTCGCCTCCATCGCATCGGGGGCTGATCTGCCCCAGGCGACGGCGAGCCTGGCGGACAAAGGCGTTGAGATGTTGATGATAGGCGCGGGTTACACGGAGTCGAGAGGTATTCCGGCCGTCCTTGGCGTGGCGAAAGACTACGGAATCCCCGTCTTCGGCGTGTCCCCGCGCATGATTCATCATGGCGCGGTGGTCGGGGCCGGCTTTGATGACTTCTATGGCGAAGGCGTGACAGTCGGGCGGATGATCGCCGCTTATATTGACGGTATGCTGGATGTCAGCACGACCGCTATCAGCGCCAGAGTGGACATCGGCGTGGCCGTCAATCTCGATACGGCTGAGGAATTCGGGATCACCGTTGCCGATTCCATAGTGGACAGGGCCGTCATGGTTATCGAAGACGGGGAGCTCAATGTCTTTAGCGAGCCGCCCAGTTTGCCGGAGATGACGCTGGAAGAGCGCAAGGCGGACGACGCCGCGTTCCTGGCGGAGCTGGAGTGCACGGCCGAGCGCATCGCCGAGGAACAAGCGGCGCTGGATGCTGCTGGCGAATGACCTCTACATCGTTAAGGGCGTGACAAAACCGGGCGGTTGGAGACAATCGCCCTTTTCGTTTCTAGTCACGCCTTTTGTCGGCGGCAGTTCTGAGCGGCGTCCACCGCTTTAGTTTTCGTCGACTTCCCAGATCCGGCTTGCTCTCGCGTCAAAGAAACCGCGGTTGGTCGCTTTCAAGCGCCAGATGTTCACCGAGCGAAAGTGTGTCGGCCTGACGAAGGAGTAGCCGCGCAGGTTGCCGGCAGCGTGGTACTCCATATCACAGGCGACTACCGCTTGCCTGTCGTTGACGAAGACTTCCACCAGATACTTGTCGATGAAGATTCGCAGGTGAATGCCCTCCCCGGCGGGCAAGTCGGAAACGGCGAAAGGCGCTTCGGTATCGCCGACGCGCAAGCGGCCGTATTCGGGCAGGAAGAGCACCGGGAGTCCGGCGCGCGTCTCATCCGCGAAAAGCTGTACGCCAAAGCGCTTGCGTTCTGCTTGAGAACGCTCGACAACGATTTCGATCTCATAGGCGTCGCCATCCAACTCGGCGATAGGCGCGCTGGCCAGCAGCTGTTCGTCGTTGTAGCTCGCCGGGACTTCGACTTGATCGAGCTGGACGCGATCGTGGCGGAGCGTCTCCAATTCTCGCAGCGGGCGCATCCGCAGTCGTCCGTCTGACCCCAGCCACAATTCGCGCGGCAGCGACTGTAAGCTGCGCTCGGCGATATCCGCGTGCAGCGAGCGCAGCCAGGCCCACATGACGCGCCGGCCATCGGGCGTCAGCACCGACTCCGGCGCGAAGTAATCGCGATCCAGCGCCGCGTAGAGCGATTGCTGCGGGCGGCGCCAATTCATGCGACCATGCGTCTGCGGTACGAATTGCTCGGCTGCGCTGTCCCAATCGCCCAGATAATAGCGGCAGCCGTAAGGATGGCTGATGCAGAGCAGCATCCACTTGTCGCCAAGCTGAAAAAAATTGGGGCAGGAGATGTCTTCGCCGATGGCGGTGTCGGGCAGTTCGTGTTGCAGGAAGTCGCCCAGATACGTCCAGGTTTTGAGATCATGCGAGCGCAGAATCGGCGGCTTTTGCCCGCCGGATATGGCGTAATAAATATTGTCGATCAGGAAGCAGTCCGGGTCCCAATGAGTCATGTCAGGCTTATCGCCGGTCCGGGTGAGGGGCTCGATGGCGTAGGGCTTTTCCCAGGCGGAAAGTTGCCGATCTTTGGCGATGGCGATGAAGTTGCGCCCGGATTTCTGCCCATGATATATGGCGGCGGGCCTGCCGTTTTTGGTGATGAAGCCGGTGCCGCTGAACATGCCGTGCCCGGTGAAAGACGGCTGCAATTTGGTCGTCTGCCAGGTCCAATGCAGCATATCCTCGCTGGTCGCGTGAATGAAGGCATAGGACACTTCGCCCCGCCATTGATGTTTCAAAATGTAATGCAGATGACAAAAGCCGTCGAGGAAGAAGATGGCGTTGGGATCGCCCGGCGAGCTGTCTTCGCCCGGGTGCATCAAGTGAAAATTCAGCGCTTGATTGTCCGTTACCGTCGTCGCAGCCACGCTCATTCGCCTCATGATTTACGTTCAGTTCAAGCTGACGATACCACATGGGCGAGCGTTAGGCGAAAATTCCCGGCGCCGACGTCGTTAGTGGGCTTTCTGCCGCAGGAAAGGCCGAACATGCTGGCCGCAGCGCGCGCCAAAGCGGACGGAGCGAGACGAGCGCCCGCTTCTTGTTTCCACGCGAAGCCGCGCGTTTGACCTGAAGCTGTTTTCTATAGATCGTTGTATTAAGGATCCTTCCAACGTCAATCTGTCGGTCAAGGGCACGCTCGATTTGCTGCAAGCCTATGGCTATATCAATGAGGAGGAACGCGCTACATTGGACCAGCGGCAAGACCTCGAGGGCGATGCCGCTTACGACATCGGCCTTGCGAATCTTATGGTGCGCGATGCGCTGGATAAAAACCCTGATGCCTTGATTACCATTACCACGCCGGTGTCGCAATTGGCCGTGAACGCCACCTTGGAAATGGACGACCCGCCAATAATTGTCTTCAACGTCGTGCCCAACCCTTATGTCGCCGGCATCGCCGATGCGCCCTGCATCAAACCGGCGCACGTCTCCGCTTCACAGTTTTTGGCGCCTTACGATCGCATTGTCCCTTTGATGCTTCTGCAAAATCCTGATATGCAAGTGGCGAACGAACATCGCCTGCCCGTCATGTATACCGCGGGCAATGCCGTTTATCGCGGCGCGACAATCGGCGCTGGCGTCTACAGCTACTTCAAGGAAGGCGTCATCGCAGCGCGTATGCTGCTCGCGCATTGGGAAGGCGCGATGGACATTGCCGCCGCCGGCATCAATTTGCAAAACGACATGAGCGTGGGCGTGAATTTGGACGTAGCGGCCGACCAGGGTCTTGAGATTTCACCAGAAGTACTTGCTGCGGCTGACTTTGTGGTAGAAGACGGGCAGAGCAGCGAAGGCGTTACGCCAGGCCTGCCCGAGGTGAATCCATACCTGGACGATATGACAGTGGACCAGCGCCGCGCGGTTGACCTGGCCTTCCTGGAGACCCTGCGCTGCACGGATGAAATGATCGCTGAGCAGCAAGCGCAGTTGGACGCGGACAGCGAATAATTAACAAGCAGCGACCTGCGCTGCATTGGAGGGCGGCTCCTCGCAGTCGCCCTCTTTTTGTTTGCCGGCGACAGTGTAAAATTAGCGCGGTGTCATCCCCAGACGAGGAATCGAACCATGCAAGTCGCGCGCCTGCACGGACCGAAAGACATCCGCATCGCCGCCGAGCCGGAACCGCCGCCGCCCGGCCCCAGCGAAGTCACGCTCAACATCGGCACGGTCGGACTATGCGGCAGCGATCTGCACATGTATGAGGCCGGCCGAATCGGCTACACCAAATTGAGCGAACCCGTCATTCTGGGGCATGAGTTTATGGGTGTGGTCGCTGCGTTGGGCAAGGACGCGCTGGACGGGAATCATCAGCCGCTGGTGCTGGGGCAGCGCGTGGCGGTCGAGCCGGCTGTGCCCTGCTGGCGCTGCGAGCTCTGCGAAATTGGTCATCCCAACCTTTGCCCCAATCACAATTTCTACGGACTGTTCCCGGAAGACGGCGCCCTGCGCGAGCGCATGAATGTCAGCGCGCGCAATTGCTTCCCCCTGCCTGACGCGCTGAGCGATGAAGTTGGACCGCTGCTGGAGACGCTGGGCGTCGCCATCCACGCAGTCGACCTGGCCAAGATACGCGTGGGGGGAACGGTCGGCGTGCTCGGCGCGGGGCCGGTTGGTATGCTGATTACGCGGCTGGCTGCACTGGCGGGCGCGGCGCAGGTTTTCGCCTTTGACAAATACGATTGGCGCCTGCGCAAGGCGCGGGAGTGGGGCGCGACTCACGCCTTCAATGTCGACCAATGCGATCCGGCAGGCGCCGTCATGGATGTGACCGGCGGGCGCGGCGTCGATGTAGCGATCGAAGCGGCCTGGGCGGACCACTCCGTGCAGCAGGCGGCCGATATGGCGCGTTACGGCGGCCGGCTGGTCCTGGTCGGCATCCCGCCGGACGACAAGCTGCAGCTGCAGCATTCGGTGGCGCGGCGCAAAGGGCTGACGATCATGATGTCGCGGCGCATGAAGCACACTTATCCGCGCGCGATTGAACTGGCGAGTTCGGGCCGGGTCAAACTGGAGGAGTTGGTGTCGCACCGCTTTGAACTGTCGCAGACGGCGCAGGCTTACGCGAGCAATCTGGCTTACGAGCGGGGCATCAACAAGGTGATTCTGCGGGTGGGGAATTAGCTGGTTTCGGGAACCGGGAAAATCTGGAGCACGGGGAGTTCAAAGCCGGGCAGGACATCGCCGCCGTTGAGCGTGTCGCCTTCTTCGAGCGTGGATGCGCCCTCCTGCGTATGGACATCCACAATGCGTAAATCGGGATATACGATCCAGACCAGCGCCGTGCCCCCGGCCAGCAGTTGCCGTATTTTCAGACGTATATCGGCCGCTTCGTTGCTGGGAGAAATGACTTCCACAGCCATATCAGGCGCGTAATCCACAAATGTGTTCGGCAATGGCGCTGGTGCTTTGAATCGACTGATAAAAGCCAAGTCCATACCACGCACAGTATCACGACCATTGAGATTGCGTTCGAGAATGAAACCCGTGTCTCCTGTCGCGATTCGCCCAAGATTATTTTCCAAGACATGATTACCGATCTTGATGGTAAGGATGGCAAGGACCTCGCCGTGCTCTCCACTTGGCAAAGGCATCTCAACCATTTCTCCTTCAACGAGCTCGACTATGCGGTCGCCATATTCCGGGCTTCCGGCGATTTCAAAAAAACGCTCCGCGCTGATGTACAGCCGTTCCATGACCATGGCGGCCTGCGCCTTTCATCCCTGCACTTGATGTTCTTATTTTACCAAACTGCCCGCTGGAAACAAACTGCCGCGCCTGCGCCACGGCTCCATACCAAATGCCGGGTTCGTAATTTGAGCAGAAGTTCATTATCATAGGCGCAATACGGCAAGGAGGCATCGTATGCACATTGAAGGCAGCTACGACTTTGAATCCGAGCGCGAGCTGGTCTGGGATGTGCTGATGGACATCGACGTCCTCGGCGCCATCATCCCCGGCTCGAAAGGTCTGGAAGCCATCGGCGAGAATAAATACCAGAGCAAGCTGGCGGTGCGGGTCGGCCCGGTCAACGGCAAGTTCGAATCGAAATTTGAGCTGGTCGACATCGACAAGCCGGAGAGCTATCGCATACTGGTCGAGGGCAAGGGTCCCGCCGGGCACGTCACTGGCGAGGGCACGATCCGCCTGGCGCAGGATGGCAGCGGCACGGTTATGCATTACGCCGGCGACGCCCGCATCGGCGGCAAGATCGCGGCGGTCGGCCAGCGGCTGCTGGATGTCGCCGCCAAGCAGATCGCCAAGCAGGCGCTGAAGAAGCTGTCGAAGCAGATCGAAGCGCGCCTGGTAGCGGGCTAAGGGGTGAGATTCCCCCCCATCCCCTAGCCC
>WTGO01000136.1 GCA_011523515.1 Chloroflexota bacterium
CCCACAAGGAGGGAAGGGGTGCAAAGCTTCGTATACGTTACGATTAAGCCCCCTCCCTCTTTATGGGATGCCTGCCATAGAGATGGCAGGAGGGGGTTTGGGGGTGGGGGCTGAACTCGTAAGTTTTCAATTACATTCTTGCGCTTACTTCTGTGTCTTCTGCGGTTAACTTACCTGTGCCGCGTTCGCAGAGCGAATTGGTTCCGCGATTTTCACCAGACCTAATTCCCAAGCCGACTTGCATCTTGCGCGGCCTTGCGCCAAGATCTCTGCTGTTATGGGTAAACAAATCGAGTTGAATTCAGAGGCTGTGTCGGCGTGGCAAAATGTGGTTAACGCGGCCATGACCTGCTTCCGTCGTTCTGGGTACGCCGCAGCGACTATGTCCGACATTGCAGCCGAAGCGGGACTTCCCCTGGCTGCGGTTAGGCGCTGCTTTCCCGGCAAAGAGGCGCTTGCGCTGGCGCTGGTTCAGGCGAAGATCGACGAGTTGGCAGCGTATATTGATTCGCTGGCCGCCGGCGCCATGGCCGATCGCTACAGTCAAACACTGTCGTTCGCCCTGCGAACCCTGTCGCAAGATCGCGACGTCGTAACGGCGGTATTCGCCAGCGCAATGGTTGACGGCGCTGAATTTGACCTTATGTCCGGACTGTCTGCTCAGCGGCTGACTGCTGCCATGGAGCGCCTGGTGCTGCAATCCGACGATGCGCTGCGCGAACAGCAGGCGCGGGATATGGGCGCAGCCCTTTATACGGCTCTGATGCTCATACTTGTGTTCTGGTGCTACGACCGCTCGCCGGGCCAGGCAGTCACCGGCGACTTGCTGGGCCTTGTGTGCGATCTATTCGCTCAGGTGCGTCCACTCTACTTCCTGCCGATGGCGCCGCAAGCGATTGCGCGCCTGGCCGCTATCGTTCAGCCGCTGACGGAGCCCGCGTCAGTAGGCGCCGCTGCGCAAAAAGACGCGCGGGATAGTGAGCATCAGTATCTCGATGTCCATCGAGATTGACCAGTTGTCGATGTAGTACATATCCATCTCGCACATCTCGTCGAAGGGTACGTTGCTGCGCCCGCGCACCTGCCACCAGCCTGTGATGCCCGGTGTAATCTGCAGGCGGCGTGTATGCCGCGGTTCGTAGAGCGTGACCTCGCGCGGCGTCGGCGGCCGCGGACCAACCAGGCTCATTTCGCCGCGAGCCACATTGATGAGGTTGGGCAATTCATCCAGGCTGGTCCGCCGCAGGAAGCGGCCCACCTGGGTGATTCGCGGGTCGTCGATAAACTTGGGATGGCGCGGATCTTCGCCCGAATCACGCAACATGGCTTCTTCCAACTCTTCCGCGCCTTCTATCATGCTGCGAAATTTGACCATGCGGAATTGTAGGCCGTCTTTGCCGACGCGTACCTGCCGGAATAATATGGGGCCGGCGCCTTCAAACTTGAGCGCCAGCGCCACCAGCAGGCTGACCGGCGCCCACAACGGCAAGGTAACAACCACCAGCGCCAGGTCCAGGCCGCGTTTGATTAATTGATTGGCGCGGCTAAAGGAACGATGCGCGCCGATGCCGAGCAGCGGGATGCCATCAAGGTTTTCCACTTGCACCTGGCGGATATTCAATTGCATGATCTCCGGCACAATGCGCAGGTCGGTATTGGCCGCCCGGCACACTTCAGTGAGATCCTGAATACGATCGTAGTGACTCCAGCGAAAAGTGATGATGACGGTGTCCACCATTTGCGCTTCGATAACTTCCGCCAGCTGCGCAGTACCGCCCATGGCCTCGACCCGGCCCATGCTCATAGCGCTCTTTTCAGCGTCATCGTCGAGGAATCCGACCGGACGGTAGCCAAACTCCGGGCGCGATAGCATGATGCCGAGCAGGGACCGTCCGATCTCGCCCATGCCGATGATGAGCACACGGCGAATGCCGATCCCCCGGTGCCGCAAATACGCCAGCGCCCAACGCCGCATCAGTCGCGATACTGAAGCGACGATCATAGTCAGCGCAGCCACATACACCAGCATCAGGCGGCTGGTCACTAGCGGCTGCAAGATGTAGAACAGCGCCAGCACAATGACGATGGAAACCGCCACGCTGCTGGCAATCAGGTAGATCTCTTCCAGCCAGGCTCTGCCTACGATGTTGCGGTAGAGGCCGTTGCGCTGATAATTCAGCCAAATCAGCGGCGCGTAGACGGCGGCAAAGGGAATGTAGGGGCCGAAGTCGCGCTGGATGGTGTCCACAGCCGGGCCGATCTGCAGTTCGTAACGCAAGACGTACGCCAGCCCAAAGGCAAGGAATGCCAACGCACCGTCAATCAGCGGGAAGAGCCAGCGCGGCTCTATGGTCGGGCGTTCCGAAAGCTGCAAATTAGCATTCATGGCGTTTAGCCGCGCCCGCCACAGTTAATGGCCCGCGCTTGTTGCCATAAACGCGCATTATTTGGATTCAAGCCCAGCCGCCTGTTCACTCGATCGATCTTTCAAATTGCCGTTTGCTGCTGCTGGGGGCTTTAGGCAGCGTGTTCGAGCGCTATAGGCTGCATCGCCGCCCTGCGGCTGCCGCAGATTACGTTTCTTCATGGCCTTGCGATAACTGCCGACTGTGAGCTGGGCGGTACGCTCCCAGCTGAACTGCGCCGCCCGCTCCAAGCCGTCTGCTTGGGCCGTTGCGCGCCAGGCTTCATCTGACTTTACGCGCTTGAGTGCGTCCGCCCACGAGTCGACATCGTTGGCCGGGATACACTTACCCGCCGATCCCGCAACTTCCGTCAGCGCAGCTGCGTCCGATGTCAACACCGGCGTACCGCAGGCCATGGCTTCCAGCACGGGCAAGCCGAAGCCTTCAAAGACCGATGGGTACACAAATGCTTCAGCGCAATTGTACCAAAATGGCAATTCGGCGGCAGGGATGAATCCGATGTGCTTTACGCTGTCGCCCAGCCCCAGTTGGTTAATTTCATCCAGGATAGCGCGCCCCCGCCAGCCGATGCCGCCGCCCAGGATTAGCGGCAGTCGTTCGCTGCGCGAAAGTCGCCGGTATGCTCGCAGCACGGTGGATAGATTCTTGCGCGGTTCGAGCGTCCCGACATATAACCAAAAGCGCTCGGGCAGCTGCTTTTCGCGGCGAAACCGCCCGCTGTCATTCGCGGACAGCAGCCGAAAAACTGCCCGGTCAAAACCCAGCGGCGTTACATCGATCTTGTCGGCGCCTACTCCCAGCAGAGTCACCAGGTCATCAGCCGTGCTTTGGCTGATCGCCAGGACCCGCCGCGCCCTGGAGCAAGTCAGCGCGGTCATGTGGCGCAGGTAAAGTCGGCGCGCCGGACTGAGCCGCTCGGGAAAGCGCAAAAAACTGAGATCGTAGACCGTTGCCACCATCGGCGCGGTCAGCACGACTGGCGCCACAAATGCCAGGGCATGATAGAGATCGAACTGCCGTAGCTTCAGCGGCTGCAGCGTCTGCTCCCAGATGATGCGCCGCAGTGGTGACTGCGTATCCAGCACTGAGCGAGATAGCCTGACGCGCCTGAATTCCGCCGAGTTTGCCGCGCCGACAAGCGCCTCAAATTGCCAGTGATCCGGGGCCGACGCCGGCAGGTGACGGAGGAGATTGGCGATATAGCCCTTGATTCCCGCCGAGCGATACCCCGCTTGCTGCGAATGCAGATGCGCGTTGAGACCAATTTTCATAAGCGAAGTATAGCATAGTTAGGCTTCCATTTGAGACGAGTGTGTTAGCGGAGCGGGGAGCCCGGCGTGCCAGTGCAATGCTTGTATGCCAAAGCCCGCCGGTTGCCCCGCCGATGTCTCAACTTGGCTTATGGAATCCCGGCGCCGAGGCGAAATCAACTGCCAAATGGCCGCGCCGCAGACTACAATAACCTAAGATCGGCTTGGACTGGCAGACCTATGAACCAAGAAATCTGCATTGCCGCCTTCTACAAATTTGTTCGCTTGCCGGATTATCGAGCTTTGCGCGAGCCGCTGCTTCTGATTTGCGGCGGGTCGGGGGTTCGCGGCACCATCTTGCTGGCTGAGGAAGGCATCAACGCGACGATCGCTGGCGAGCGTGAGGGTATCGACCGCGTACTTAACTACTTAACCAGCGATAAGCGCTTCGCCGATATGATGGTCAAGCAATCATACCATTGCATCATTCCCTTTCAGCGCCTGAAGGTACGCCTGAAACGCGAGATTGTCGCGCTGAAAGCGACTGACGCCAATCCGCTGAAGCAGGTGGGCCAGTATATCGAGCCGGAAGAATGGAACCGCTTGATCGCGCAGGACGATGTCATACTGATTGATGCGCGAAATGACTACGAAGTGCAACTGGGCAACTTTGAAGGTGCTCACAATCCGCAGACCAGTTCATTTAACGAATTACCCGGCTATCTTGACCAGTCGCTGAACCCGATGCGGCACAAGCGCGTTGCCATGTATTGCACTGGTGGAATCCGCTGTGAAAAAGCGAGCGCCTATTTGTTGCAGCAAGGTTTCGAGCAGGTCTATCACTTACGCGGCGGCATCTTGAATTATCTGGAAAGAGTGGCGCCTGCGGAATCCATGTGGCAGGGAGAATGCTTCGTCTTTGATGAGCGCGTATCGCTTGACCACGACTTGGCGAAAGGCCAGGTCGCCATCTGTGATGATTGTAAGGCTGTCGTCGCGCGCGCCGACGAAACCTGTCCGCAGTGCGGTTCGGGAAATCTGCTGTGAATGAAGCCGCGACAAGCTGACTACGCGCCCAACGCGGAAATCTGTGGGGCGATGTCGGCCAGTGATTGCCCTGTGGCTTGCCCGGCCATTGACGGTGCCACAAACATGAGAATTGCCAAAACCAGGAGCGCGACCGATAGCGTTAGCTTCGTCATTGATAGATCGCCTTAATGTCCTTCTCTCGAAAAATCTCATTTCTCGCGCGTTTTGCAATTGACTTGCATGCTGTGCAACATCGGGCAACTGCCCTGGTTCACTGGTCGCCACAGAAGACCACGCCGAAGAATGTCATGATTAGTAGTTAGTGAGGGCGCTATATGGCCGCCTCGCATTCCGTATTATGTTAAGGAGGTTGGCGCCGTATCGCTTTGCGATTAGGCATGGCGGATTGTGAGCGTTGCGGGCCCAAAGAACGTAGGAATATCGTATCTCTACATCAGAGAGTCGCCGTCGTATAATGAGGCGCATAGTGAACGGTTAAGGTCGAGTCTGGATGCAAATTGGAATCATTTCTGACGTACATGCCGATTATGACGCGCTACAGGATGTACTCGATCGCTTTGACAGACATCATCATGTAGATCAAATCTTGTGTGCCGGAGACTTGGTCGGGCGTGGACCCGATCCGGATCGCGTTATCGATCTGATTCGCGCGCATGGCATTCCGGTAGCTCGAGGCAACCACGACGAGTGGGTGAACGGCCTGCGGCAGGACAATCTGCGCTACTTGCAGCAGCTGCCGCTTGATTGGCAGGGAGAGATGGCGGGCCGCACCATCTACATGTGTCACGGCAAGCCGGGCAACAATATGTGGGGCATGTACAAAGATCACCTCTCGGCCACATACCTGAAGATGGTGCTGGAGTCGCTGAAGGCCGATGTCTTGATCACCGGGCATACGCACCTGCCGCTGCACATCAAGACGCAGCATGGGTGTCTGGTCAATCCCGGATCGCTCTATACGTTCAAATGCGCGCGCGCCTCGTCCCGAACCTATGGCGTACTCTCCCTCCGCGATCTGAGCTTTCGCGTCTTTGACGCCAATGGCAACTGCGGCAACCCGCCCATCGAAATTGTATAAGCGGCGCCGACGCTAAAGGGCGGCAGGTCACACAACTATCCATGCGGGTCTTGATGCTCTCCAAAGCCTGTGTCGTCGGCATCTATCAGCCGAAGCTTGAAGCTATCGCCCGGCGCGGAGTTGAGCTGACCGTCCTCGTACCGCCCGCCTGGAACGATGAGCGCGGCGCCCAGCCGCTAGAACGCAGCTTCACAACCGGTTACACCCTGCGCGCAATTCCCATCCGTTTCAACGGCAGCTTTCACTTGCATCATTACCCGACACTGGCGCGAGAGATAGCCCGCTCACAGCCGCAGATCGTGCATATCGATGAGGAGCCCTACAACCTTGCGACTTGGCAAGCCCTGAGGTTGGCGCGCCGCGCCGGCGCCAGAAGCCTGTTTTTCACCTGGCAGAATATCGCCCGCCGCTATCCGCCGCCATTCAACCGGGGCGAGCGTTGGGTGATGCGGGTCGCTGACTACGCCATCGCCGGCACAGAGACCGCTGCCGATGTCCTGCGCGGCAAAGGCTATCGGGGACCGTTGCAGACTATTCCTCAATTCGGTTCGTCCGAGACCCTGTTTGCGCCGCCCGAGAACAGGCCAAAGCGTCCCTTCGCCATCGGCTACATCGGCCGCATCGTGTCGGAAAAAGGCGTCGACATCCTCCTGCGGGCTGCGGCGCAGTTAGACGGCGACTGGCGCTTGAGACTGGTCGGCGGCGGTCCGGCGCGCGACCGAATCAAGTCGCAGGCGCAGGCGCTAGGCGTGGCGGAACGCCTGACTTTCGCCGGCCAATTGCCTTCTGCGGATTTGCCCGCGGAATACCACAAGATTGATACGCTCGTCCTGCCCTCGTTGACGCGCCCGAACTGGAAGGAGCAATTTGGGCGTGTGCTGGTGGAGGCGATGGCCAGTGGCGTGCCCGTCATCGGCAGCGATAGCGGCGCCATCCCCGGCGTCATCGGAGCGGCCGGGCGCATTGTCCCCGAAGGTGATGTCCAGGCTCTGGCGCGCGCGCTCGGCGAACTGCACGATCAGCCGGGCTTGCGCCGCGAGCTGAGCGAGCAGGGCCGGGCGCGTTTCCTGGCGCATTTCACGCATGAGCGCATCGCCGAAGCGACCTTAAACGTATATCGCGACATATTGAATTAGCCAGAGCCATGTGCTATTGTTGAATGGGAGTTCAAACGGCTAAGTTACCGACATTGAGGAGGCGAAGCTTGGAAGCCCAAGAGTTGCGGATCAGCCGTCTTGAAGACATCATGGAAACGGTGGTGAGCAACCAAACGCAGAGTCTTCGCATACAGCAAGAGCATTCAAAGCGGCTGGACGAACAGTCACAGCGCCTTGAGAATCTAGAGCAATTGATAACCCGTGTGTTGGAAGAGCTAGTAGCCATCAAAGAAATCCTCGCGTCGTCGCGCGGTATGGGCTTCGTCCCGGATTCTGACGATGGCGAATAGCAAACCCAGCCCGGCTTGTCGCTCCGAGTTTATTCATTTGGTCACGCGCACGGCGAAAACTGACGCCGCAGCCGATGAATGAAATCGACGCTCTCCAACTTCCGCTCCAGCAAGTGCGCCACATAACCCAGCATAATCCGCTCGGCCCGCTGATGCTGACCCGCTGTAATCCGCAGGCTGCCGACCGCGGCGTATGACTCGCTGCTGCGCTGCAAATGTCGCAACAGCTTCAATGTGTCGAAATCGATCTCGGTTAGCCCAGAGGCTACCTGTGGCGCGGCCGCGCGGCTGACCACGCCGCCCTCTTCGTGGCTGAAAAATTGCGGCGCCGGCAACAATTCGGCGCGCGACGCCACACACTCATGCAACACCGGCCGGAAGCCCGTCAGATCCAGTAGCCGCAGTTCAAAATAACGCGCCGCCAGCCGCGGGTCAGCGCTATCCGCGATGCGTGACAAGGTCTGATGCAGCAGCAGAAAGATATCGCCGCTGTCATCTTCTTCATCGGCCGTGAAGCGATCCAGCAGCTCGGCGACATAGTTGGCGTAAGCGCCGCGGCCCAAATCTTCGCGCAAACCGAGATAGGCATCGATCAGCTCCGCTTGCGTCAGGATGTCGAGGTTGCGCCCGCGGTGAATGAGACAGTCGCTGCGCGTGAAGAGCTCGACGTGGCCGCTGATCTTGGCGCTGGGCTTGCGGGCGCCCTTGGCGATGGCGCGGATTTTTCCCCGCAGCGGCGTGTACAGCGCCAGCAGCCGGTCCGACTCGCCGAAGTCGCGCCGGCTGAGGATGATGGCTTGTGTGCGGTACTGGCGTTGCGGCTTGGGCATTGGCGGCACAGTTGGCTTGCTCAGGTTGATTATACCGCCAAGCTTGCGGCTTTTGTGGCAGTGGGCGCGGGTTTTGTGGCAGATTGTCACAAGGGAATGGCAGCGATTCGAGCTTATGTGGCAGAGATCCAGCGCTTTATGGCAGAAAAGGCGCTTTGTGACAGTTTTGCCATAAACGGGAAACTTTTTTTGCCATATAGACAGACTCGTCAGCAATGGACGGACGGGAGGCGTGAGCGCGGATCTTTGTTAGGTCAGGCGCAAACTGGACACAGTGTAGCACTGAGTCATGTTCCGTAGGCGACCATATAGTCGCGCATTATGCGGGATTGCGGCAGATTTGTGTGAGAACCGCCGCAGTCGCGCAGTCTGCGGAAGATGGCTTGCGCGCCACGGGCATGGCGCTGCATTCATTGGCTGGCGCGATCATGTTATACTGTTTGACCCCGCGCAAGCATTAGAGTGGGAAATAAGATGAACAAGACGGCTAAGTTGCAGTTGCCGCTCGAGGCAATCCGCGCCTATTGCCAGCAGCGTCCGATTAGGCGGCTCTCGCTTTTTGGCTCGGCGCTGCGCGATGACTTCTCGCCCGAAAGCGACATTGACTTGTTGGTGGAATACGCGCCAGGGGCGGACTTGGATGCTTTTGAAACGATCCGGCAGCAAAGGGAAATCAGCGAGTTGATTGGACGGCCCGTGGACCTGGGCACGCCACAGACGCTCAGTCCTTACATTCGCCAGGAGGTCATCGACAGCGCCGAGCCGATATACGATGTCGACGGCATCACTCCCAACAGGAGCAAGCCTATGCCCAAAAAGCCCGACAAAGACCGCCTGCGTCTGCTGGATATGCGCGACGCGGCTGAGAAAGCCCGCCGCTTTGCTGCCGGACGAACGCGCGCCGACATAGATATTGACGAAATGTTGCAGTCGGCATTGGTGAGAGAAGTCATGGTTGTTGGCGAAGCCGCGAACCACGTCAGCGAAGAAACGAGGGCGGTAGCCCCGGAAATCGATTGGGGAGATATCGTCGGCATGCGCAACAAGCTTGTCCACGGCTATCGGATAATCAATTATGATGTGCTCTGGGAAGTGATCACGGATGAGCTGCCGCCGCTTGTCACCGCTTTGAATCGTCTGATTGAAGCAAAATACGGAGCGCAAGATGACTGAGAAAGCCGATTCGACCGCGAACGACAAACCCGACATCACCGAAAAAGCGCCGATCCTCACGACGCATGAGCTTGAGCTTGCCGCCGACACACTTAGCTACACCGCTGCCGTCGGCAACATGCTGCTCAAGGACGAAAAAGACAAAATCGTCGCCCAGATCTTCTACACCGCTTACACCCTCGATACAGACGCCGACCCCGCCGCTCGCCCGCTGATTTTCGTCTTCAACGGCGGGCCGGGCTCGGCCTCGATCTGGCTGCACATGGGCGCGCTGGGCCCGAAACGGGTCGACATGGGCGAAGAGGGCTTCATGCCGCCGCCACCGTATACGCTCATCGACAACGCCCAGACCTGGCTGGATCTGGGCGATCTGGTCTTCATCGACCCGGTCGGCACCGGCTACTCCCGCGCCGCCGAGCCGGCCGACAACGAGAAATACTGGGGTCTGGAAGCCGACCTCGAAGCCGTCGGCGAATTCATCCGCCTCTATCTCTCTCGCAACCAGCGCTGGACCTCGCCGCTGTATCTGGCCGGCGAGAGTTACGGCACGACGCGCGCCGCCGGTTTAGCCGGCCATCTGATCGACCGCGGCATCGCCTTCAACGGCGTGGTCTTGATCTCGACCGTGCTAAACTTCCAGACCCTGCGCTTCACCAAAGCAAATGACTTGCCCTACACGCTTTATCTGCCCAGCTTCTGCGCCACTGCGCACTACCACGGCCAGCTGGCGGAGGAGCTGCAAGCGCGCGAACTGCGTGAGCTGCTGCATGAAGTCGCCGACTGGGCGGAAGGGGAGTACACGGTGGCGCTGGCCCAGGGTGATCGGCTATCCGAGAGCGAAACGCTGGCCGTCGCTGAGCGCTTGTCGCGTTACACCGGCTTGTCGCAGCGCTTCATCCTGGGCGCCGACCTGCGCATCAATATCATGAGCTTCTGCAAGGAATTGCTGCGCGATGACAAACGCGCCGTCGGCCGCCTCGATTCCCGTTTCATCGGCATCATGGCCTCGGCCGAGGGCACAGCCTTCGATTTTGACCCGTCGATGAACGCCATCGTCCCGCCCTATACCGCCGTCTACAATCAGTACGTCCGCGGGCAGCTGGGCTACGAGACCGACCTGAATTACGAAATCCTCAGCTTCAAAGTAAACGAAAACTGGAAATACCAGGGCGGGCAATTCCCGGATACGAGCGAGGGCTTGCGCGCCGCCTTTGCCAAGAATCCCTTCATGCGCGTGCTGGTGGCGCAAGGCTATTACGACTTGGCCACGCCATTCCAGGCCGCCTACTATTCGCTGGCGCACATGGGTTTGGACCCGGCGCTGCGCGATAATGTCACCATCGCCGAGTACGACGCCGGGCACATGATGTACCTGCACGAGCCGTCATTGGCGAAGCTCAAAGCCGATGCGGCCGCCTTTATCGCCGGCGGCTGGGAGAAGCAAATCCAGTAGAGCAAAGCGAAACCTGTAACCAGCGCATTATTTTGCCACAGAGGACACAGAGTGAAGTCGAGGGCACAGAGGTTCATTTTAGGATTCGATAATCGCGCTACTTGAATCGCTGTCCCAAACATGGAACAGTCGCTGCCCAATCTTAGATGAATAGCTTTAATCGGTGTCCCCTGTTTTCCTCTGTGTACTCGGTGGCAGATCTTTTTCACTACTTGATCGGAATTGCTGAGGCAGTCTCAACTGGAATTATGGCGCATGATGTCCATCCACATCACCAGGCCCTGCCACTGGCCGAATTGCGCGTAATGTCCCTTGATATCGTCCGCGCTGCCTTTGACGCCCCTGTTGTGCCGCTCGGCGAACATGGCGTGGCAGGCCGTATCAATGGCGATCCGGTCGAAATGTCCGAGCATGCGCGCGACCGTGCCGGCGGCGTAATCACCGAAGCCCTTCAAAGATTTCACCGCCTTGTACAGAGCGTCGCTGTCCAGCGCCTGCCAGCTGTCCAGATTGACGTCGCCATCGGCAATCCGCCCTGCCAGTTCATGCAGCCAGGCTGTGCGGTAGCCGGCGCGGACGGCTTCGGACAGCTCGTCGATGGGCAGCGCGGCGATGGTCTGCGCAGTAGGAAAGGCGCGCCAGTCGGCATCGGCGGTGTGGGGCGCGCCCAGTTGACATAGCTGGCCCGTCATGTTGATCGTCTGCGACCAACTGCAATTGGTAGTCAGCAGCACTTTGACCAGGTCCTCCCACAGGCTCGGGCAGACCAGGATGCGGCCGCGCCGCTCCGTCTCCAGCCAAGCGTAGCCTTCATGCGCGCGCATGGCTTGGTAGAAGAGGCTCAGATCCCACTCGATGCTGAGCATTCGCGTTACTGCGGCCGCCAGCTCAGCTAGCAGCGCTGGGTTGAGGTTTGCACAATCGGGCAGGTCCACGCGAACGCCGCCGCAGGCTTCGCTCATTTGCAGGCGCTGAACCTCGCCGCCGGACGTTTGCAGCAAATAGCTGAGCGTGCCGCCCTCTTCATCCCATCGGTAGGGCGGCAGCATCAACCAGCCGTGGCTATGCACGGTGGCGCGAAAGTCAAATTGGGATGAGGTCGGAACGCTGAAGCCGGCGTTGGTCACGCGGGCATCTTGTCCAGCACGTCTTGAATCTGCTGCAAATGGTTGATGCCGTGCTGGGCATAGACTCGCGCCAGTTCCTCAAGGCTGTAATCGGGGCGGTCCGGGCTTGCTGCTTTGCCAATCTTGCCCCATTCGACGTCGCTCATATTTTCCAGCAAAACCGCCCAACGCGCGTGCAAGCCCTCGAGGATTTTCAGCGAATGCTCAATATCAGCGTCTTTGGCATCGGGCATTTCGGCGATGGCGTTCACATCATAGGCGGTGAACTGAAAGCTGGGGCTGGTCAGAATCAGCTTGAAGCGGCGGATGCAGACCATATGCGTATCGGCCAGATGATGGATGTTTTGCGCAATCGTCCATTCCGGCGCGTTGTAGGCGGTGGTCAGCTGCTCGACCGAAAGTCCCCCCACTTTTTCGCGCAGCTGGGCGGGCAGCTTGCGATAAGCCTCAATATAATCGGCGCGGCTTTCCATGCGGCGTTCCTCCTTTGTCGTCTGAATGCGCGCTATTGTAGCGAAGCCGGGGCCGATCTTCCAACCAGAGAAAAGTGAAGTTTGGTGCCGACTCCTGATATTGTTTTGGGGTAACCGCGGGGGGAGTCCTGCAAGTGAATAAACTATCAATCGTGGTTAGGCGCAGCCGTTTAGACAACTGGCCGCGCCTGCCAAATTGTTAGTTCTGCGCTATATGACCGCGCCGTCTTAGGGAATGCCAATTTCCTCCCACCATTCCAATGGCGCATTTACCGTACAGAGCGATGGCACGACTTTACTCCACCAGACGTCCTCCAGTTTTTCATCGTCAAATGTTCCCCTGGCTTCCATGGAAGCCAAGCTATCGCCTATCCATTCCAGGCGGTCGTTCTGCGCCGCCCAAGCTTGGACCAGCTCGGCGTAAAAGAATGTCCGGTTTGCTGTTTGAAGCAGCATGATGCCCGCATGGAGAATTAACACCACGAGAATCAATACAATCACCAACTTGCTCACGCCAGACCCAACTTTGAGTTTCATGCGCGGATTCTCCTTTAAGAGGTGGCGACTTTATGGCCGCCACCCCGGTCTTGAGTTAAGCCCTGCAACTCCGCTTCTTGCCGATGCCGACCGCGCCGGTAATCTGAACGGTCGCTTTTCGGGGCGAGTGATGTGCCCGAGCCCTGCTTCCCCATGCGGCTCGTATTGGCTCAATATATGAACTATGCAGTCCGGATCTGATAACGGTCTTGTGTCTGCCGTCCGAGTGCGTGTAGACGTCATACCACGCCGTTGCCCAAGACCTTCCGATTCGTACAGTACAGTGCTTTCTTGAGGTGCGCGCCGAAGCAGGTAACGCGGAAAAGACACAACAGAAGAGCGCAAATCCAATCATTTACTGATTGTATTTGTACGCATCTAGCGGACAAATACAATCAGATAGCGTTTCATTTTCTTGTTCCTCCATATGTCGGTCACCGCCAAAATGATATCATAATTCTGACACGGCTTAGCCACCGATTATTGGTTGCGTTGGCAAGGGCTGTAATATGTAGGCGTTGAATGAATTGGCCAAGGCATAACTCCAGATTGCGCGATCACGGCGGTTGGGATACAACTGTGGCGACCGCTACAGCCTGACGGGAGCGAAACATGAGCGCTGCGCCCGACATCGTCGGCATCGGCGTCTGCACGGTTGATCACCTGGTCACCGTGCCGCGCATGCCGCATCGCAACGAGAATATGCGCGCGCTGAACTATAAGCGGCAGCCGGGCGGCCTGGCGTCTTGCAGCCTGGTGGCCGCCGCCCGCCTCGGCGCCAAGACCAGGATCATTTCGCGTATAGGCGATGATGCTCTCGGCGAGTACATCCGACAGGACTTGCAGCGTGAAGGCGTCGATGTTTCGCTGCTGCTTGAGGAAGCGGGCAGCGAGTCTCACGTTTCGTTGATTCTGGTGGATGAGAAGTCGGGCGATCGCAGCATCATCACACGTCCACCGACAGGCGCCTCCATTAGCCCGACGGAGATCAAGCGCGAACATCTGACTGGCGCAAGAGTTCTGTTCGTCGATAATATTACAGCGACGAGCATGCTGTTGGCGACCTGGGCGCGTGAGTCCGATATCAAGGTGGTTCTGGATCCGGCGCTACCTTATGCTGATATCAAACCCTTGCTGGCGCTGGTTAATGTGCCGATTGTGCCGGAACCGTGGGCCAGAGCCTGGCTCCCCGACGCAGCGCCAGAAGAAGTCGCGCGCAGGCTGTTTGACGCAGGCGCCGAGATCGCCGTGGTGACCCTGGGCGAACGCGGCGCGGCCGTCTGCTGGGGTCAAGGCTTGCGGCGCTTCCCGGCCTGGCCGGTGGATGTGGTCGATACCACAGGCGCTGGCGATGCCTACCACGGGGCCTTTATGTACGCATTGCTGCAAGGTTGGGAGGTTCCGCGTATGGCGCAATTTGCGTCCGCTGTCGGCTCGCTGAACTGCCGCGCCATGGGCGGGCGCAGCGCCTTGCCCTCGCGCGCCGAGGTCGATCAGTTCATGCGCCAAACCAGAATTGGGCACGACGGCGTCTCGTAGCTTTTCATCACAAACGCCTACCATGAGAGAAGTGTTATATTGTGGTATAGACGGCTAGATTATTGTAATTCAACCTTTGCAAGGACGAAAAAATGCTATATTACTAGCCGAGCATTGACATTAAAGGAGCAGTAGTCATGAACAAAGCAGAATTGATTAGCGCAATCGCAGACGGGTCCGGGCTAAGCAAGGCCGACGCCGGCAAAGCGTTGGAAGGCTTCACCGACGCCGTAGAGGCTGCGCTGCAGAGCGGCGACCGCGTTTCACTGGTTGGCTTCGGCTCATGGTCGGTCGACAAACGCAATGCGCGCACCGGGCGCAATCCGCGCACCGGCGAAGAGATTCAAATCGCGGCGAAGAATGTCGTCAAGTTCAAGCCCGGCGCCGGTCTGTCCGACGCGGTCAACTAAACAACTATTTCATGTGACGGGGATTGCAACAGTGTAGTCTCATTCACAGATTCTCAGTTTTCTGCAGCCTGCCACAATTCAAACGGCAGGCTGTTTCTGTAATAGCTCTCACTAGCTATATCGCATTGGATCTGCGCAGGTAGTCCAGGCATGCGCTTATTTCAGCAACCCCTCTACATTCGCCGGCGAGGACCAGCCAGCCGGCAAAATCTGCCGAGCGCAGCGCGCTGGCCAAGCTGGTGAAGGGCAGCGATCCTTGGCCGGGCAGGCGCCGATTGTCGTCGACCAGATAGACGGCGCTTAACGCAGGACTGTGCTCGGCCAGGCTCACGGCCATATCTTCCTCTTCCAGCGAGAGGCAGCGAGTATTGACGGCGAGCATGATATTGGGATGGTCATCCACCTGGCGGCGAAAGAATGCTGCATCACTCAGACACGTGACGAAGGTCGTCTCGCCGCGATTGATCGGCCGAATCGCCAACTTGGCATCCATGGCCTCCGCCAGGTCGGAAACGCCGCGCAGCAGCCAGGTCAGCAATTCCTTCTGCAACTCCATAGGCGAGGCAAAAGGGGTCAAGTCGGGCAGATCCGTCTCGCCATAGTGCGGCACAAACGTAACGTATTCCGCTTCCAGATCGAGCGCGCAGGTCAAGGCGCGGCGCAGCAAGTCCGTGGCATCGGCGCGCGTACCTCGGTCGGCGGCCAGCCAACCGCTCGCCGTACCCATATTGACGCCGCTCGCCGCCAGGCCATGGGTTTGCAGCGCGTCGTAGACCTCGGGCAGGCGCTCGTCCAAATCCTCGGCGGCGAACTCCACCCCGCTGAAGCCCAGCTCAGCCGCCGACCCTAGCTGCTGCATGGATGTTCTGCCCGGCAGCAGCGCTTCCTGTATGGCGAGCTTCGGCATGGGCTAACTCGCCAGCTTGGGCACGGACTTGAGCACATCAGCGATGAGGTCGTCGGTGCTGAGCCCTTCCGCCTGTCCCTCAAAATTCAACAGAATGCGGTGGCGCAGGGCGGCCGGCGCGACTGCAGCGACATCTTCAAACGAGACATTGCTGCGCCCCTCCAGCAGCGCGTTGATTTTGGCGCCGATGATTAGCGCTTGCGCCCCGCGCGGGCTGGCGCCGTAGCGAGCATACTGCCGTAACATCGGCGTGGCTTCGTCGCTTTCCGGGTGGGTAGCGACCACAATATGCGCCACATATTCGCTGACGTGGCTGGGAATCGGCGTGCTAAGCGCCAAGGCGCCCATGGCGATCACCTGCGCGCCATCCGCCACTTTACCCGCGCGCGGCTGCTCCACTCCAGTAGTACGCTCCAGAATTTGCACCAGGTCCGCCACATCGGGAAAGGCGACATTCACTTTGAACAGGAAGCGGTCAAGCTGCGCCTCGGGCAACGGATACGTGCCTTCCATCTCCAGCGGATTCTGCGTCGCCAGGACAAAAAAGGGCGCATCCAGCTGGTAACCCTGCCCGGCAACGGTGACCGTTTTTTCTTGCATCGCTTCCAACATGGCCGATTGTGTCTTGGGTGTGGCGCGGTTGATCTCGTCCGCCAGGATCAAATTGGCGAAGATCGGCCCTGCCTGAAAACGAAATTGCCGCCGGCCATCCTCGGATTCCTCCAGAATGTCAGTGCCGACGATATCAGCCGGCATCAGATCGGGTGTGAACTGAATGCGCGAAAATTGCAAATCGAGCACGTCGCCCAATGTGCGAATCAGCATGGTCTTGCCCAGCCCGGGCACGCCTTCCAGCAGCGCGTGCCCGCCCGCCAGGACGCAGATGATGACGCTGCGCACAACCGCTTGCTGCCCGACGATGACCTGGCCGACTTCGGCTTCAATGCTGCGGGCGATCTCGCCGAATTGCTCCAAGCCGATTTCTGCGGGTGCTGCTTCGCTCATAATGCGTAACTTTCATGTCAGGTGCCGGCAATGGCCGTCATTATAGCGGCAAAAGATTCATTACTGTGAGGCAGGAATTACGCAGCCGCCTACCAGCCGGCGATCGGCCAGGGCCGACAGGTCATAATTCTGGTCCTGCAGCGCATGCGCAAATTCATGCGCGTAGGTCATCAGCTGTGGCGCGGCGAGCCCATCAACCGGCAAGTCGTCTCCGGGCAGGACGACGATCAGGGTCGCGCTATCGGCATCGTAGTAGCCGGCGATCTGGCTTAGTATGAATTCAAGCAGAAGGTCGCCCGGATCCAGTCCCGGCTCAGCCAGATCGAGCGCGCGATAGACATAGTAGCGCGCCGCCGGCAAATCCGGCGGATACTCGTCGTGGAAGCGCATTTCCATGCGCGCCGCCGCCTCCTCACGGCTCAGGAAGCGTACGCGCGGGTCTTCCAGCGCATATAACTTGCGAAAGGCGCTGACGGACGCTTCGATCTCGTCGAGCTGCCGCTCCACCAGCGGAAAGGCGTCCTGCGCTGCGGAGAGCGGCCCCAGCAACAGGCAAGCCAGTATCCAGAGTGTTCGCCGCATTTTTGCGCCTTTCGATCGACAAGCGAGGGCGTGCAGCTTCATATTATCGCAGCCGCCGACGGATGCGAAGTCCCCGCAGCCAAACGCCGAGCGAGCAATCATACTATAATCGGCAGCATGGCAGCGACAGAAATCCAACACACCAGTCTTTGGCGCGAAAACTACGCCGTCCTCATGCCGCAGAGCCCCAACAAAGACCAAAAATCGCGCTTGTGCTTCTACATCGACTGGCTGGCCGCCAGGCAGCTCAGCTGGTATCAGCCGGACCTGAAGGCCTATCGCGATTACCTGCTACATGAGCGTTCGCGCGTCGATAAACGCGGCCGGCGCAAACCTGCTACGCTCTCCGAGGCGACCGTGCTGGCTCATCTGGCGACCATCCGCAGCCGTTACAACACTCTGCTCACGCATAGCAACGAAGCGCGCGATCGGCTCTTTGAGCTGGCCAATCCCGATGACAGCGAAGTAGAGCAGCAGGCCCTGGTCAACGAGTTCTTTGTGCGCATCGCCAACGATGTGCATCCGGCCGCCGCCCCGGTCGAGCTGGTGGACAAACAAGACATCGCCGATAGCGAGCACCTGCGCCTCAAACCCTACCAAGTCAGCGCCCTGGTTCAAGCGCCCGGCATCTCCAGCTTGCGCGGCCTGCGCGATACGGCGCTGATGACGCTGATGGTCTGCAGCGGCATCCGCGCGGCCGAGGCGGCGGCCCTGCTAGTGGACGACCTGCGCCAGCATCTGGGCGGCGAACTTTCGCTGCGCGTGCGCGAAGGCAAAGGTGGCAAGCAGCGACTGATTCCCTACGGCCCCCTCGATTGGTGCCTGATGTATGTGGACGCCTGGCTGCGCGAAGCCCAGATCGAAGCCGGCCACGTCTTTCGAGGCATCCGGCGCGGCGGCAAGAGCGTGCGCCCCAGCGGCATCGGCGCCTGGACGGTCAACGACATTATGAACAGCTACCCCATCAGCATCGACGGCGCACTCTGCCTGGTGAAGCCGCACGACCTGCGCCGCACCTACGCCCGCAACGCCTACGATTTCGGCATGGACCTCGAGCGCATCCGCCAGAACCTGGGCCATACCAGCCTGGGTACTACGCAGACCTACATCGGCGAGCTCGACGGCCGCGACCGGCATCCGCCCAATATGTTCAGCCCGCCGCATGACCAGCATAACCTGGCGCTGCTTACCGGTAGTGAGATTGGCTAACGGTTCACTCTGTTGAGAAGTAGAATCTAAGCGCTCGCCGCTTCGTCCGCGGGGATCTCCAGCTCAATCGCCTGCTTGATCAACTCGCGGAATGACGGCTCGGGCAGGGCGCCCGGCTGCATGAAGATCAGCTTGCCCTGCTTGAAGACGGCAATCGTGGGAATGCTGCGAATCTGAAAGGCCTGGCTCAAGCCGGGGTTGGCGTCCGTATCGACCTTGACCACGCGGATCTGCCCGGCGAATTCGCCCGCCAGCTTCTCCAGAATCGGGCTCACCTGGCGGCAAGGCCCGCACCACTCCGCCCAAAAGTCGACCAGCACCGGCAGCTCGTGCGAGGCCTGGATCGCCTCCAGCTTGAAGGTGGCGTCGGTGACATCCAGTGGCTTGTCCAGCACGATAGCTTTTTCCTCTTCGTCGGCTTCCGCCTCACGCTCCTCCGGCGGCAGATCGGCGGCGATGGCCTCTTGCAGCTGAGCGATGTAATCCGTCAGGTCAGTCGCCCAGGGGCGGGAACGCCGGAACAGGATTTCGCCGCGATAAAGGCCGATCAACAGTGACTTGTTCTGATAGTCGAAGCGCTCGCCCAATCTGTTGAAAACCGACGGATCCACGCGCCCGAAGACGATGCCGTCTTCTTCGTCGGCCGCCTTGTCGAAAGCCGTCTTGAAGTCGCTACGCAGCTTGTCGCTGCCGTTGGAGATGAGAACCAGCGCGGCGGAGTCGCCGATGTACGAATTGAAGTTGCTGTCTGTGAGGGTTGTGATTGGCATGTAATGTCCTTCAACGCAATTGCAGTACGGCAAAAGGCTCAATTGTACTCCACACAAAGCGTCAGTCTAAACCAGTCTGAGATATTCTACACGATTCCGCATATCGTCTTGTCTATAGTATTCGTGCATCCAGATCAGAAAGCGGACCCATGTACCTATGGCTTTGCGATCCTTTCGCACTCCGATCACGATTCCTTCGTGTTGCATACCGGATTTGGCAAGTTCTACATAGTCGTCGTCCATGGCGCATAGGACCCGCCCAACGCAGATGCGCGAACAAGGTGGCTGTCATCCGACTTGCCTCGCAATTCCAATTCTTTTACTGTGGTAGCTTCAATTCTTCGGCGTCGTAACTCTTTTGCGATAACAACCGGCATCTGCTCATCAAGATAGAATCTTAGCTTCTGGTCGCCCATAGCCGGCCTTCGCTAACCTGTCGAAGTTATCGAATTGCCTCTGGATATCCGCGTCAATATAGGCGGAATTGTTTTCATAGTACGCGAAGGCAGCGGCGACTTGCTCGTAAGTTATGCCGAGCTTGTCCGATATATCATCGCGAGCGCGCTCACCGTAATGTTCCGCGATTACGATATCCGTCACTCGGATACCCGTTCCCTCAATACAGGGGCGACCACCGCGGACACCCGCTTTTCGCGTGATGCCCGGAGTCATAATCTCGTTCATAACCTCAATCTCCCCATCAGGTACAGAGCATACCCATCCCTAATATACCTTTGCGCGCGAGTGAATACAATATTATGCGCCTACCCCGCCAGCCGCTCGATGTACTCCAGGCTCTGGTGCCGGAAATAGGAGTCGTAGAGCGTGGCGTAGTGCCCGCCATCGGCCATCAGCGAGTCATGCGTGCCCGACTCGATGATCTCGCCCTGCTCGAGCACGATGATGCGGTCGGCATGTTGAATCGTCGACAGCCGATGCGCGATCACGATTGAGGTGCGGTCGCCCAGCAGCGTATCCAGCCCCTCTTGAATCAGCGTCTCCGTCAGCGGATCGACGCTCGCCGTGGCCTCGTCCAGGATGAATATCGCCGGGTCTTGCAGCAGCACGCGCGCAATGGCCACCAACTGCCGCTGACCCATCGACAGATTGTTGCCGCGCTCGCCGACTTGCGTCTCCAGCCCCTCCTGCAGGCTGACCAGCCAGTCGCCGCGCCCCACCTGATGCGCTACTTCGACCACCTCTTCATCGCTGGCTTCCGGCTTGCCGTAGCGGATATTGTCCATCACCGTGCCATCAAAGAGGAAGGGCGTCTGCGTCACCACGCCCAGCTGCGAGCGGTAGCTCGACAAATTAAAGAGACGGATATCTTGACCGTCAATCAAGAGCTGGCCGTGCTGATACTCGTAGAAGCGGTTGATCAGCTTGGCGATGCTCGATTTGCCCGAGCCGGTATGCCCGACCAGCGCCAGCGTCTCGCCCGGATGAATCCGCAGGCTGAAGTCCCGCAGCACCTGCTCGCCCTTGTTGTAATGAAAGTCCATACTGACGAATTCGATCTCGCCAGCGATCGATTCCACAGGCTCATCCGCCTTCTGCTTGACCATTGCTTCGGCGTCGATAAGAGCGAAGACCCGCTCGCCCGCCGCCAGACCCAGCTGAAACTGGCTCCAGAAAGACGAGATGCTGGTCAGCGGGAACCAAATCATGCCCATGCCCTGGATGAATAAAAACCACTCGCCCGCGGTCAAGATGCCTTGCTGGGCCATGTTGATGCCGAACCAGACCACTGCCGCCACCCCGACGCCCGCAATCGTGACCAGGATTGGGAAGATGCTGCCGAAGACGAAACCGTTGATCTTCTCGACCTCGTACGACTCCTGATTCACCGTCTTGAATTCGTCGTAGATCATCTGCTCGCGGCGGAAGGCCTTGGCCACGCCGATGCCGCTGATCGACTCCTGAATATGCGCGTTGACCGTCGCCAGTTGCCGCCGCGAATTGGTCACGGTCCGCCGCGCCACCGTGCGAAATTTCAGCGCCGTGAACACGATAAAAGGCATGATGGCAATCAGCACCAAGGTCATATTCACATTGACCGTGAACAGGTAGATGATCAAAAGCAGCACCAGCAGCAAGCGGCTCATCAAGTTGATGCTCAAGCGCACCGTTTCCGAGAAGGCTTGCGTGTCAGACAGCACGCGGCTAACCACGCGGCCGGTCGAGTACTGATCGTAGAAGGACATATCGCGCTCGGTCACAGCGTTAAAGGCGTCCTCGCGCAGATCAAAGGTGACATCGCCGACCGCCTCCGCCGACAGCCACTGGCGGATCATATTGGCGACCCAACCGGCGCTGGCCGCGATGCCCAGAATGACGGCCGTCCCGATTGCGTCGAAGCTCTCCGGCGTGAATTGCAGCTGGTCCAGCGCTTGCGACACAACCACCGGCAGGATCAGGTCCATCACCGAGCTGAGAAAGACCACCCCGCCCACGACCAGCATCTTCCACAGATGCGGCTTGAAGTATCCCAGAATTCGCTTGACCAGCGCCCAATCGGAGTATTTTCGATCGTAATCTTCGGCGTCCAGGCCGTCCATGATGAAGCCCATTAGGCGCCTCCTCCCGCCGCCATCTGCCCGACCGGCGATTTCACCGCGCCGTAGCGAGCGAATATCCGCCGATAGCGATCGGACGTTTGCAGCAATTCTTCGTGCGAGCCCTTGGCGATCGCCCGACCCTTCTCCAGAACGATGATCTGGTCCGCCCAGCGAATCTGCGACACCCGGTGCGTGATCAAGATCGTCGTGCGTCCCTCTTGCGCCCGGCGCATCGCCTTCTGAATCTCGTCTTCGGTGGCGCTGTCGATGGCGCTGGTCGAATCATCGAGTATCAGAATCCGCGGCTGCCGCAGAAATGCCCGCGCCAACGCCAGGCGCTGCCGCTGCCCGCCGGAAAGGGTCACGCCGCGCTCGCCGATTTCGCTGGCATAGCCATCGTTGAAGGACATGATGAATTCGTGCGCCTGCGCTTCCCGGGCCGCGTTTTCGATCTCTTCCCGGGTCGCGTCTTGCACGCCGAAGGAGATGTTCTCCGCCACCGAGCGCGAGAAGAGAAAGATATCTTGCTCGATCTTGCCCATCTGCGAGCGCAGCCGATCCAAATTCCAGTCGCGCACATCAACGCCATCGATCAAGACGCGCCCGGCATCGACATCGTAGGTGCGGCTGACCAGCTGCGTCAGCGTCGATTTGCCCGAGCCGGTCTGCCCGACGATGGCGACTGTCTGCCCCGGCTCGACCGTGAACGAGACATCCTCAAGCACAGTCATGCCGTGGAATTTGAAAGTAACATTGTCGAATTCGATCTTCCCGTCCACCGCCGCTTGATGCCCGGCCAGGTTCTCATCAATGTCGGAGCGCTGTTCCATCAATTCCAGAATGCGCCGCGCGCCCGCCACGCCCAACTGAATCATGCTGATCGAAAACAGAGAAATGAACACCGGGAACGACAGCACCTGCATCAGGCCGGCGACCGCGATGATGTCGGGAATGCTAATGATGCCGCGCGCGTACATATTCAGGCAGTGCAGAAAGAAGAAGCCGAAAGCGATGCCGAACATCAGCAGGGGCAGGTAAGCTGCTTCGATCTTGCCCTGCTGCACGAAGTAGTCGCGGAACTTCCAGGCGTTGCGCTGGAACTTCTTGCGCTCTTCGATCTCCTGCGCCGCCACTTTGACGATCTCGATGCCGCTGATCGTCTCTTCCAAGCGCGCGCTCAGCGTGCCGTATTGCATGCGCTGTTGCATCATCACCGGCTCCAACCGCCGCATATAGCGCCGCACGACAATGACATAAACGATGACGAATACTATTGGCACCAGCAGCAGCTCGAGGTTGATCAGGGCAATGTAGATCATGGGTACGGCGAAACCCAGCACCATATCAAACATGAACATGATGCCCGGATGGATCACGAAGTTTAGCTGCCGTACATCGTCAGTGGCGCGCGCCATGATATCGCCGACGCGCTGCTGGTCGTGAAAGGTCTGGCTCTTTCCCAGCAGGCTGGCGTAAAGCTCGTGCCGCGAATCGCGCTCGACCCGCGTCGACAGGATGACCATCGCCATCGATCCCATCAGCGAAAACAGACCATCGGACACTGATAAGATCAGCACGAGTAGACTGACGCCGATGACCGCCTGCGCGCCGCCGCCCTCGATGATGATCTCCGCGCCTTTGCCGAACATCACCCGCGCGCCCGAAAAGGCGGTATAGGTCAGCGCGAAGCCCACCAGACCCACGAAGAAATAGAACTTGTGCTCGAAGCAATGAGACATGATCCAGCGCGCCGGGCTGCTCTGGTTGTACTCGCGCAAGCCTTCAATTGAGAACTCGCTCTTTTGAACCAATTCGGTCTCCTGAGAGTATTCTTACGAATGGTGCGACAAAGGGAGAGGACTGTACATGAGTCGCCAGCGTTCCGCAAGGGTTGTGTTGTATACTTGATCGTGAATGGCGGGCCTGTCGCCGGATGCGGGTATTCGGGACGAATCGCCTGTTGCTCGGTCAAAGTGCGCGGTTTGAAGTTATGTCGGCCCGTTATCGGATAGAAATTGGTCATAGGGATACTGCAATGTATTCAATAGGATTCGTGGAAATCTGGTCGATAGTCGTCATTGTGTCGCTTGTTTTGGTACCTCTGTCTTGGATCGCGCTATACGCGCGTGGCGCTGAGGCGCGAGACCTGATTTTCTGGGGCGCCATCTCCGTGGTTGTACCGCTTCTGGGACCGCTCGCGGCACTGGCATTCGCGCTACGGTTGAAGGCGGACAAGCCCAAACGCGTGGAATCCGAAACGACATGACTTGGCGTTGCTCCAGTTTATTTAGGCGGAGGTGAGCCGCCCTCCAAACGTGACTCGCAGCCGCGCGCGCCAACACTTAAATGTGCCGTCGTCGACTTATTGGCCGGGCCGTGTCTAGCAGGCGGAAATGACGATGCTTGCACAAAGCCCGATTCCGACATTGAAATCCCACAGTGACCGCCACCAATTTGTGGTCTACGGCGACAGTTGCTCCGGCATAGCCGGCGCCCCGCATGAAGCGACTTTCCGCCAGGTCAACGCCGCCATCCGCGCGCTCGACCAGCCGCCCGAATTCATCTGCTTCCTCGGCGACGAAATCATGGGGCTGACGACTGACGCTGACGAACTGCGCCGGCAGTGGCGGCATTTTTTCGAGCACGAAATGGCCTGGCTCGATCGCGAGTCCATTCCGCTATATCACACCACCGGCAACCACAGCGCTTACGACCCCGCCAGCGAAAGCGTCTTTCGCGATGTTATGGCGCATCTGCCTCAGAACGGACCCGACGGCTTGTCCTGTTTCGTGCGTCGCGGCGATTTGCTGCTCGTCTTCGTCAACACGCTGGATGCCAGCACTGGCGGCGAGGGCACAGTCGAAACCGACTGGCTGGACCAGGACCAGGTCTTGCGCCAGCAGGGCGATGCCCGGCACAAGCTGGTCTTCGGCCATCATCCGGTCTGGACCGTCAACGGCTACGCGGGCGACTATCAGCGTGTGATTGAGCGTGACAACGGCCGGCGCTTCTGGGATGTTATGCGGCGTCACGGTGTGCTGGCCTACTTCTGCAGCCATATCCTGGCATTTGACGTGCAAATCCAGGCGGGCGTATTGCAGATTTGCACAGCCGGCGCCGGTACCGCCCATCGCATGCCGCCCGAGCAGGAGTACTTGCACTTTGCGCAAGCGGCGCTGGACGACGTCGGCTTGCGCTACCAGACGCTGGATCGCCGCGGCGAAATACGCGAATGGCTGAGCTGGCCCTGGCAACTGCCGCCGGCGGCTGACTGGGCGTCATTCACACCGGAAGCAGCGCGATCATTGCCCGCGGACTGCCTGCGGCAACTCGAGACCGCCAACCTTGTCGTTTGGGAGATTAGCGCGCGTTTGCCGGGGGACGCGGCGCGTCATCCGCAAACGATACTCTGCGCCGAGGCCGAAGGCGGCCCGCTGTCCTGGCTCTGGCTCGGCATCAGCGGCGTCGATCAGCGACTGACAGCGCTGCTCAGCCCGCAGGTGAATCGCAGCCCGCATCGCTGGTTGGGTCCGGCGCTGCCGGGCGATCGCCGATTCAGCATCCAGTTCGCCATCCACAGCGGCATGGGGCCGGGCGGTCTGCTCTGGCGCTGGAGCGACGCGCACACGTGGACGAGCATGCTGGGCGCCTCGGCCTGGGGCGCGGAGCGCTTGCAATGGTCCCGTCGGTGGCGCATCGGCACGGCGGCGAGGCAGCAGGAGTTCCGCGGGCCTGGCCTGCGCCTGAAATGGCATCGTGAGCGCTTTGCCATTGCTGACTACCTTTGAGTGCCCGCCCGCGGGACCTCGCCGTCCTTCAACCAATGAGATGAGCCGGTCGCTCTTGCCGGACGGCGTTACAATGGTGTGTATAGTGTTTGCCGACCAATTCGCTTATTCAGACAGGACAAGATCACGATGAAAGTCACCGGTGTCGAAACTACTCTGGTACGCAATATTGAACCTTATCGCGGCGGCCAATACTGGCTCTTTGTCCAATTATCAACCGATGAAGGCATAACGGGTTTGGGCGAGCGGCCCACGGGCCACGCGCAGGATCTCTCGGCGCAAATCAGCCTGATTCACCAAATCTGCGACGAATTTGTCATCGGCAACAGCCCCTTCGACATCGAACTGATGTGGCAGAATGTCTACGGTTCGCGACACGATTATCGCCACCCCAGTCTTTACGGTACGCCAGCGCTGAGCGCCATCGAGATGGCCTGCTGGGATATCGTCGGCAAGGCGCTGAATCAGCCGATATACAATTTGCTGGGCGGGCAAGTCCACGATAAGCTGCGCGCCTACGCCTACATGCCCACCGAGGGCATTTGGGAGGATCCAGCCGAAGCCGGCCGCATCGCCGAGCAGCTCGTTCGCGAGGGCAACAGCGCCTGCAAATTCGATCCCTTTACGCCGATCCACCCGGCCCCCCGGGATTACTCGCTGAAGTTCATTCGCCATGTGGGCAAGATATTCCAGGCCATACGCGACGCGGTCGGCGATGAACTGGAAGTCGCCATAGGCACGCACGGGCAATTCAGCACCGCCGGCGCCATACGCGTGGCGGCCGAGCTTGAGCAATACAGCCCTTACTGGTTTGAAGAGCCGGTCTCGCCCGAAAATGTCGACGAGATGGCGCGTGTCGCCGCGCAGACCAGCATCCCCATCGCCTCCGGCGAGCGGCTCGTGACCAAGTACGAATTCTCGGAATTGCTCAGAAAGCAGGCGGCGCAAATCATCCAGGTGGATGTGGGGCAGTGCGGCGGCATCCTCGAAGCCAAGAAGGTGGCCAGCATCGCCGAGGCGCATTACGCCATGATCGCGCCCCACATGTATTGCGGTCCGGTGGCTATGGCCGCGGCGGTCCAGCTCGATACCTGCTCGCCCAACTTCTTAATCCAGGAGTTCAACACCAACGCGCTCCACAGCCAGATCCTGCGCGAGCCGATTGAGCTGGGGGACGGCTACCTCACGCCGCCCACCAGGCCCGGTCTGGGCATAGAGCTGGATCCGGCTGTTGTGCAGCGGCATCTGGCTTGAGACCAGGAGGCTCAGGCTGCGGCCGCTGTCTCAGTAGCTCAGAAAGCCGCCATCGACCAGCCAGGTCGCGCCCGTCACAAAGCTGGCTTCGTCACTGGCCAGGAAGGCGACCACCGCGCCGATTTCGCTTGGCTTGCCGCGCCGCCCCAGGGGCGTATGCCGAAAATAGCGGCCAGTTCCGCCGGCGCTGGTGACTTGCTCGGTGATATCGGCGTTGGCTTCGGTATAGATGTCACCCGGCGCCACCAGATTCACACGAATATTATGCGCTGCCAACTCCAGCGCGGCGCCCTTGTTCAAGCCATCCAGGCCGGCTTTGGCGGCGCAATAGGGCGTGGCATTCTCTTGCGCGGCAAATTGAGCCACCGATGAGATGCTGATGATGCTGCCGCCCCCGCCTTGCCTGACCATCTGAAACGCCGCCTCCTGCGTGCAGATGAAAGCGCCGTTCAGGTTGACGTCGATCAGCTTGCGCCAGTGCTCATCCGTTTCGTCCAGAAAGGGACGCACTTCCGCCGACGCGCCCGTCAGCGCGGCGTTGTTGACCATCACATCCAACCGACCAAATTCGCTGACCGTCCGCGCGATCATATCTCTGACTTGGTCTCTGTTGGTGATATCACAGCCGATAGCCAGCCCGCCATGTCCCGCCGCTTGTAATTCGGTGGCTTTCTCCTCAGCGAGTTGGATGTCCGCCGGGCGCTGCGCCAGGACTACGCGCGCGCCATCCCGCGCGCAGCACTGCGTGATGCCCCAGCCGATGCCGGTCGCGCCGCCGGTGATGATGACCGCTTTGTCATGCAGCCGTCCCGCCATCCTTCACCTCCTGCGCCTCCGTCAGCCATTTGCGCTGAATTTGGATTGTATTGCGCCCGGTCGTCAGGCGCTACATATCCCGGACGCAACCAGCGTCTGTGCCCTCAGAAGGCGCAAGCAAGTCATGAAAAAGATTTGCCACCGAGTACACAGAGAATAAAGAGGACACCGAGTAAAGCTGTTCATAAAAATCTTTATTGCGAAAGTCCAGAAGAATTGCCGCGGCAAAGACTGCGGGTGCGTTGAAGCAATATAAAATCCTCTGTGCCCTCCGTGTACCCTCGCTTTCCTCTGTGGTGAGATAAACTGACCAGAGTCCGCCCGGAAAATTGCGCTTCCGCGTCCGCCGCTTGGACAAATGCGCAGCTCAGTCTATCATCGTAAGCTGTTCGCTTATGCCAGAGGACTCTTTATGCAGCCGATAATCGCCGCCGCGCGCGATGCCGCCCAGCTTTGCCGTCTCGTGCAAGAGCAGTACCTGGTCGCTAGCGCCAAAGCCAGCGGCGCGCAGACCGAGCCCGTCACCATCGCTGACTACGGCTCGCAGGCCATCATCTGCCGCGCCTTGCAAGCGCACTACCCGCAGGACGCCGTGGTCGCCGAAGAGTCGGGCGAACAATTCCTGCAGCTGGTCGCCGACGAACAGCGAGAACAAGTCCTGTCGCTGCTGTCGCAAGTTCTGCGCGAGCCGGTCAGCCAAGACGAGCTGGTCGCCTGGCTGGATTTCGGCGTCGACCGCTTAGCCGCCCGCACCTGGGTCATCGACCCCATCGACGGCACCAAGGGTTTCCTGGCGCGCCGCCATTACGTCGTCGCTGTCGGTTTGCTGCGGGCAGGGCAGGTGAGCGAAGGCATCGTGGCCGCGCCCGGCTACCGCGATGGGGCGGGCGCTCTCTTCTACACGCGCGAAGGCGCGACCTGGCGCGCGCCGCTCGCCGCTGGTGACGGACACCGGGTGACCGTCTCGCAGCGCCACCGGGTCGAAGATTACATCGCCGTGCAAAGCTACGAGCGCTACCACGCCAGCAAGTCGCGCATGGCCCGCGCCCGCGAATACGCCGGGCTGGGCGATGTGCGCCTGCTCGAATTGGACAGCATGGAAAAATACGCGCTGGTGGCTGGCGGCGATGCCGATCTCTACATGCGCCTGCCGCGCGAAGGCAGCGCCTACGCCCACAAAATCTGGGATCACGCCGCCGGCGTCGCCCTGGTGCAAAACGCCGGTGGCACGGTCACCGACCTCGACGGTGGCCCGCTCGATTTCTCCCAAGGCGAGACCCTGCCCAACGCCGGCCTGATCGCCAGCAACGGCGCGCATCATCAGCGCGTGGTCGAGGCTGTCCAGCGCGTCATGGCGGAGTAGCGTGTTGGCTATTTCGCAGCGCAATGGATGCACGGCATGGGTAAAGGGTATACTTGTTCGCTACACCGCCACCGGTTGCGGATGCCGCGCCGCGATCAGCCCGGCGTAGAGCTCGATCACCTCATCCATAATCGCCTCCCAAGACTGCGTCTCGGCGTAGGCCCGCGCCTGCTCTCCCATCCAGGCGCGCTTTTGCCGATTACTCGCCATCTCGTCCACAGCGGCCAGCAGCGCCGCCACATCGCCGCTTGCGAAGGTATAGCCGTTCACGCCCTCGCTGACGATATCGGCCACGCCGCCCACACGCGCCGCGGCGACCGGTAAGCCCGACGCCATCGCCTCAATCACCACCAGCCCGAAGGTCTCCAGCCGCGAAGGGAATACGAAGATGTCAGCGCTGGCGTAAGCCTGCGACAGGCGCTGGCCGCTCAAGTAGCCCATGAAGGTGACCGGCAGCCCTTCAAACTGCCGCTCGAGGCTGTCGCGCGCCGGGCCATCGCCGACCAGGACCAGACGGGTATTCGGCGCCTGCTCCAACACGGGACGGATATGCTCGATCTGCTTCTCCAGCGACAGCCGGCCCACGTACAAGAGTACGGTTTCGTCCGGATTGCCCTGAGTCATCTCCTGGCGCATGGCGTCCGAGCGAAAGCTGGGGTGAAAGATCGCCGCATCCACGCCGCGCCGCCACAAGCCGACCTTGCTGATGCCCAGCCGCCGCATCTGCCGCTGCACCAGCTTGGACGGCGCCAGACTGTAATCGGCCCAGTTAAAGACGCTCTTGGTGATCTCGTCAATCAGCGGCCGCGTGAACCCGAGGTCGAGCGCGCCCAGGCGGAATTGACGCGCCAGCCGCGCGTAATCAAGGTGAAAGGCTCCAACACGGGACGGATATGCTCGATCTGCTTCTCCAGCGACAGCCGGCCCACGTACAAGAGTACGGTTTCGTCCGGATTGCCCTGAGTCATCTCCTGGCGCATGGCGTCCGAGCGAAAGCTGGGGTGAAAGATCGCCGCATCCACGCCGCGCCGCCACAAGCCGACCTTGCTGATGCCCAGCCGCCGCATCTGCCGCTGCACCAGCTTGGACGGCGCCAGACTGTAATCGGCCCAGTTAAAGACGCTCTTGGTGATCTCGTCAATCAGCGGCCGCGTGAACCCGAGGTCGAGCGCGCCCAGGCGGAATTGACGCGCCAGCCGCGCGTAATCAAGGTGAAAGGAGGTCACGGTCGGCACTTCCATCCACTTCAGCATCGCCAGAGTCGGGATGCCCGTGGCCACCGGATGCAAGAGATGCGCCACATCGGGCTGAAAAGCGGCCAGATCGCGATACAGCGAAAAGGTGGCGAAGCCAATCCGCGCTTCCGGATACAGCGGCAGCGCCAGGCTGGGCAAGCTGCGAACCGCCGCGTCGTTGTAGCTTTGCGCCTCGCCATAACGCGGCGCGATGACGAGCGCCTCGATCCCGCGCCGCGCCAGGTGATCCAGCAACAGGCAGGTCACCTTGACGATGCCGTCGACCTTGGGCAAAAATGTCTCGGTAATAATGGCTATGCGCATGACCGGCTCCGACAGACGAAGCTCTATCTCCGTTATTAACACATTTGACCGCTGCAAGACAAGTCCAGGCAAAGAATTGAAGGAAACTTTCCTCGGCTGGCGTCAGGGGAGGCCTTGGTGAGATTGCGTCGCTGTCATGGTATAATGGCGCGAAAGCATGTCGTGCAGAGAGAGTGACATGGCGATCGAAAGAGTCGATAGCTTCCCGCGCCCCCATCTGTTCACTGTCGAAGAGTATCTCGCCTTTGAAGCCAACAGCGAGTTCAAGCACGAATTCATCGATGGAGTCATCTACGATTGGGGCGATCCTGATCCCAACGCCCCCGTTCATCCCGACTATGTGCCCGGCTACCCCATGCCCCATCTGTTCACTGTCGAAGAGTATCTCGCCTTTGAAGCCGGCAGCGAGTATAAGCACGAATTCATCGACGGGGTGATCTACGATATGACTGGCGGAACATTTCATCACAGCGGAATTAAGGTCAACATGACAATAGCGTTTGGCGTTCAGCTGCGCAATCGCAATTACGCCGTTTGCAACAGCGATATGAGCGTCAGAGTCGGCGCAAGCCGCTTTGTCTACCCAGATTTGAGCATCGTCCGCGGCCAACCACAACTGGAAGACGACAATACCACGCTGCTCAATCCGATCCTGACTGTCGAAGTGCTCTCGCCGACCACGGAAGATTACGACCGCCGTACCAAGCTCATGTATTATCAGGCGCTCCCAAGCCTGCGATGCTGCCTAATCGTCGAACAGTCCGACATCCAGGTTGACGCCTACATCCGCGCGAATGACAGCTGGCGGCATCAGCGTTACGACTCAAGCGACAATGTCATCCCGCTGCCCATGCTAGGCTGCCAATTGCCGCTGGCTGAGATTTATCGCGGCATCAGCTTCGAATCCGCTTGATCGTGCCCACGCTTCCCCGGCAACTGTCGCCGGACCTTTGCTGGCAGACTGGACCCCGAGCGCCCAATGACCGCCGACTCCCCCGCACGAGATAGCGCGCTGGAGCGCATCCACGCCGATGAGCGCTCGCCGATGGAGTCGCTGCCCTATTGGGCGCGCGCCACCAACCCCATCGTCCGCCGCCATCTAGGCCTGTACTGGCGTACGTTGCCCCCCGAATTCGAGCCCATCTTCTACATCTGCGGATTCTGGCTGATCGCCCTGCTGATCGGCATCGTTTTCCCCTTTGTCACCGACCTGGCCACTACAGTGATCGTGGTTTCAGTGCTGGTGATTCCGGTGGGCATCATATTCTACCTGCGCGCCCTGTTTTCAATCGCCGCCAACGCGGCCGCCGTCATGGCGGACGAAATCCGCAACAACACCATGCACCTGCTGATGTCTACGCCTATGTCGCTGGAGCAGATTTTCCTGGGCAAAGTGGCCTCGGCGATCTGGCGCAAAATGGACGACCTGATGCTGATCGTGCAGGGCGCGGCCATCTTCGGCCCGCCGCTGATCATCATGCACTACGCCGGGCTATTCCCGCTGCGCGAATCGGGACCCGCCACCTACCTGCTGATCATCGCCATGACGATCACCGCGCTGCTGCGCCTGGTGCTGGAGCCGCTGATGGTCGGCATGGTGGGCGTTGGCATCGGCGCCTTTGTGCCCTTCCGCGCCATCGCCGTCACCTCGTCCCTGGCCTGGGTCGCCTTCTATTTCATCCTGATCAACATGCTGCAGCAGCTGAACCTGCAGAACCTGTCCGCCGCGCTGGACCTGGCGCGCGAGGCCTCCGATGCCGCGATATACGCCGCCAATATGCGGCTGGCGCTGGCCCTGGCGGCGACGATCGCGATTGAGCTGGCGCTGCCGGTGCTGCTGCCCTACGCGCTGATTCGGCTGGTCAGCGGCTTGCTGGCGCGGCAGATGCGGGCGAATTGAGGGTAAGCCGCGCGCTCCGGCGTTCAGTCGCCATCGGAGTTGGTCGGTTGGCAGTAGGTCTGAAGACTGCCCTAGATTGGCTTCAGTTTCGACAAAAGAGTACGTTCGAATTCATCGCGTCGGATGGTCGAAGCTGCGAGGAGTTTCTGGGTCGACGCCTCTAGTGTCAGAACTTCCCAATGCCAGCGAGCCAGGCGGAGTTGTCCATCATCTCCAACGATCTCTGGCACTAGCCAAATGATGTCTCCATCATTGAGATCGCGGCTGGGGTGCGGACTGGGACCTCCGACCGATTCAAAGAATGGCCGGTCTACTGCAACGGCAACCTTGGAGCCCCAGCGACGTAGCGTCGGCGCTTTAATCTGTAACTGCGGCATAAGCCGCTTGGCGCTGGATGAACGCCAGTCCGGGCGGCGGTTCGCCGTCGGGAACGGAAGCGTGTCATGGGCATCGTCCCGCAGGGAATCGAACTCGGACTGCATTCCACGTCCAGAGAAGTAAACTGCCTGTATTTCCAGTCCATGCCAAGTTACACCGTCGTTTGAGGTCTTTGCAACAACCAAGTCGATTTTTCCGGCCGGTTTGTTGGTGTTCGTTCCCTGCATGAACGGAACCTCACGGGCAATTTGCGCATCCGCGGGCGCGAATCCGACAATCTCGGCCAGCCAAAGTATTAGCAAACGCTGCTCCTCGAACCGTTCAGGACAGACAATTACGTGTCCGCCGACGGGTTCGCCAAGCCGGCCGTCTTCGCTTTGCATATATCGCCGCAGAGTGCAAACCCCACCCTTTTTGCTGCAAGTTGGCCGGCTCTGCTGAAAGGGACACGGCGGGATTGTGTTGCTCTCTCCTGATGCAGCCGACGCCATCTCTCGACGTTGGGATGGTGAAAGACTCAGAAGCGGCTGACCGTACCACTCCCCGATGCCGTAACGCTCAGGCAAGAGAACCGGCCTCGGAGAAGGTGGGATATCGCGTAATCACAAGCTCCGGCAGCAGGGCGTGGTGACCGCTCTTCATCACGACCTGGACCGCATGAAAGCCATGCGACTCAATCAAAGATTCAATTTCGAGCGAGCGATCATAGGTCATAAGGAAGTTTGCATTGCTTTCGGCAAGCATCGAAAATAGACGGGCATGGTCAATGTCGTTATGCGCGTAAAGGCGTTTCCCGGCGCGTTTGCCACCGCCTCCAGTGTATGGCGGGTCAACGAACAACGCTACGTCGTCATGGGGCTTCCCAAGCAACGAGGCTAACAATTGCATACCGTCTGTTTCGCGGAATGTGATGCGGGGCGCGACCTCGGTAATAGCACGCAGTCGCCGGATGAGCGTGTTAGGATACCAGCGCGATCCGATTCCCGCCCCGTTTTCCCCCTTGCGCGTGAAAGACGCGCCCTGCGCAAGGACGCCTCCGCGCCGAGTTCGATTCAGAACCAAGGTCCGGAACCCGTGCTCTACGACATTCACCGGGCGCTTGCAAGAGAGCTCTATAACCGATTCGCGCGTCAGGGCAAACGAACTAATCCGGGCTGCCAGTTCGGGACCGTAATTCAGGGCAGCCTCCCATAAGGCTGCTACGTCTTTGTCGAGCTCTACCATTAGAGCTTCGTCGGCGAGGTTTTCCATCACCGCTGTGAGCGAGACTATGCCGCCGCCTGCAAAAGGCTCAACAAGCAACCGAGGCCGTTTCAAGGAACGGAGCCAGACACGTATATGAGGTATGAGCCATGTCTTTCCGCCCGGGTAACGCAATGGGCTGCGCTGCGGCACTGCGGCCACGTTCACCGCTGGAATCGGAGATACTGTGATCACCATCGAGAGATTGCTGCCATTTCTGACCTCATCTTGACCACAACCCTACCACAGCTGGAACACTTGTGCCAAAAATGTCGTGTGCGATAGGCTGGTTGCAGACCTGCCTATGATGGTAAGGGCCAATCATTATTTGCAAGCCTGACTGGTCGTTTCGCTGTCGCCGAGCGGCTATAGTGAACTACTCCTTCACCGCGCCCAGCGTCAGGCCCTTGATGAAGTAGCGCTGGAAAAACACGAAGATGAAAAACGTCGGCAGCGGCCCGATCAGACTCGCGGCCGCCTCACCCCAGCCAAACCGGGTTCGTCCAGGCGCGGCCGCCCGCTTCGTCCCGCACCGTCACCCGCAGCCAGCGCGACTCCACCTCGCCCAAGTCAAACTCGGCGCTCGTGAGCACTCCACCGCTGATCCGCAGCGCGCCCGCGCCCTCACCCGTGACCAGGATCTGCCGCGCGGGCGAGCACTCGACCAGCAGCTTTTCACGCGCCATGATCTCAACATTGTGCAGTTGCGGGCCCGTGCTCGAATAATAGTGCCCGGCTTTTAGCGCCTTCAGCAGCGCCTCCGGCGTCAGCGCTTCAGCCTTGACGTAAACCCAGCCACGCATGAAATCGCCAATATTCGCCTTCGCATGCAGGTCATCGACGGCGATCGCGCCCACGCGATGTCCCCGATGCAGCAGCATATCAATGAAGTGCCAACTGTAACCGCGGTCACTCTCCACATCGCAGCCGCCGTTATAACATTCGACCGCGTCGGCCGCGTCCAGCGTTTCAAAGTCGGCCACGGTAAAGGCATACCAGTTGGGATGCGTCGCCGCCACGAAGGCGCCCGCTTCCATGGCGCGCCGCGCCACGCTGGCGCCGGTGTCGCCTTCGCGATGCGTCTCGAAATCCAGCGGCAATCCCACCGCCAGCAGATGCCAAGGCGAGCCCGACTCGATGCGGTCAGGGTGCAGCTCGGCGCCGATCAAGGTGGTGAAGTGGTCGCTGCGGAACTGACGCGTGTCGCTGATATCATGGCCGTGTCGCTCCATGCAGTGGTCGGTTAGCGCGACGAAGTCGTAGCCGTTCTGACGATACTGCCGCACGTACTCGGCCGGGCTCCAGACGCCGTCGGAGTTGGTCGAGTGCCCGTGCAGGTTGCCGCGGTAGAAGCGGCCCGGCTGGGCGAAGGGGAGGGTGGTGGGGATCATGTTCGTGTACCGTCCTTCGGTGTGCGAGGATTACTCCAAGTATTATACTTGAATTGACTAGTCGGCGTCGTAGAAGTGCGTCAACTGCGGGCAAGGTGAGTGGACAGCGCATCACGGATCTAGCTTTCTAGGTTCATGTGGCCCGTCGATAAGCATCTAGCAACTGTTCCGCCAATCTGATCCCAGCCGCCTTATTGATTTCTCCGCTTCCCGCATCCCACGTCTTAGCAAGCTGAATGCAAACAGGGCAGCCAGTTGGGCAGTTATTCGGACAATTGGTCGCCCTCTTGATGCCTTCGTCGAGAGCTTTGGGCCAAACTTCAAACAGTCGCTTTACAATTCCAGTGCCGCCTCTATGATTCTCATACAGATAAACCGTGTTTGCTTCCGGTCGTAGAAAAGCACTAGTATCAAATCGGTCAGATGGCAATATGCGCCATGCACCTACTCGCAAGAGTTGAAGTAGTGTATAGAGCGCAATGGGATCTGTGTAGTCAGTCAAGTGCTCAATCCAAAAAGCGTGCAAACCGAATCGCTTGAATTCGCTTTCATTCGGCTCTGGGTTCTCCCGATCTACTACAGTGTCAGTGTCTTCTTCTACAACGCTATAGCTGTCGAACACTATGTTGAGGTTCACTTCGCCATAATGAATTGAGAATCCTCCAATTTCCTTGCTGTCGAATTCTTCATCTTCATTGATATAGTTGCGGAATGTTGCCTCTGTACGAAGTCCTGCGGGAGCGTCTTCTACGAAAATCTTGCGCTTTCCTCGTATGTCGCTATGACCATATACTTGGTAACGTTTGCCAGCATGAATGAATATTGCGTTTCTATATGCGTGGCGAAATTTCCAGATGGCCGGAAAGCGTTCTCCGATGACTTCGGAATCAACGTCGAATGCCAGATCATAAGTTTCGCTGTTGTCTCCTCGCAAACCTTTTCTAGAAAGCCTAATATGCGGTGAAACTCCTCGTCGATTACGACGACTTCGACGAGGTCTATATGATTTAGCAGCTTCTACTGCTGCCTTATAAAAGGCTGGACCTAGTACATCCTCGTCTTCAGGTTCAATTACGCCATTTGTCTCGTCCATCAAACAGTCAATGTGATTCAAAATCATGTGCTCATTCGCAGGGTCCACAACAAGCTCGTCCAACGTCTTGTTCAAAAAAGAGTCTATGTCGCTGACAAAGAACTGGTCAATCGGGTCATTCATTGCAAAGTACAACACGAATGCGTCGCTAGCCCAATTGCGACCAGCTCTCCCGATGCGTTGCCAGGCTGACATAATGTTAGATGGGAATCCCGCGAGAACTATGCCATCAAGTCCGCCAATGTCGATGCCTACCTCTAGCGCATTTGTGGTGAATACAACTGTATGTTCACCAGACTTGATTTTTTTTCGATTTTGCTGCTTTTCATCATCGCGAAGTCTAGAGTGATATACAGCCAGTGAAGAAGTATCCAATCCCTTCCTTTCAGCCAAACGCACACAGTTGCGACGTGCATTTTCAAGGAAGTTCACTGTCGGGCAAAACACAAGCGTACGCAGACCACTTTCTAGAATTGCGAGCGCTGCTCTCTCAACACGAATGCTCAGATTCTTCCAATTCTTGGCGTTGGTATCTTCTGGTTTGACAAACACATAATGCCGCGTAGGACGCATATCTTTGGTGGGTCTTACGTGCTTGACCTTGCGTCCGGTGAGAATAGAAGCATGCTGTTCGGGATCGGCGCATGTAGCGGTGGATAGAAACACACTTGGAGATGCCCCAAGCTGTTTAAGCTGCAAGAAGAATCGTCGTAGCAATAGCGTCATGTTGTTGCCGAAATACCCATGGTACAGATGCATCTCGTCGATAACAATATAGCGGAGGTTGTGCAGAAAACCGTTTCGATTCCAGTGTTTCTCTCGCCATTGAAGGAAAGAATCATTGAGATACTCTGGGTTGGTTAAGAGTATTCGAGGTAGATTTGTAGTGGTCCCGAAAAACTGGACACCTAGTAAAGAGAGTATACTGGATGAACA
>WTGO01000077.1 GCA_011523515.1 Chloroflexota bacterium
AGACGATGTGGGAGAGTATGCCGTCGCCAACACTTCTCTGCCTTGCTCGCGCCCTCTTTTTGCGCCTACAAATAAACGAATCGGCAAGGAACTATGCCGGGAAAGACTGAAACCACACAAAATAGACTATGCCAAATACTACGTGCGGCGCAAACAGGGCCGAAACCAAGACAGATCGTATCGTCAACTTCGAACTGGCCGCGCTGCTATCCTGCACGTTTTGCAGACGCTCCTCTTTGGCCGGCATACTGCGGCGAATCGACTAATCTCTTGGCAAGGGCATTCCGGGTATCCGTGATTGCAAATACGCTTCACGGCAAAAAGTGTACAATTACGCCATGATCGTCGTGTGCGCTGACTCTGCACTCACGCCGTCGCCCCAGCTAATTGAGTGACCTTTGACGACGTTGAAAGGCTCACCTTGACATGGAAGGGAATCTGAATCTTCTGGTGGCTGCCAGGGCCAGGACAATACAACTTTCAGTCGTGTTGTTGTGCCTTTGCTTTGTCTTTGCGTTTGGCCTGCGCGTAATGAAGTCGGAACCACTGCGGCCGGCGGATTTTAATTCGATCAAACCAACCTATGTTTCGCGCTGGCACCCTGACGAATCGGTCAGCAGTGTCGTTCGTTATGTCGCTATCCACGACGCCAGTCATCTTCCACTGTATCATGTGATGCTCAGCTACTGGATGCGTTACACCGGCAGAGACTTGTTCACCATTCGTCTGCTGTCTCTGCTGACCGGACTGCTCGCCGTAGCGGCCACACATCGCTTGCTGCGCGCGACCGCGGGCTCTGGCCCCGCGCTTGATGCAGTTCTCCTGACCTCATTTCTGGCATTCTTCGTCTTTTATACGCATCAAGCTCGAATGTACGCGCTCCTGGCATTACTTTCTCCCTGTGTGCTGTGGTCCTACTGGTTGCTGCAAGACTCGACGCGAAAACCTGCCGTCTGGATCTGGCTTGCGCTCTTTGTCAGCAGCGTCGCCATCATTTACACGCACTACTTCGGCTTCATTATTCTGGTCGCTCTTGGTCTGTATCATTTGTTGATTGCGCCCAAGAATCGGCGCTGGTGGCAGATCTGCCTGGCGCTCGGATGTGCCGGCTTACTCTTCTTGCCTTGGATTCCCTACACAATCTCCATTCTGCGCAGCCATCACGTACCGGCGAGTGAGGCCCTGTCGATTGGCGGCGCCTTCACGGCGCTGATTGCGATCTACGCCAACGGCCAGCCGGCTATCCTGCTGGCGGCGACAGCTTTTTTGTTGCTGCGCATCAAGGCTCTGAAGCGCTCTCAAGTCTACATGCTGTTTCTAGCCTTTACAGTCTTTGCATTGCTTCTAGCCGCCAACGAAGCAAGCGCCTTGATCATCGCACGACGCATCCGCTACACGATAGCCGCTGGCATGCTCCTGGTGTACGCGCTGGCGATTGTGCTGAACATGATTCCCCGCTGGCGGTTGTTGCGTCCGCTGTTCATGGCGCTCTGGATCGCGCTTTTCGTCATGTATTGGCGGTCAGACGAGATGTATCTATATACCAATCAGTTTCACCAGAAGCAGAACACCGTCCCGTACTATCAGAATCTGTTGTACGAGCCTTCGATTGACCCGCAACGGAGCGATTTTGTCGTCAGTTTTCACCGCGACACAGCCATCAACGAAAACAAGTTGCTGGATTATTATGGCCGGCGGACGGGCAATTGGCGCGGACTGATTCACATCTGGAATGATAAAAGCGGCAGTCCAGCCGTGATGAGCACGGATACACGCTTCGCCAGCGTACCGAGCATGGCGCGCTGGAACTTCCCGCTCTGGCTGATTTATAATCCACAGGAGACCGACCTGCAGACGATGCCCGTCTTCACCGGCGACTTCCTGTCGCACTTCCATTCTTGCGGACGCTACCTGGAAACCGCCAACACGATCATCGAGCTATTCATTAAGCAATCCATCCCCTGTCAATTGCTGACGGCGGACAATCCTCGCGCGCTAAGCTACGACAACGGCAGCGAGCTGGCCAATGTCCTGGTCCAGCATGACGCCGGCGAATTGCACATCGCGTTCTGGTGGACGAAGACGATTGTCAATCAGTATGCAATTTCGGTTCAAGTCTTTGACGCCCAAAACGTAAAAGTAGCGCAGCTTGATGATGTGGTCGGCGGCGATCCCGTGCATAGTTACAGACTGAACCTGTCCGCCCTGGCGCCCGGCGACCACACCGTTAATCTCATCCTGTATGACTTTGAGACCGGCCGCGGACAAGCCGGCACGATCGTTGCCGACGACACGCCCTTCGAGCGTTCAGTTGCCGTCGGTCGCGTTTCAATCCCTGGGTGATGCTCGCTCTATGAAGGCTTGGACCGCGCTGAACATACTTCCCAATGCTTTCCCGTCACTCGGGCCTGCGTTATCCTAGAAAGAGCAATAACCTGTCGTGAAAGGTCGAAAGTCAGGTTGTCGATGAATCTGCGCAAACGCGGTCAGTCCGCAAACGGACCCCAGTGGGTGGCGGTCTACATCACACATAATCTGCCGGAAGCCCATATCGTCATCGGCAAATTGCGAGCGCGCAACCTGCCAGCAATGATTCATCAGGAAGCGGGCGCTACGGCGCTCGGCATCACCTTGGGCAATCTGGGCGAGGTCAAGGTCCTTGTTGCGCCCGAAGACTATGACGAGGCCTTTGCGCTCTTATTCCCGGATGCCGGCGAACACCTCGAAGCCAGCAATGACAAGATTCAGCTGATTTGGCATGACGACGGCGATGGCGCGGAGTATTATTTTGACGATGACGATGACTGACACACTGACGCGCGTTCCCGGCATCAAAGTCGGGCACTATACCGATCTCGGCGCGGCTACCGGCTGCACGGTCGTGCTGTGCCCGCCGAAGACCGTCGGCGCCGTCGACGTGCGCGGCGGCGCGCCCGGCACCCGCGAGACCGACCTGCTGCAGGCTCATAATCTCGTCGAAGAGGTGACCGCCGTCTCGCTCTCAGGGGGCAGCGCTTTCGGCTTGGCGACCGCCGATGGCGTAATGCGCTGGCACAGCGAGCGCGGCATCGGCTATCAATCCCGCAGCGGGCTCGTCGTACCGATCGTACCGGCTGCCATCTTGTTCGATCTGACGATAGGGCAGCCGGGTATACGGCCCGACGCGGCTGCCGGCTATCAAGCCTGTGAAGCGGCGTCAGCCGATCCTGTCGCGATGGGCAGCGTGGGCGCCGGCACGGGCGCGCGAATCGCCGCTATCGCCGGGGACAATCGCGCTAGCAAAGGTGGCATCGGCTCCGCGGCGGTGGCTTTGCCCAAGGGCTTGATGGTGGCCGCGCTCATGGCCGTCAACGCGGTTGGCAATGTCATCGGCGCGGGCGGCGAGATTCTTGCGGGTCTGCGCGCGCAGGATGGCGCAGGTTTCGTCTCGGTGCTTGACGAGATGGCGCGCATGTCGGCTGCAAGCGCCGAATCAACCGCCGGCGAGAATACTGTCATCGGCATGGTGGCAACCAATGGCAAGCTGAACAAGGCGCAAGCGCAGAAGGTCGCGCAGATGGCGCACGACGGCATTGCGCGCGCGATCAATCCCGCCCATACTATGTACGATGGCGACGCCATATTTGCGCTCGCTACCGGCGATGTCGCGGCGGATACGAGCTTGGTTGGGGCTTACGCAGCCGAAGTGGTAGCCGCCGCAATCCGGCGGGCGGCCCTGCGCGCGACCTCGCTGGCAGGCATCCGCGCGGCTTCCGACGCGTAGTTCTTTTCACAGTTGCGCTTCGGCGGCGAATCGGGAAGACCAATGTCGTATTTCCATCAAGATTAAATGATTCGTCAGATGCTTTAACATACATTTAGCGCGGCGTCTGTATGCTTACGGCGAGTTTGGCAGCAAGGCGTGGGATAGCTTCCTTGGCGAAAAAGATTCTTCTGGTTGAGGACGAAGAAAGACTGATCACCAACCTGGCCGATAAACTTCGCGCCGAAGGTTACGAGGTGTTTACCGCGCTTGATGGCGAAACCGGCTGGAATATGGCCCGCGGTTCTTCATACGACCTAATCGTGCTGGATATCATGCTACCCGGCTTGGATGGACTTAGCCTCTGCCGCATGATTCGCAACGACAGTCAGACTTCCAATGTGCCGATAATCATGCTGACGGCGCGCGGCACGGAAGTGGACAAGATTGTCGGCCTAGAGAGCGGCGCTGATGATTATATGGTCAAGCCCTTTGGCTTGGGCGAATTTCTGGCCCGCGTCCGTGTGCAAATGCGCCGACCGACTCCGGCCCAGAGCCTCAAGAAAGACCGTTTATCTGCCGGTGATTTGACTGTCGACCTTACAGGCAGCCGCGTATTCAAGAAAGGCGCGGAAGTCCGGCTCAGCAAGAAGGAATACATGCTCTTGACCGTCTTCATGCGCAACGAAGGCGCCGTGCTTTCTCGCGACTTTCTGATCGCCAATGTCTGGGGCGAAGATTACTTGATCGCGGAAAGCGACAAGCGCACAGTTGATGTTCATATCCGCTGGCTGCGAGAAAAAATCGAAGACAATCCATCCAAGCCCGAGCGCATCAGCACGGTGCGCGGTCTTGGCTATAGATTCGATCGCTTCGATCCACCTGAGGATTGAGAATGGAAACTTTGCTTGCACTATTGGCTGTCGGCCTGCTCGGCTTGGGCGGAGTCTGCGCCTATCAGAGCCGCAAGCTCAAGCAGCTGGCCGCCGCTCGCAACCGCCAGGGCGACGAGATTGAGCGATTGCGCCAGCGCTTGCATGCCGAAGAATTCGAACGTTCGCGGGCCCGGGCCTTCTTGTCGACCGCTACGTCGGTCGCCTTTGACGCCATTTTACTGCTTGACGAAGACCTGAAGATTGTCAGCCTGAATCAAGCTGCGGCCGGTTTGACTGAAGCGGAGAGCGCTATCGACCGGCGCTTGCCCGACGTCATCGACTCGGACGACCTGTGCGACTTGGCTGAACACGCCCGGCGCGAAGCAGAGAGCCTGGACGCGCAGCTCCTGATCGGCGAATCCAACTATCGCGTCCGCGCCAAAGCGATCGCTGTTGGCGAATCTACCCAGTTTATCGGCATCGCCCTGCAAGACATCACCGACCTGGTACATCTGAATCGCGCTCGCCGAGACTTGGTCGCGAACATCTCGCATGAATTGCGAACGCCAATCACACGCATCCGCCTGATCATTGAAGGCCTCTTCCTCGACGCCGACAGGCCCAAGCGCAAGGCCAGCATCCAGTCGCTCAAAGAGATCGCCATGGAGACGGACGCCTTGCTTTGGCTGGCGCAGGAGCTGCTCGATCTGTCGATGATCGAGTCGGGCCAAGCTATATTGCGCTTGGTGAAGACGCCACTGAAACAAGTCGTTGACGAAGCAATCGACAGGCTGGAGTCGCAGGCGGAGACGAAAAATCTGAACATCGTCAGTCACGTGCCGCAGAAGTTTGCCGTGCTCTGTGATCCCGACCAACTCAAGCGCGCGCTGGGCAACCTCTTGCACAACGCCATCAAATGGTCGCCGTCGAATGATGCTGTGACGATTACCGCGGCCGCAGCCGGGGAAGAGGTTATGGTCACTGTCTTCGACAACGGGCCCGGCGTGGCCGAAGATGTTCGCGAGCGAATCTTCGAGCGCTTCTACCAGGCCGATGTATCACGCTCCGGCGACGAAGGCACCGGCTTGGGGCTGGCGATATGCAAACACATTATCGAGGCTCACGGCGGACGCATCTGGGCCGAGGGCAACAGCCAGGGCAAAGGTGGTCAATTTCTTTTCACCGTGCTGCAGGCGGATGCCGAATTCGAGCAAGAGCCTGCCTCCCTGGACGAAGACAAGCAAGCGCTCAAGCTGCCCGAATCCGCCGCCACGACCTAGATTGAATTCAACGCCGATTCTGCTATACTCCAGCCTGACATACAGTTCAACCAACCTTCGGGGCAGGGTGAAAGTCCCTACCGGCGGTGATGCATGATTTGCCATGCCAAGCCCGTGACCCTGGGCAGCGAATGACAGCTCGCGCTGCACAGGTGGATTCCGGTGAGAATCCGGAGCCGACGGTGACAGTCCGGATGGGAGAAGGGTACGCAGGCTGCCCGCGGCAGCTTGCCTGGTGATATATGTGCCGCTTTGTGTCGCGGTCTTTGCTGACTGCCGGCCCGCTGGCGCATCGCCCTTCCTTGCAACGTTTGCCTCCGGAAGGGCGATATGGCTAAGAACGAATCGACCCGGCCCGATACAGCACGATTCATCGCTCATGGCACAATTTTGCGGCGCCTGTCTCCCCTGGCAACCGTCCTGGTTCTGCTCTTGGCCTGGCATTGGATCACTGATTGGCGGCTGGTTTCCCGCATTCTGATCCCCCCGCCGGCTGCGGTTCTTGAAGCTTTTACTCAGGCCATGGTTGACGGCACGCTGGCCAGGCACACCACTACGACTTTGGGCGAAATGATGGTCGGCTTGCTTTTCGGCGTTTCTGTCGGCCTCGCCATCGGTTATGCCATCGCCAAGGCGCCGCTGCTCGAATATATTCTGTCACCCGTCATCGTCGGCTTTCAATCGACCCCGATTGTGGCCTACGCGCCGTTGCTGATCATTATCTTCGGCACGGGTCCAAGCAGCAAAGTGGTCACCACTGCCGTGATCGTCTTTTTCCCCACCTTGGTCAATACCATCGTTGGCATCCGCGGGGTCTCGCCCAGGCTGCGCGATCTCATGCGCTCGCTGAATGCCGGGCGCTGGCAAGTCCTCCTCAAATTGGAATTGCCCTCGGCGCTGCCGGTCCTCTTGGCTGGCTTGAAGACGAGCACCACTCTGGCGGTGATTGGCGCGGTAGTAGGCGAATTTGTCGGCTCGGGCAGCGGCTTGGGCGTGCTCGTCATTTCGGCGCGCAGCCAATATGACACGCCCCTGGTTTACGTCACCGTGCTAACCATGACGGCCATCGCGCTGAGCCTGTATAGTCTTGTTGCGCTGGTGGAGTGGCGCGTGCTGGATTGGCAGCGGCGTTCCGCCTAGTCATTCGCTACTATCAAGGAGACTGATCTGACTTATGTTCAAACTCATCCGCATCATTTCGCTGTTTGCCTTGCTGAGCGCCTGGATTTGCAGCGCGCAGGCGCCGCTCGCCGAAGAACGTATCTTGCTGACCTTCGTCCCGAATGTGCAATTCGCCCCCTTTTATGTCGGCATTGAAAAGGGTTTCTTCGCCAAGGCCGGCTTTGACGTGCGCCTGGAACATCTGCAGGAGCCGGAAGTGCTCGACCTGGTCGCTGTCAGACAGGCGGACTTCGGCGTCGTCAGCGGCGAACAGGTGATCCTGGCGCGCTCGCGCGGACGAGACGTGGTCTATATCTTCGAGTGGTTTCAGCAGTATCCCGTCGCTCTGGTCCACTCTGACGCCCTGAAATTGACCGACCTGGAGCAGCTGCGCGGTTTGAAGGTGGGCATCCCGGGCCGCTTCGGCGCCAACTATAGCGGCCTGACCACCCTGCTTAGCAGCGCCGGCCTGAGCGAAAGTGATATTGAAGTCAACGAAATTGGCTTCAATGCTGCCGAAGTCGTCTGCCTGGGAGCGGTCGATGCGGCGATGGTTTACGCCAACAACGAACCGCTTCAAATCCGCGACCGCGCCGCGGCTGGCGACTGCGGCGACATTACAGATGTCGAGGTAATCACAGTCGCTTCTCAAGTCGATCTCGTGTCCAACGGCTTGATTGTCAGCCGCAGCCTGCTGGAGGCAGCGCCCGACAGCGCCACAGCGATGGCGCTTGCGCTCAAGGAGGCGCTGCAGTTTTCGATCAACAATCCTGCCGCCGCGTATTTGGCCAGTCTGAGACACGTGGATACACTGCCGGGCGACGAATCGCTTATCGCCGAATTGGAGGCAGTCGCCGAACGGCAAGCCCAGTTTCTTGCGGCAAAACCGGATCGCGCCGGGGTCGCCGAAAGCCGCGCCGAACTGCTGCGTCAGCTGGCCGAGCAATTCGATGCCAGCGTCTTGACACAATTTCAAGTCTTGCTGAACACCATCGAACTGTGGGACGCAGACCAGCTCGGCGTCAGCGCCCTGGCCTCTTGGGAAGCGATGCGCGATACGCTTGCGCTGATGGGCTTTCTTGGCGGCGAGTTGGGCGATCTCTCCGATGCTTTCAGCAACGAGTACGTCTTGGGCGGCAGCGAGTGAGACTGAGCCTGCAAGGGGTCGAAGTCGGCTATCCCGCGCCCTCGGGCGCATATTTGCCGGCGCTGGGACCGATCTCCTTTGACGTCGCCGATGATGAATTTGTATGTCTGGTGGGTCCTAGCGGCTGCGGCAAGAGCACGCTTATCCGTGTATTGGCGGGCCTGCTGCCGCCAACTGCCGGCACCGCCTATTGTGGCGACGAATTGATTAACCGCCCGCTGCCTCAAACTGCAATAATGTTTCAGGATACCAACTTGATGCCCTGGCGCACGGTACTGGACAACATCGCCTTGCCTCTGGAAATCGTCGGCGCGACAAAGACCGAACGCTTCCGAATCGTTCGTGAGTTGCTGCCGCAGCTGAATCTGGAGGGTTTCGAATTCGCCTATCCCGCGGAATTGTCGGGCGGCATGGCGCAGCGCGTCGCCCTGGGACGCGTCATCTTGCAGCAGCCGCGCATCTGGCTGCTGGACGAACCCTTTGGCGCCCTGGACGCGCTGACCCGTGAGAAGCTCAGTTTGGAATTGCTGCGCCTGCGGGGGCGCTCGCAGCAGACAATAGTGCTCGTGACACACGATATCAGCGAGGCGGTGCTGCTCGCCGATCGTATTATCGTCATCTCGCGCCGTCCTGGAACGCTGGCCGCCGATATTGACATTGATCTGCCGCGCCCACGCTCCGCCGACATGATCTACCAGCCGGGCTTTTTGCGCCTGGCGAAACAGGTCCGCGCGTGTATCGAAGACCTGCGCGATTAAGTTGCCGGCGCGCCTATTCCGCGAACAGCTGCCAGGTAGTCATATCTTTGCAACAATTACAAACGTCGGACGGCGCCTCTCTGTCCACGCTGAAAACCAATTGACCGCAATTCAGACAGCGCCATCTGCGCGGCGCGCGAGCGCGTCCCGATGCCGTCAGCGCGCCACGTGCTGCCCGACCTTGGTCCGCTTGTAGTTTCGCGCTATCAGCCATTGGACGCCTGCCTCGCGATCTTTGTCTCGAATTTGGAAAATCAAATGCCTATTCCACCAAGCCGGCATTATAGTGCATACTGGCTATACCCGATCCGGCTAGCTGCAGCAAGGACTATCACATGAGCTTCTGCGCAGAGGCGATTCGACCGCTTTTCCCGTCGCTTAGTATTCCAGCGGATGACGGCAGCCTGCCCATCTTTCTGGATAATCCTGCCGGCACGCAGGTGCCGCGCAGCGTGATGGAGGCGGTAACGCAGTATTACCTGACCATGAACGCGAATTCAGGCGGACCCTTCGCCACCAGCCAGCGCAACGACGATATGATTCAGCGGACGCGCCAGCGCCTGGCGGACTTCCTCAACGCGCCCAGCGCCGCAGAAATCGTTATCGGTCCCAACATGACCTCGCTGAACTTTAGCCTCAGCCGGGCGCTGGCCTCGATATTATCGCCCGGAGACGAGGTCGTTGTGACCCGCATGGATCACGACGCCAACATCAGTCCCTGGACTTTGATCGCGCGCGACCATGATTTGAAGGTGAAATGGGTTGACATTGATCCCGCCGATTGTACGCTCGATATGGGATCCTTGGAGGAGGCGCTCTCGGTCAGGACCAAGGTGGTGGCCACTGTGCACGCTTCCAACGCAGTCGGCACCATCAACCCGGTCGCGCAGATCGCCGGTATGGCCAAGGCAGTGGGCGCCTGGCATGTGGTTGACGCGGTGCAAAGCGCGCCGCACGCGCCCATTGATGTGCAGGAAATCGGTTGTGATTTTCTGCTCTGTTCATCCTACAAGTTTTACGGGCCCCATCTTGGCATCATGTGGGGGCGGGAAGGCCTGCTGAATTCGCTGCCGGCGTACAAGGTGCGCCCGGCCAAAGATGTAGCGCCCAACCGCTGGGAGAATGGCACGCCGAGTTACGAAACCTGGAACGGATTGCTCGCCTGCCTCGACTACTGGGAGCAGCTTGGACGGGAATATGGCAGCGCCGACCTGCCGCAATACCAGGGTGCGCGACGCCATCTCAAGCGCGCGGTGACCGCCGTTCAGGATTATGAGCGCGAACTGGTTTGCGAATTGATAGAGGGTCTGAATGCTATCCCCGGCGTGTCGATCGCCGGCATTGTCGAGCCCGATCGTATGGCTATGCGCGTCCCCACAGTCGCCATGGTGAAGGACGGCAAGTCGTCCGCCGAGATCGCAGCGATTTTGGCGGCCCAAAATGTTTACGTTTGGAGCGGCGACTACTACGCTGTGGAGATTATGAAGCGCTTGAGCCGACCGAAGGGCATGGTGCGCCTCGGCATCGGCCAATACAATACACGTGCCGAAATTCAGCGCCTGCTAAACTTAATTGAGTCGATCTAAGAGAGTCTGCGGGCGTCGGCGCTGTGGCGGGCAGCCGCGGCCGGCCATGCTTAGCCTTCCAGCGCCGCCAACTGCTTCATCAGCCGGCTCTTGCGCCGGGCCGCGTTGCGTTTATGCACCACACCGCGCCGCGCCAGCTTGTCCAGATCGCTGACCGCCTTCAGTGTCGCCTCGCGAGCTTCGCTGGCGTCTCCGCTGGCGATGGCGGTGCGCGCTTTCCTCACCAGCGTCCGCGCGCGATTGCGATAGGTACGATTGTGGATCCGCCTTTTTTCGTTCTGGCGAATGCGCTTTAGGGCCGATTTATGATTTGCCATAGTTTCTGTTAAGGGGAAAACTGGTTTCCCGCTTTTCCTTTCCGAGCAGATTCCGCGGACTTAAAACCGCCTATTGCCTGACACACAGCGCCGAATCATAACATATCGCCAGCTTGCTGTCCAGTGTGATTCGGCGGGCTGCGGCGCTCGCCCAGGGCCTAGTCGGCAATCTTGGGGTCAAAGGCATCGCGCAGGCCGTCGCCAATGAGATAAATGCAGAACACCGTCAGGCTGATCAGCATACCCGGCAAGACCATCAAGTGCGGCGCGCGCCGCATATAATCCAGCGCATTGTTGAGCATATTGCCCCAGGTCGGCGTCGGCGCCTGTATGCCGAAGCCGATGAAGCTCAAGGCCGATTCCGCCAGGATCAAGCCGACCATCGCTTGTGAGAGGCCGATGATCAACAGCGAAAAGATATTTGGCACAATATGCGCGAACATAAGGCGCAGATTCGACGCGCCCATGGCCCGCGCCGCGATGACGTACTCGCGCTGTTTCAGGGAGTAGGTTTCGGCGCGCACCAGGCGGGTGGTGCCTGTCCAGCCAATAATCGCGAAGACCAGCACCATGGCTGGCGGGCTGGGGGAAAGCACGGCGGTGATGATGATCAGCAAGAATAGACCGGGAATTGAATTCAGCGTGGTGATGAACCAGAGGATGAAATCGTCGACGAGGCCGCCGTAGAATCCGGCGCACGCGCCAACCGCGACCCCGATGCAAAGCGACAAGACAGCCGCGGCAAAAGCGATGCCCAGCGATATTTGCCCGCCGTATAGCAGCCGGCTCAAGTGATCTCGCCCAAGCTCGTCGGTGCCCAGCGGGTGGCCGGGCGCGCCGACATCAAGGTACTTGTTGCGCAATTCCTGGGTATACGGGTCCACGCCCAGCAAGTCGCCAATGACTGGCGCCAGCACTGCCAGACTTGCCAACAGCGCGATCGTGAACATCGCGGCCAGCGTAGGGCGATCGCGCCGCAGGCGGGACATCGCGCGGCTCCACAAGCTCTGCGACGGCAGGAAGCCCGCGTCGGTTTTGCGGCTTTGCCGGGTATCGATGCGAATCTCGGACTTCAACTGTAACCTGCTCCCGAAGATTGCCTAGAATCGAATGCGCGGGTCAAACAGCGCGTAGAGGATGTCGGAGATGAGATAGCTGATCACGGTTAAGACCGAGCCGATCACCACCGACGTCATGATGATCGGATAATCTCGGCTCACCAGACCGTCCAGCAGCAGCAAGCCCATGCCGGGCCAAGTGAAGATCCGCTCGATGATGACAGAGCCGCCGATAAGACCGACAAAAGTCGGACCCAGAAATACGGTGAAGGGCAAGATGGCGTTGCGTAGTCCGTGATTGACCCATACGCTGCGGTCTGACAGGCCCTTGGCCCGGGCCGTGCGCATATAGTCGCTGTTGATCGTCTCCAGCATGGAAGCGCGCATCAACCGCGACCAAACTGCGATGACGCCCAGGGCGCTCACCAGTGTCGGTAGAATCAGGTAATGTATTCGCTCGAAAATCGGCGGGCAGCCCCCGCGCACCGGCGGGCAGCGGCCGCCCATGGGCAAGATTGGGCGCCCTGTGCCGATGCCGTAGGGCTCCAGAATTCGCGGCAAAATCAGCCCGAAAAAAACGATCGCCAGCAATCCGAGCCAGAAGGCTGGCACCGAGTCGCCGATGACGGCAAATATGCGCGTGAACTTGTCGAAGAAGCGCCCGCGATATACCGCCGCCAGAACGCCGATCGTGATTCCGCCGCTCAAACCGACTAGCAGGACGGCAATGTTAAGCTCGATTGTCGCGCCCAGCCGCTCGCCGATCAGGGTCAAGGGATTCGAGCCGCGAAACTTAAACGAACTGCCGAAGTCGCCGCGCAGGATGCCGTAATTGTCGCCCCAGGCATCGGCTTCGCCGTCGAAATTGGTATCGACCATCATCCAGTCATCGCCGATCAGCCAGCGCAGGTATTGCAGGAAGAAAGGGTCGTTGACGCCCAGCTGGCTGGCGAGTCGCTCGCGCTCGTCCTGCCGGATGGTGGGGTCGAAGGCCAGCAGGGAAACCGGATCGCCCGGCGCCAGCAGCATGATGAAATAGACGATCAGCGTGATGCCCAGCAGCGTAGGAATCGCCTGGAGAACGCGTCTTATGATGTATTTCTGCATGTGACTTCAGTTTCGCCGGAATGTTATCAGGGAGCCGAGGCCCCCTGATAACATGTGTTCGTAATGCTCTAAGGCATGGCGACTGCGGGTGAAACCCAGGCATCCATGGAGTAGGTGCGCGAGTAAGGCGTGGGGTTCCAATTCTCCGTGCCCGGCAGAACGGCGGTCATAGACTCCGACACGTACATGAAGAAGTAGGGCATGTCGTTAAACAGAATCTCCTGAACACGTCCATACAATTCCGCGCGCGCTTCGGTATCACAGCCGGGAACAACCCGAGCCATATCGTTGAGCTCGATCAGCTCGGCGCTGTAGTAGGAGACGAAGTTAAAGCCCGAGCCGGGCACGTCAACTTCCGGATAGTAGAAAGCCGAGATATCCGGATCGACCGGCAAGCCGAGGCTCCAGCCCAGCATATTCATGTCGAAGGTTTGGCCGGTCAATTCGGGCAAGAATGCGCTGCCCCAGTCGATCGCCTCGAACTCGGCCGCGAAGCCAACCTTGTTCATCTCGGCCTGGAAAAACAGTCCCATCTGCTCGCCGACTTCCGAGCCCGCCGGAACGTGCAAGTCCAAAGCCAACTCGCTGCCGTTATAACTCTCGTCTACTTCGCGAGCGAACAAACAATCCTGGCAGACGCGCGCGGTAGCCGGGTCGTCGTCATGGTCGATCCAGCCGGCTTGGGTCAGTTTCTCCATCGCCAGGTCGGGATTGTATTCGTATTGCAACTCAGGGTTGTACACCCAGGAAGTCGGGATGGTATGCGTGGCGACCTTGACGCCGTTGCCATCGCGGATGCCTTCGATCAGCGCGTCCATGTCCACAGCATGTGAAATCGCCTGCCGGACCAGTACATCACCCAGAACCGGGTGCGGCTCCTGCGGGATCAGGTTGCCATCTTCGTCAAAGCCCGGTTGCGGATTGTCGGGATTGGCATGATTCATCCCGAAAAAGGTGAAGCCGTTGCCGGTGAATTCGAAACGCGGGAATTCCAGCAGTTTCTCATCGGTACGGAATTCTTCTTGCCGCGTCGCGGGCACGCCCAAAATGCTGAACTCGCCGCCAATAAAGCGCTCAGTGGCGACATTCTCGTCCGCCACCTGCAAGGTGACCAATTCCGAGGGGCTGACGAAGCCCAGCAGCGAGTCGGGATACGATTGATCGGCCAGCAAGCTGATGCGTTCCCCGGCCGCAAACTCGACATCCTTGAAGGCGCCGAAGGACACGGTCGGGACATGACGCGGATCCTCCATCATGGCTGCGTAGTTGTCGCCATAAAGTTCGGAGAATACATGAGCGGGCACCGGCGTCACATCGTTGACATCGCTGAAGGAAATGCAATCGGCTTCACTGAAAGTGACGACAACGGTATAGTCGTCGGGCGCTTCAATGCTGACGATCTTGCCGCCGGCCGGGGTACCGTCCGCCATCGTCTCGAAGATTCCGGCGCGCGGACTGTCGATTTGGCCGCTGCGCGTCGCTTCGACTGCCCACATATAGTCGGCGGAGGTAACCGGCGTGCCGTCATTCCAACTGATGTCGTCGCGCAGGCGCACGGTCAGTACGGTTCCGGTTTCATCGTATTCCCAGCCCGAGGCCATTGCGCCGGCCAGATTGGGCTCTTCCAAGCCGGTATAGGGGCTGACGTCGATTATCGCCGGGTACAGCCAGCTGTAAACCGCGCTGGAGGCCGTGTCGCCGCCTATCAGCGGATTGAATGTCGCCGGATCGCCGGCGGTGGACGAATCGATGACGATGCCGCCTAAACCCGGTCCCGGCGCCTCCATATCCTGGGCGTTCAATGGCGCGCCGATACAGAGACATACAATAAGAAACAGAATCAATTTACGTTTCATGGTGACTACCCTTTCTGTCGCGTGTGACCTTGATGCTGCTTAACAATTCTGCAACTGCCTCATCTAAGTCTAGCACAATTGCCCCAGACGCAAACCAATCGGTCGGGTTGACGACCGCGTCGATCAGGGCGACGCCTCTGCCGTGGCGACAGCCGGCAGCATACACCACGAAAGTGAGCAGCGCATGAGCGGCAGGATTCCCCTGTATTAACGCCGCGCGTTTTGCGATAATATCCCGCGGCTCTCTAAGCTGACCTTGATCTCAAACTCGACAGGACGGTGAGGATGATACAGCGGCAACTACACGCTAGGCGCATGCCGAAGGCGCTTGTCGGCCTGTGCGCGGTATTAAGTATCCTGACGGCGGGCTGCGGCACTATGCAGTCTACTGTGCTGCATAAGGCGACTGACGCTCCGCCGATGGAAGCGGAAGCCACGCAGATCGAAGCTGCGATGCCCACCGAGGCGCCTACAGAAACACCCATGCCGCCGACCGATACGTCGACTCCCGAGCCGACCGCCACTGCCACGCCCCCGCCGACCGCCACGCTAGCGCCCACCGAGACGCCGGTTCTGTCTCCGATTGATCGCATGGTAGCGGCACGTGATCCCGAAAAGGGCAAAGTCTTGTTCGAGACCTTCCAAGAACAGGCCGGTTCCGGCTATTCCTGCTCCAACTGTCACTTGCCCGACAGCGAGAAAACCAACATCGGTCCTGGCCTGCTGAATATCAAACAGCGTGCCGCTACCCGCATCGAGGGGCTGACCGCCGCCGAATACATCTACGAGTCCATTACCAACTCCATGGCCTACACAGTCGAAGGCTTCGAAGTCGATCTCATGCCGCAGAATTGGGCCGAGATCTATAACGACCTGGAGATCTTTGACATTGTCGCTTACTTGCTCACGCTGGAAGGCGAGTCGGATATTGACGATCCCGAGCCCGTTGCGGAGGGCGCCGCGTCTGACTCGGACTAGGTCTGGAAGTCTGGACAACCCGCGCCTGGTCGCCAGTGATCAGCGCGTGAGTCTCTCGACCTCGTCGGTCAGCGATTGCTCGGCCGCTGCCAGCGCCGCTTGCGTCGAATCCAGCCAGGCTCGGTCGTCGCCAATGACGAGCGCCTGCGCATCGAGGACTGCCGCCGTCGCGCTCGGCGCAGCGCCGCCAGGCAGGACGCGAGCGTTCACGAAGGCGCGCGGATCCAGTGCGCGCGCAAACGCGTCATCGCTTAGCTCGACGTTAAGTCCCGAGACCTTGGACGCCACATCGCGCAAGATGTCTGCAGTCAGGTCCGCCGGCGCGAGCCCCTGCGCCTGCGCGTGACGCACCAAGGCCGACACCAGGTGATGCGCGCCCCGGAAGGGCAGGCCGGCTTCGCGCACCAGACTGTCGGCAAGTTCAGTCACAGTTGTGAAGCCCGCAATGGCGCGCCGCCTTAAATGATCAACATTCACCCCCAGCGTGTCTACCACAGCGCCGTACAGCCGCAAGATTTCGACCGCCGTTTCCAGCGACCCAAATAGCAGCGGGATAATCTCGTCCTCGATGTCTTGGGTATCGCCGAAAGGGATATTGTGACATTGCAGCGTGATTCCACCCGCCTGCGCCAGCATGCGGCTGATGCGCGCGCGCAGATGCTCCAGCACAACTGGATTGCGCTTTTGCGGCATTATCGAGCTGATTTGCAGGAACGCCTCGTCGATGCGAATCGCGCCGCTCTCCTGAGTGGCCCAGAAAAGCAGGTCCTTTGTTAACCGGGAGAGATTCACCCCCAGCGTACACAAAGCGCCGGCAACATCCGTCATATTGTCCGAGGCGCCAATACTGTCATAAGTGCTCAGCTGAATCTCGTCAAAGCCGAGCAAGCGCGCGCTGAGTTTACGGTCGATGGGAAAAGCTGTACCGGTCAGCGCAGCCGCGCCCAGCGGACTCTGATTATTGGTCGCGTAGGCGAAGCGCAGCCGGGCGGAATCGCGTTGCAGGCCAGCGAGAATGCCGGCGATGTAATGCGCCATCGTGGTCGGTTGCGCCGGCTGGGTATGCGTATAACCGGGCATCAGCGTTTCCAGATGCGCCCGCGCGAAGGCCAGCAAACTCTCGCGCAGGTTAATCAGGTCGTCCGCTGCCTCCAGCAAGGGCGGGCGCAGCGCCAGCCGGGTCAGCGCATAACCCAAGTCGTTGCGGCTGCGCGCAAGCTGCAGATTGCCGCCATATTCGGCGCCGGCGATTGCAATCAGCCGGTTCTCTACAGCGAAAAACAAATCCTCCACGCCGGAGCGGTAAGTCAGCTGCTCAATGCCTTCCGCATCGACCTGCGCCAGGGCCTTGAGCAGCGCCGCCGCGTTCGCTCGCGTAATGATGCCGCAGCGATAAAGCATGACTGCGTGCGCGCGGTTTGCCGCCAGCATGGGGCGATAGTAGTAAGACTTGGCATCCTCAAAAAAGGGTTTCAGCACGTACTCTTCGTAAAGCGGATGGGGAAACGAGGTCGACTCGCGCGCCACAACTCAGCCTTTCAATCCCGTCAGCGCGATCCCCTCTATGATATAGCGCTGGAAGATGATGACCACGATCAGGAGCGGCACCACCGACAGCGAAGCGCCGGTCATGATTAGATTCCAGGGCGTGTCGGATTCTGACGAGAACTGTTGAATGCCCACCGGCAGGGTGAACATTTCGCTGCGGGTGGTGGCGATCAGCGGCCAGATGAAGGCGTTCCAATTGCCCAGGAAATTGAAGATGCAGAGCGCGCCAATAGCGGGCAAGCTAAGCGGCACGGCCACGCGCCAAAACAAGCCGAACTCGCTGACGCCGTCGATGCGCCCGGCGTCGAGCAGCTCGTCAGGCACGCCTTGCATAAATTGCCGCATGAGGAAGATACCTGCGGCGGTGATTACGCCGGGGAAGGCGATGCCCCAATAAGTGTCGACCCAAGTAGCGCCGATGGGCGGATTGGACGACATGATGAACCAGGGGATAAGCAGCATCTCCGTCGGCACCATCAGAGACGTCAGGAAGATGATGAAGATGGGGCGCTTGCCGGGAAACTCGTATTTGGCGAAGACGAAACCCGCCAGCGCGTCAAAGAAGGCCACGCTGACTGTGCTGATGACCGCGACGATGAAAGAATTCTTGTACCAAAGCGGCAAATCCGTCCGGTTGATGACTTCGTGATAATTGTCCATGGTCGGCTCGACCGGGAAAATGTTGCGGCGCAAAATTTCGGTTTCCGGTTTGACCGAGGTCGACAGCATCCACATAAAGGGCACGATCATCGTAAAGGAAATCACGGTCAGCAGCAGGTACGAAAAGAACTTGTATTTCCAATCGTCGCCGGCCTTGCCAACGGACGTGACCCGGCCCTGGTCTTTGAAGATATTCGAGGGAGTGATGGATTCCGTCATGAGCGCCTCAGTTAATCCGCCGCGATGTGACTGAAAGTTGAATGATGGTGACGCCCAATATCATGGCGAACAGCACCACAGTCAGCGATGAGGCGTAGCCCATGTTGAAGCTCTGGAAAGCCTCGCGATAGACGCGCAGCACCACGGTCGTGGTCGAATCCAGCGGGCCGCCGCGACCCTGCTCGGTCATCGCGACCACCGGCGCGAACATACGCAAGAAGGATATCGTCTGCAATACCAGCAGATAGACAATGCTCGGATTCAACAGCGGCATCGTGATATAGCGGAATGTATGCCAGCGGCTGGCGCCATCGACTTCTGCCGCTTCGTAATAGGTGCGCGGGATCTGCTTGAGCCCGGCCAGGAATATGATTACCGCGAAGCCCATGCCCTGCCAAATCACCAGCGCCAGCACCGACGGCAGGGCCTGCTGCGGAGTGCGCAAGAAGGGCTGCTGCGGCAGAGACAAGAATTGCAGGACAACGTTAAACAGGCCGAAGCGCGGCTGATAGAGCATTCGGAATACCCAGGCGATGGCGATGGTCGATGTGACAAAGGGCAAAAAGAACAGAATGCGATACAGCGTGCTCATGAATCGAATCTCGTTGAGCATCATGGCGATCGCCAGCGCCAGGCACAACTGAATCGGCACGCCAAATACGACGTAGCTGATGGTATTGCGAAAAGCCGACTTGGTGACCGATTTTTTCTTGCTTAGCTCTTCAACGACTTTTTCGTAGTTTTCCAGCCCGACGTAAGGCTGCTCCACGGCCAGCGGATTGTAGTCGTGCAAGCTCATCTGGAAGGCGAAGAAGGTGGGATAAATCCGGATATAAGCGAAGAATACGATGGGAATCGCCAGAAAGATATAAGCCCAGACGATCTTCTTGCGCGCCAGTGTCCAGCGAAAGCGGGGATTGCCTTGTGAATTGACTTTGCGATCCATGTTGTCTGCCCGCAGCTGGCGGTTCGAGGCGATCGTAAGCGAAAAACTACGCCAGGCGACGAAGCGCCTGACGTAGTTGACTATACTTGCCTAGAGACTGCAATTACTCACGATCGGCCCAGAAGGAGTCGATCAGCTCCTGCTCCGCTGCGGCTGCTTCGTCGAGCGCATCGCAGGGATCCATGCCGCCGAGACGGATGTTGTCGAAGGCGTCGATCAAGACCTGCCGCTGAGCGCTCTCGTCCACGAAGAAGGTCGCGTGCGAATAAGCCAGACCGGCCGAGAAGGCGCCCAAAATCGGATCGGCTTGCAGCCCTTCGTCGGCGGCTGCGGTGGCTTGCGCCGGCAGCTCACCCACGTTGTTGACCCAGAGCGTGCCCGCTTCCGGCGTGGTGATGAACTGCAAGAACTTTACCGCTGCTTCCAGACGCGCCGGATCGTCATTGGCGCGGCGGGTGATGCCGTGCGTCCAATACGAACCGAAGGTGTGCTGCTCGCCATTGGGCCCCACCGGCAGCTCGGTCACACCATAGTTCAGGTCGGGATTGTTGCGGGCGATCGTGCCCACGCGGAACGAGCCGTCAACGTGCAGGGCCGTTTCGCCATTGACGAAGGCGTTGGTCGAGCCGTCCAAAATGTCGTTGCTGCCGGTGACATGTTCGGTCTCGAAGGCCGCCAGCCAACTGAAAGCGGCGCAGCCCTCTTCGCTGTTGTAGGTCACGGTGCGGCCGTCATCGCTGTACGGCGCGCCGCCGTACTGACGAATCAGCACTTCACGGAACCAGTGATGGTCCTGCGACGCCAGCGCCGGCGCATGACCCTGGCGTGTGATGCTCAGAATGTCCTTCATATCGCCGTCGTACACCGTCGTGGCGATTGCGGCTTCTACGAAATCGTCGAGCGTAGCCGGCGGTGACTCCGGATCCAGGCCGGCGTCGGCGAAGATATCCTTATTCCAGAACAGCGCCAGCGACCGCACCGCCGTCGGAATCGCCCAATAGCTGCCTTCGAACTTGGAATTCGCGACCATGGGCGAGAAGGTCTCCAGGATGAATTCCTCGTTGAAGGGATCGTCCGGCAATGGCACCAGGTATCCGGCGTCAACAAATGCGGGAATCCAGCCGTAGAACAGCGTCACGACGTCAGGTCCCACGCCGGCTGGCGCGGAGGCGGCCAATTCATCGCGGAAATTAGCGTAGGGGATATCACTATTGTGGACTACTTTAATACCCGGGTTTTCCGCCTCGAACTGCTCGATCAGCATATTCATCGCGTCAACGCGGGCGCCGAAGTTATATTGCCAGTACTCAATTTCTACCATGTCATCTTGCGCGCCGGCTACCGCGCCCAGCGAAAACAGGATGACCAACACGGCCAGAATGGCTATTAGCCTGGACTTAAGCATCTCGCACTCCTTAGGATAGTTAGCATAGATTCGAACACTATCACTTTAACTTATCTGCGGGCGATTGCCAAATGAGCCTGAGACGGTTACAAGTCAATCTTGAATAGTCGCGCCGCATTGCCGCCGAAGATCAACTGAATGTCTTCCTCGCGATAATTCAACTCGCGCACATCGCGGATCTGTTGGACCAGGTAGGGCTCGGCCAGCCCGCGCGGAAAATAGCTGGAGTCGGTGCCAAAGATGATGCGCCCGGGGCCGATGGTCTCCATGTACTTGCGGAAGAGTTTCTTGGTATCCCATTCGCCGTCGACCCACTTGACCCATTGATTGGAGCCGGAAGTGTCGATGCAAACATTGCCGCAGGCCCAGCACAGCTGCAGCGTCTCGCGTATCCAGGCGCAGCCGAAGTGCGGCACGACAAAAGTCACTTCGGGGAAGTCCTTGGCGACATTGTGCAGCTTCAACGGATTGATATTCTCGTGCCAGGCCACGCCGCCGCCGCTGCCCAGGATGCCGAAATGAATCAGCACCGGGATATCCAGCTCTGCGCACATCTCCCAGACTGGATAGCCGGCTTCGTCTTCCACCGGTCGATCCAAGGCCGGCGCCAGCAGCTTATACGCCTTCATGCCGTCTTCGGTTACGGCGCGCTTGACTTCATCCGCAGCGCCTTCGCCGAAGAGGTAGTTGTGGGCAAAACCGACGAATTTGTCGGGATGACGCTGTATGACCTTGGCTAAGTTCTTGTTGCCTCCGCCGGTGACGAATCCGACCGCGCGCAAACCGTAGCGCTCGACCTCAGCTGCCCAGCGATCGGCCAGCTCCTCGTCGCTGTACGGTTCGCGTTCCGGCGGGTCAAAACCCCAGGTGGCGCGCCACTGCCGGTTGTAGGCCATGGCCAACTCGCGGGCGATACCGGCGCGCCGCTCGCCCACCCGCTCAACGTAGTCCTTGCGCGGGTTGGGACCGCCTTCAATAAATGAGCCCCCCTGCGTCGGGAAATGCAGGTGAAAGTCGATGACCTTCAGTCCGTTGTACATTGGCGCCATCCTTTCATGTTGTCTACGCATGCTTGATCCTGGTCACCCATAATAACCCAAGCCGCGCCGCAATCTCAAATTGCGTAACTTCTGACGCGCGGGATTCCGCTTCAGAGAAGAAGAGCGCAGCCATTTCAAAAGCAGTCTTTGCGCCCTTTGTGTCTTTGTGTTAAACGGATGTGCAGCGCTTGCCCTTGCTCCCCCCACCCGCGCTATTGGACGTTGCCGATTTGCTCGCTATACTTGTGGGCGATTTCTCAAATGGCCCCGTCAAGTGTGAAAGGAATCCTCTAATGCCCAGACCAGTCACCTTATTCACCGGACAATGGGCCGATCTGCCCTTCGAGACCATCGCCGAGAAAGCCAAGAGCTTCGGCTATGATGGCCTGGAGCTGGCCTGCTGGGGCGATCACTTTGAAGTGGACAAGGCCCTGGAAAGCGACGCCTACATTCGCTCGCGCCATGATGCGCTCGAGCAGCACGGCTTGCAGTACTTTTCCATCAGCAATCACCTGGTCGGCCAATGCGTGGCGGAGGCTTTCATAGACGAGCGCCATCGCGCTATCTTGCCTGACCGCCTCTGGGGCGACGGCGATGACGATGGCGTGCGCGAGCGCTGCGCCCAGGAGATGATCGACACGGCGCGGGCCGCCAAAGCCTTCGGAGTTGATGTCGTCAACGGCTTCACCGGCAGCCCCGTCTGGCACATGATCTACCGCTTCCCGCCCACATCTGACGAAATGATCGACGCCGGGTATGTGGAATTCGCCCAGCGCTGGACGCCCGTGCTGGACGCATTCGCCGCCGAGGGCGTCAAATTCGCCCTGGAAGCCCACCCCAGCGAAATCGCCTATGACATCTACACCGCGGAGAAGACCCTGGCAGCGCTGGATCACCATCCCTCCTTCGGTTTCAATTTCGATCCCAGCCACTTCATCCATCAGCTGCTCGATCCGGTGAAATTCATCGACCGCTTCGCCGACCGCATCTTCCACGTCCATGTCAAGGACTCGAAGGTGACGCTGGACAACGTCAGCAGCATCCTGGGCTCGCATTTGAATTTCGGCGACTCGCGCCGCGGCTGGGACTTCGTTTCTCCCGGTCATGGCGATCTGGATATCGACTCGATGATCCGCGCCTTGAATCGCGCCGGCTATCAGGGTCCCTTGTCGGTGGAATGGGAAGACAGCGGCATGGATCGCGAATTTGGCGCGACCGAATCGGCTGAATGGGTCAAAGCCAGCGACTTCCCGTCGTCAGCGCTCGCCTTTGACGCTGCCTTCGCCGACGAATAGGCAGCGAAAGTGCGGATTTGCGAAGCGAATCCTTGTGCGGAACAGACATGGCATTGTGGATAAACTGCACAAAGAATATCGTATTTGTTGGGGCTAGCCATTGGCTCGCCCGCCGCGCGAACAAGCGGCATCTGTAGGGGCTAGCCAATGGCTCGCCGTAAAGCTAACGTGAAGAATCAGGAGAACAACAATGGCTGACGAGAAACAAGTAAGCAGCGCATTTACCAGTATGGCGGCCGACGCCAGCGACGCCGAAGCGCCCGAGCTTGGCATCGGCATGGTGGGCTACGCCTTCATGGGCAAGGCGCATACCAATGCCTTCAAGAAGATTCCCTATATGATGTACCCGCCGGTGGCGATCCCCCGCCTGGTCGGCATTGCCGGGCGCAGTGAGGCCGCCGTGACCGCCGCCGCTCAGCGTTACGGCTATGAGAACGCCTACACCGACTGGCGCGATATGCTCGCCAACGACGCCGTGGACGTGCTGGACAACGGCGGGCCCAATGACGCCCATGCCGAACCCTGCATCGCCGCGGCGCAAATGGGCAAACACGTCTTCTGCGAGAAGCCGCTGGCGCGCAGCGCTGAAGAATCGAAGGCTATGTTGGACGCGGTCCAAAGCGCCGGGGTCAAGCACATGGCCGCCTTCAACTATCGCTTCGTGCCGGCGGTGCAGCAGGCGCGTAAACTGATTGAAAGCGGCAAGCTGGGGCAAATTTATCATTGGCGCGCCGTCTATCTGCAGGAGTGGGGTATGGACCGCGCCATGGAGACGACCTGGCGCTTTCAGAAGGGCCCGGCCGGCAGCGGCGCTCTGGGCGATCTCGGCGCCCACATCATCGACCTGGCGCGCTTTTTGGTGGGCGAGCCCAAAGCGGTATCCGGCCTGGCGCAGACCTGGATCACTGAGCGGCCCGATGGCGCCGGCGGCATGGTCAAGTCCGATGTCGATGACGGCTTCGTCGCGCTGCTCGACTTTGAAGGCGGGACCCTCGGCACTATCGAAGCCACGCGCTTCGCTCAAGGCCGCAAGAATTTCAACTCCTTCGAAATCAATGCCGAAAACGGCTCCATCCACTTCAACCTGGAGCGCATGAACGAGCTAAACGTGTTCTGGAAGGGCGAGAATCCCGATACTACACAGGGTTTCCACAATGTGCTTGTGACCGAGGCGCACCATCCCTACTGGGAAAATTGGTGGCCGCACGGGCACATCATCGGCTGGGAGCACAGCTTCGTGCATGAATTCCACCATTTCTTCGACGCCATCGTCAATGACAACGACGTGGCGCCCTACGGCGCGACCTTCGTGGACGGCTATCGCAACGCGGTTATTTGTGACGCGATTTTGGAATCGGCCGCGTCGCGCAGGCATGTCGATATTCGCTACTAGCAACCTGCCGTCTGGAGCCGCGATCCCACCGGTATCTGCAGGGGCGAGCCTTGGCTCGCCCTCACGCATTCAAACTTATTGCTCGCTGCCAACTACATTCAAGGTTTCGCCGTCGGTGGTCAGGTGGATCGTACCAATCTCATCGGTGCGAAAGAGCTGCACTCCTTTTGGCATGTCAATCGTATCCGGGTCGGGATCGCCGCGGCGATTGGCGATATCGCTTTGATCGCTTTGCAGCAGAGCGACCTGCGGCTGAGCCAGACGCAGAAAGTCAGCGTCAAGCGCGCGGGCGGCGCCATGCTGCGGGATCTGCATCACTGCGGAAACCGGCGAGATTCCCTGCGCCAACATCTCGCGCTGGCCTTCGGCGCTGAGGTCGGAGGTCAGCAGGAACGATACGCCCCCGTAGCTCAAGCGCAGCACCAGCACGTGATCGTTCAACTTGTCCGTGAGCCTCGGTTTGGCTTGCGGGCGCAGCACCTCAATCAGGACGCCGTCGTCGAATTCCAGTTGGTAGCCGGCGCGCGCCTCCACCACGGGCGTATTGGCTCGATCCAATCTCTCCATGATCTTGCTGATCGCTTCGCCGTCATTTTCTTGGCCATGATACAGCGCTGCGCCCACCTCATAGCGATCGAGAACACTGTCCAGCGCGGCGATATCCCACTTATCGGGATGCGTGATAACCAGAATCTCTAGCTCGCGGTCGTAGAAGGGCAGGCGATCGCCAATCGCGGTCAGCAATCGCGAGGGATAACGGCCGCCATCGACCAGGATCTGCGCGCCGCCCGGCGTCTGCATGAGCAAGGCGTTGCTGTGACCAACATCGAGCAACCAAACATGCAGCTTGCGGTCCGGCTGGCTCAACAGCATGGCCAGCATCAGCAGGAGTAATGCGGCGGCTGCTGCGCCGGCTGACACAACGACGGTGTTGCGGCGAACGAAGCGTTCAATGCGATGCCAGATTGGCGGCCGCGCGGCATGGACCATAGCCCCTCCTATCAACAAAACATAGAAGCCCTGGATGACGCGACTGTCCATGACGATCGCCAGGTCGGCGAAGTCTAGCAGCGCGAACGCGCGCACAATCGATATCGTCCAGGACAGCGAGAGCATTTCCGCCCAGAATACCAGCAACCCGAGTGCCGGCGCGAAGACGCTGATGACGACTGCGGCCAGTCCCAGCAGTAGCACAGCCGATTGAACCGGCACGATAAGAATATTCACAGGCAACGCTACCAGCGACAGGCGCCCGAAGTACAGAATGATTAGCGGCAAAGTCGCAATTTGCGCTGCCACGGAAACGATGAGCGGCTCGTTGAGAAAACTGTGCAGCGGCGTGGCCCATTTAGCAGGCAGGTGACGATGCAGCAGCGCCGCGAAACGCTCCGACAGCGGGTCGGCGAAGAGACCCAACCCGAGCACGGCGCAGAAGCTCAGCTGAAAGCCAATGTCGAGCAGGACGTTGGGGTCGGCAATGGAGAGCAGCAGCGTGGCGCCGGCCAGTGAAGCCGGCACAAAGGTCCGGCGATTTAGCTGTTTGCCGATGACCAACAGGCTGCTCATCAGCGCCGCGCGCAATATTCCCGGGCTGGCGCCGACAAAAAGCGAATAGACGGCGATGACGGCTACCGCGCTTATAGTGACAGCGATGCTTTTGCCGCCGAACAAACTGGATAGCACACGAATGACAATGGCGCTCATAATGACCATATTGAAGCCGCTGATGGCGATTACATGCGATGCGCCCACCCGCGCGAAATCGTCCTTTAGCTGCGGAGATAGTCCACTCTCGTCGCCGAGCAGGATTCCAGTCAGCAAGCCGGCTTGCGGCTCTGGCAAGGCTCGCGCGATTTCACCCTTTACGATCGCCTTCAGCTCCAGCAGACGGGCAAACATCGCATCGCCATGCCCCTTGCTGACGACCTCCACGCCGGCGTTCCGCATGATTGTGAACACGCCGCGACGCCCCAGATAATCAGCGTACGAGAAGGTATCACCGGTGGCGGGCGTGGCCATCGCGCCGGTCGCACGCGCTCGATCGCCGTATTCGACATTCAGGCCGCGTTCGGCTTCGATGAGCACCAGCCCGCTGGTCGCGATCGTCTCGCTGCTTACGAAAACGGACTCGGCTGCCAAGCGTAGCTGAATGCGATCTTTGCGGTAGCGGGGATCGTCAACAACGACGCCTGTAATTGTGCCGGTTAAGCCGTTGTAATTGGCGATGTCGCTAGTGCGTGGCAGGATAGATTGCCTCGCGCCGCCCGCCGCCAGCATCAGCAGCAGAAGCAACAACTTGCCCGGCATGCGCCGTGATCTTGATACAGCCAGCGCCAGCGCCAATGCGACGTCCGCCCCAAGCCAATGGAGCGTCCCAAGCTCGGGCAGGGCGCGCGCCAGGCTGATGCCCAGCACCCAAGCAACGGCGACCAATATCAAGCGCATTGGCTAATGGTCCATCGGATACAATGAACAAGCGATTGGGTGATAGTTTACTTTGTGGAGGCGACAACACAAACAGACATCCGCGAAAGGATGCCTGTTATCGAGGATGAATTGGAATTGCCGAATTAGAGATGGCTGCCCATTGGCGCTTGCGCCGGGCGGTTAAAGCTGATCGGCTCGGCGTTGCCCGCGCTCTGCGGCGCCTGGACGGCTTGTACTTCCGGATTCACTTCGACCGCGACCGGCTCTTCGTACTGCATCAACTGAATGCCGTTACGGATCTCATCGAGAGTGAGCGCAAAGCGCTGTTCGAGCTCGCTGAGTTGCACCAACACGTACTCGTCCGCTTCCTGCGTGATCTTCTGCGCTTCGATCTTGGCTTGCTCGATCACAAATTCAGCGCGCACCTTGGCCTGCTTGACCATCTCCTGGTCGTCAATCAGGTCTTCGCTGTGCTGCCGAGCCTGCTGGACGATGCGGGCGGCTTCTTCGTTGGCTTCCGCCAGGACACGGTCACGCTGTTGGATCGTGCGCGCTGCTGTTTCGATCTCTTCCGGAATCGATATCCGCATTTGATCAATGATCTCCAGCGCGCGCTCTTCATCCAGCATCGTATACTTCGTGCCGAAGAGGTGACGGCCCTCGTCGATCAAATCTTCCATGCGATCTACTAAATGTTGAATGTCCATCGCCCTCTCCCCGTTAGAGATTACGAAACTACTTACTAAACTTCTTTCTTAGCGCTTCCGAAACTATCGGTGGCGCCATTGAGCTTACATCACCGCCCAACTGCGCGATTTCACGAATCGTGCTAGAGCTTATGTGCATGTACTGCTCGTCAGACAAAATCATGATCGTTTCCAACTGTGGCGCCAGCTTCTTGTTTGCCATTCCCATGCGAAACTCAAATTCAAAATCGCCGAAAACCCTTAACCCGCGTACTAAGGCAATTGCTCCAACTGACTCCGCATATTTTACTGTAAGAACATTATATTTCGCCACTGAAATTGATGGGTATTTCCTGAAGACTTCGCAAGCCAACTCAACGCGTTCGCCGATATCAAACAAAACTGCTTTCTTTTCGGGATTGGCGTAAATCCCAATGACAAGTTCCTCAAAGAATCGCGAAGCGCGTACCGCGACGTCAATATGTCCATAATGAATCGGGTCAAGTGATGCCGGATAAAGCGCGATTCCTCGTCCTGACATTTACTCATACGCCTACGCAGACTAATTCGCCCCTGCCGACTTACACGTCGACGCTAACACTTTCACCGCGCTGGACCCGTTACCTTGTCCCAAGCTACCAGCGCATTGTAGTAGGACTGGGGAATTCGCGCCAACCGATACGCTAGCAGATTTGAAATTGAAAGCAAATCAAGTTTCCAAGTGTATTTCAGGGAGGAATCATGGGGTACTGCGCGCGTTCTGGGCGGTAGTCGCCGGCCTTGAGCAATCCGCGGTCCGGCCCGCCGCGGTGGCTTTCTTTAGCTCATCTCGCTGTATGCCGGGTAAAGCTGGCTGACGAAAGCCGCCAGCAGTTGATGCTCGGGCAGCTGTAATTCGGGGTCCTCTTCGACCAAGGTCCGCGCTTCAAATTGCGCCTCTTTGATCAGCTCGGCATTGCCCGGGTCCAGCATATCGAATTCCAGATGGCCGCTCTGCCGCGTGCCCAGTAATTCGCCCGCGCCGCGCAACTGCCAGTCACGGTCCGCCAGCTCAAAGCCGTCGTTCGACTCCTCCATCGCCGACAACCGCTGCTCGGCGATGGTCAAGCCAGACGCTTCAAGTTCTCCGGCCTGGTGCGCGCGAATGCGGTCGATACTGATGTCGACAGAATTATCCGGCAGCAGAAAGCAGTACGACTGATGTTCGCCGCGCCCGACCCGGCCACGCAGCTGATGCAGCTGAGACAAACCAAAGCGGTTGGCGCCGTCAACCACAATCACGCTCGCGTTCGGCACGTCAACGCCAACTTCCGCCACCGATGTCGTCACCATCACATCGTATTTTTGCGCCGCGAAATCCGCCATCAGTTCGTCTTTTCCCGCCGCGCTCATCCGTCCGTGCAAGAGGCAGACGCGCTGCTGATAGTAGACTTGACTCAGCTGCTCATAAGCTTCCGTTGCCGATGCCGTGTCCAGAGTCTCGGATCTCTCCACCAGCGGGTGGACAAAGAAGGCTTGTCGGCCCTGCTCCAATTGGCTGACCACAAATCCATTCAGCCGCTCGCGCGCTGCCGGATCAATGACTTTGGTAATGATTTCGCGCCGGCCAGCCGGCTTGTCCGCGATGATAGAAATATCGAGATCGGCAAAATGCGTCAGCGCCAATGTGCGCGGGAAAGGGGTCGCCGTCATGATCAGCAGGTGAGGATTGCCGCCTTTGCCTCTCAGGCGCGACCGCTGCGCCACCCCAAAGCGCTGCTGTTCGTCAATGATTGCCAAGGCGAGGTCGTCGAATTCGACTCCGCTCTGGATTAAGGCATGCGTTCCCACGACCATGTCAACGACGCCCGCGGCGATGTCACGATAAACTTCCTCGCGCTCCTCTGCTGTCAGCGCGCTGGTCAAGAGCGCGATATTGGGTTTGTCGGGGCCGCTCATGCGCGCGAATGTCTCGCTCAGCGAACGATGATGCTGCTCCGCCAGGATTCCCGTCGGCGCCATCAGAGCCGACTGCTTGTGATTGGAAAACGCTATGGCCATGGCCACAATGGCGACGGCGGTCTTGCCCGAGCCCACGTCGCCCTGGATCAGCCGGTTCATTGGCACTGAAGAAGCGATGTCCCGCTGAATCTCTTGTATGGCCTTCGTCTGTCCTTCGGTCATTTCGAAGGGGAAGACTTCGGCCACGAAGCGTCTTATAATGTCCTCGTCTTCCATCAGAGGCTGTCCCGGCGTGGACTGCCATTCGCGGCGCTTGCGCAATAGCGCCAGCTGCAGCATCAGCAAGTGGTCAAAGGCCAGGCGCCGCTGCGCATGACAGCGGTGGTCGTCGCCGTCGGGGAAATGCGCTTGCTTCAGCGCCCAGCCCAGATCCGCCAGGTCGCCCCGGTCCAGCACCGAAAGCGGAACCGGATCCGGCAGCTTGGTTTCCCATTCTGATACCAGCGCCTTCATCGTACGACGCAGCATACGCGGACGCAGGCCTTTGGTCATGCGATAAACCGGTACAATGCCGATATTGCGCAGATTGTCGAGATCCAGCTCTTCCCATTCAGGATTGGCCATGCTCAGAAAGTCGCTGACTTTACCGCGCAGCAATAAATGCATGCCCCGCTTGATTTTCTGCGAGAGAAAGGGCTGGGCGAAGAAACGTACGGACAATCTTGCGGTGTCATCGGAGACGACTACGATCAGATCCATACGCCCGCCGGCGCCAATCGCGGTGCCGGCGCGCACAACAGTCGCAATAACATTAGCGGTCTGCCCCGCCACCAGGTCCTTGATACAGGTCAGCCGCGTATAGTCGACGAAGTCGCGCGGAAAGTTGTAGAGCATGTCTCTGATATTGTGGATATCCAGTTGCTGCAGCATCTCGGCATAAGTCTTGCCGATGCCCTTGATCTCCGTGGTCGGCGCTTCCAGCTCCCGGTAGAGCGCCAGCTGCTCGTCCAGATTCCGGTCCGCGCGGGGCTGGCGCGGCGGCCGATTCAAGTTGGGCATCGGCGGGATGTCAAGCCGGCGCTGGCTGGGACCGCGGGTGAAGTCTTCATCGTAGGAGGCGCTGTCGTAGGCGTGGAAACGCCGCTTTTGGCCACCACCACCATGCTGACGCGCCGGGCGTCGATCCACGTGCTCATGCGCCGCGCCGCCGCGGCTCTGCTTCGGCGGCCGATCCTTGCGCGCGCCAAGTTTCTTTTCCCATTCGCCCAGCCGCTTTTGGTAGGTCGGCGGCGCCTTTCGCCGGTCCGTCACCCGATTCAGAAGATAATTGATTTTGTCGATTCGTTCGCTTTCGTCGGCAATCTGGTCATATTCCGTCAGCGAGTCGACGATTTCGTCGATCAGAATGTGATGATGCGCGCGCCGCGCCTGCTCTCTCGCTTGCGGCTGCCAGCCGGCGGCGTAGGCGCTCAGACCGCCAACCACCGCCGTATTCTTGCCGCCTTGATCTCGCTCCAGCTTGAGGATTTTGACCAGCGTTTCCAATGCAGATGGCATGGATCATAGCCTCCAGTTGCGGTTCAACGTCGCCACGCCGATTGATCCAGGTCCGATATGGGTACCCAGGGTCGGCGTCGTTTCGATGACAAGTGTATCAGATGGCGCTATATCTTGTATGGATTCCAGGAACCGCTCGGCGCCGGTGTAATTGGCGATGTGCAGCACAGCCAAACGCTCCAACGGCGCTTCCGCCCGGGTCAGCTCGCGCAGGCGCTGCTCAGCGCGTGACCAGGTGCGTAGCCGACCGATCGACTCGATCTCGCCACCGTCCACGCGGATAATCGGCTTGATACGCAGCAGCCCGCCCACACTGGCGACCAGCGTGGTAACCCGCCCGCTGCGCCGCAGGTACTCCATCGTGTCGATGATGGCGTAGACTTTGCAATGTTTGCGAACATCCTCTATCCGTTGGAGAATCGCCGCCAGCGCGGCGCCCTCTTGCGCCAGCTCGGCAGCTGCTAAAACTTGCAAGCCGAAGCCAAATGTCAGCTGCAGGCTGTCAACCAGCGTAATCTTGTCCTTGGCTACCGATTCCGCCCCCAAGCGCATCGCGTTTAAGACGCCGCTTAATCTCTCCGGCACATGTATTGAGACGATGTGGTCGGCGCCGTCGTCCAGTATGCGCTGGTAAAATGCCGCTGCGTCGCCGGGTGAGGGGGCCGCGGTCGTCGGCTGCTCAGCCAGCGAGGGCAAATCGCGATAGTATCGCACGCGATCCAGCCCAACGCCATCATCGGCAATGCTCTCCCCGCCTATATTTACATAGGTTGGGATGATGCTGACGCCGAGCGAGGCAGCCAGTTCAGCCGGCAAATCGCAAACGCTGTCCGCCGCAATCCGAATCCGACTAGAAGTCATCGTCTAGATCGTCGCTCTCTTTTTCGAGCACGGCGACGCCTGTGGCGTGAGTGCCCAGATATGAAGCCATGGTCGCGCTATACATCATGAAGGGAAAGTGCTGGCCCGGGAATTCCAGCGCCAGACGATCTTGCATAATGCGCGTCTCTTCACTGATTTGCTTCTTGTCCTGCAGCACGACCGCGTCTTCCAGCTCGGTGAACTCCACCAAAAACTCCACCAGCCGCTCGATCACATCACCGCGGCTGCGGATTTTCTCGATGACGATGATTTGACCGTCTTCCAGGCTGACAAAGGGCATGATTTCCAGATGCGCGCTCAGTATCGCGTGAGACGGTTTCATGAAGCCATTGGCGCGCAGAAAGCTGACGTCCCCGATGCAATAGACGGAGTAGACGCGGTTGACCGCTTGCCGCACGGTCTGAATGACATCGTCGGCGCTGTCCAGTTCCTGGGCGGCGCGCGCCGCGACCCGGATCAGCATGCCCTGGCCGGCGCATAAACTCTGTGAATCGACCACCGCAATCTCGCAGCCGCCGTTGACCTGTTGCGCGGCCACACGCCCGTTCTGCCAGCTCTCCGACAGCTCGCGCGATGGATGCACCGAGATCACGGCATCGCAAAAGTGAGACAGGCGCGCGTACAATTCGGCGTAGTCTTGCTCCGACGGCGGAATTACCTTCGGTGGTTTGCCATGCCGCGCCATCAATTCAAAGGCTGCTTCCGTACCCAGGTCTATGCCTTCCTTATATTGTCTACCGCCGATCTCGATAATGTTAGGCAGGATCGTCACGGGAAAATGCCGAACCAGCCGCGGGTTTGAAAAGCGCGCGCCACTATCAGTGACTATCTGAATTCTTGGCATCAGTCGACGCTAACCAAGAGCGGAAACCGGGCTTGGCCACCGTAAACCGCCTCATATTCCAGGTCGGGAATTTTCAATATTATACGTCCGATCATTTCCTCAGCCTCCGCCCGGGACAAATCCGCGCCATAGTAGAGCGTGGCCAGCTCCTTGTTGTCACCGGCCGCCATTGTCAGCGCCTGCAGCAGCGCGCTCTCGATATCGGCCGACGCGACGCGGATTTGGCCGTCTATGATCGCGAGGCTGTCATCTTGGCGGATATCCAGGCCTTGAAGCGTCGTTGTGCGCGTGGCGCGGGTGATCTCTATAGATGTTGTCGCCTGCGCTGCTTCGCTCATCGCCCTGACAATCGCCTCTATTCCGAGCCCACCGTCGCTGGCGTCGCCGAAGGCGATCATAGCGCCCACGCCTTCCAGCACGGTGCGCGCCGCAACTATCGAGACGCGCCTGCCGTCTGTCATCTCCGCCGCCTGCCGCGCCGCCAATTCGATATTGTGATTGTTCGGAAGAATAATTATCGCTTCGGCGTCGAGCGCATCAATCGCAGCCACAAAATCTTCTGTCGCGGGATTCCGGCCGGCGCCGCCTTCAATGACCACAGCGCAATTCAGATCGCGGAAAACGCCGCGCATGCCCTCGCCTTCGACGACAGCGATGACCGCCACGAGCTCGGGCTTCTCCGCCTGCGCCTTCGGTCCGGATTGTCGCGCGACCGCGGCCGCCTGCAATTGCATATTCTCCACCACGATATCGTCGAGCGCGGCGCCGGTCTTCACGGCGTAATCCAGGGGCAGGGCGGGGTTTTCAGCATGGATATGGACCTTGATTATTCTGTCATCGCCGACGACGATGACCGACCAGCCCAGCTGCTCCAGATCGCTACGGACTGCGCCCACGTCCAGCCCCGCGCCCTTCATGAGAAACTGCACATCGTAGCCGTAGGACACCGACGGCGGGCCGGCCACGGCGCTTTCCGCCATTTGTCGCTCCGGCAGCGCCAGGTCGATCGGCGCGCCACAAGCATGCGCCTGCATGCCCTGCAAAAAACAGACCAGCCCCATGCCGCCGGCATCAACCACGCCGGCATCCTTCAATATCGGCAGAAGATCCGGTGTGCCCTTCAGCGAGGCTTGCGCCTTTATGACCACGGTTTGCAGCAGTTCGTCAATCGACAGGCCCTCAGGCAGGCTCTCCGCCGCCTCCCGCGCCACCGTGAGCACCGTGCCTTCCACCGGCTGTGACACGGCAGCGTAGGCGCGCGTAACCGCCGTACCCAGCGCCTCCCGCAGCAACGGCGCAGTCACGTCTTCCGCTTCCCCCAGCCCGTCAGCGAAGCCCGCCAGCAGCTGCGACAGAATCGTGCCGCTGTTGCCGCGCGCGCCCATCAAAGCGCCGAATGCAAAGCGCTGAGCCACTTTGCGCGCCGATTGATGCTCACCTTCAGCAAGCTCTTCCCAGGCGCGATTCAGCGTGTGAAACAAATTGATGCCGGTATCGCCATCGGGTACCGGAAAGACATTGAGCTCGTTGATGAGCTCGACATTTTGCGCCACGCGTTTGACCCCGGCGCCGAGCAGATTCCTCAGCGCCTGTCCATCAATGCTAGTCTTCGCCATGCAATGCTTTCACTGCGGCCCGGCGCAATTCCACGATGCCGGCCGCGATGCCAGCGTGATGCTGAAACACCGCGGCGCCGGCGATCGCAATCGACGCTCCGGCGGACATCGCGGCGCCGATCGTATCGTTATGGATCCCGCCATCGACTTCGATTTCGATGTCTGCGCCGAGCTTATCGATCATCTCGCGCAAGCAGCGTATCTTCGGTAGCGTACTGTTGATAAATTGCTGACCGCCAAAACCGGGGTTGACCGTCATCACGTTGATGACTTGTGCCATGTTGATGATCTCACCGATCGCTGCCGCAGGCGTATGCGGATTTAGCGCGACCCCAGCCGCGCAGCCAGCATCGGCGATCTGACCCAGCACGCGATGCAGATGCGGGCAAGCTTCAACGTGGACGCTGATGCTGCTGGCGCCGCTGTCGGCGAAGCGCCGCACATATTTTTCCGGCTCTACAATCATCAGGTGGACATCGAGGGGAATCGCAGCCGCTTTGGCCACCGCCTCCACCACCTGCGGCCCCATGGTGATATTCGGCACGAAGCGCCCGTCCATGATATCGATATGTATCAGATCGGCGCCGGCCGCCTGCGCTTCCTCGACTTGCTCGGCAAGACGACCGAAGTCCGCCGCCAAAATCGATGGCGCAATCTTGATGACATTTTCACTCATGCGACATTCAAAAGCGTGGGTGGTCAACAATTATGATCTTACTGTTTTACGCTCTCGATGGCAACAACTTGCCGGGCCAGCGATCGTCTGAAAATCGAAATATTCGCAGCGCGCTAGCGGATCGCATCCGCGTCAATCACCGCTGTTTTCAGCTGGCCGCAGCCGGCATCAATGTCGATGCCGCGCCGCACGCGCACAGTCGCCTTCACGCCATATTGCCGCAAGCTAGCCATAAAGCGTTCAAGATCAGGCGCATGCGCCGGCCGGCCGGCGTAGCCGCCAGTCGGATTCAGCGGAATGACGTTGACGTGGCAATGCAGCCCGGCCAGCAGTCGACCCAGTCGCTGCGCTTCGGCCACCGTATCATTCTCTCCCGCGATGGCCGCCCACTCAAAAGTGATCCGCCGCTTCGTCCGCTCGACATAATAACGGCAAGCATCCATGAGCTCAGCAATCGGCCAGCGTCGATTCACTGGCATCAGCGCCGACCGCTTGGCGTCGTCCGCTTTATGCAGGCTGACTGCCAGCTTGACTTGCAAGCCTTCATCGGCAAAGCGGCGAATCTGCGGCGCCAGGCCCACAGTGCTGATGGTAATGTGGCGCGCGCCGATGCCCAGGCGACTCATCAACATGTCGACCGCCGTCAGCGAGGCGTCGTAATTGTGGAAAGGTTCACCCATTCCCATAAATACAACATTGCTCAAACGCTCGCCCCGCGCCGCCAGATCGCGCGCGAAGATCATCGCCTGCTCAAAAATCTCAGCCGCGCTTAAATGCCGCCCGAAGCCCATCTGCCCGGTGGCGCAGAACACACAGCCCAACGCGCAGCCCGCCTGCGACGAGATGCAAGCGGTCTGCCGATCGTCGTCATAGGGCATCAATACCGACTCAATCAGTTGGCTGTCCGGCAAGCGGTATAGGCGCTTCTCCGTGCCGTCTTTGCTCACTTGTTGCGCCGCTAGCTCCAGGTCGCCCAGACGCGCGGCCTCGTTGAGCTTGTGTATGGTCGCGCGCGATAGATTCGTCATCGCTTCGAAGCGGCCGACGCGCTTGTCATAGAGCCAATCCCATAACTGCTTCGCGCGGAAAGGCTTCTCGTCGAGCGTTGCGATTAGCTCCGCCAAGTCGCCTTGGTTAAGGGTATACAGATTGATCATCGTTCAAGAATCGTCATAGATTCAGCCCGGCTCGTAGCGCTCAACGAAAGGCCGCCATTCCAGACAGGGCAAATGGAATCGCATTGTAGGCGGCATGCGCGATGATGGCGGCCGTAGTGCTGTACCGCGTGCGCAGCAGCCCGAAGCCCAGCGAAACCACCAACAGAATCAAGGCCGCCGGCGTGAATGAATACTGCAAATGCATCGCTACAAACAGCAGCGACGATATCGCCAGCCCGAATATCGGCTGCAGCGCGCCGCGAAACAAGATCTCTTCGCCCACGCCGACGCTCATCGCCAGCAAGGCGCCCAAGAGCAGCGGCGAACTCAAATTCTCCAATAGCATTCGCGCGCCGCGTACTTGCGACTCAAATGCGCTCGGCTCGGTCACAGACTGCCAGAAGGCCAGCGCCAGCGCGACAATGAGATGGAGTGAAATCGCGGCTGCCAATCCCGCCAACCAATCCGTCCGCCGCGGCCAGCGCAGGCCCAGGCGCTGCTTCACGGCAGCCCAGTCTCGGCGCGTCAGCCAGCCCACGCCCAGCGAGGCCAAAACCGCGTGCAGCAGTAAGCTGGCGAGCAATTGCGGCGCGGCGCCGACAGCGTCAACGAAAGTCAGCTCTTCGATGGCGCTTGCGCTCAGCGCTTGCCAGCTCAACGCCACAATTGCGCAGATGAGTACGACGGCGGCCAGACGATGAACGCTGCTCCGCGGATTGAACGAGACCTGCTCGAAATGTGAAGCCAGCCTGACGGCTCGCGCCACCCACGGCCAGGGCCTGTCCGACCAAATCAGCCCGATCGTCGCCAGCGCTGAGACCAGTCCGGCAACTGCGGTCAACATCCGCAGCGAAGCATCGCCGCCCGGCCCGATCGACTCGCCGTTGAGCAGTGAATTCAACATGAGAACGAGCAATGCTACCGGCACAAGCGCCGTCAGCACGGGCAAGCTGCGAGTCCCGCCGGGTCGCGCCGCCTCAAAATTCGTGATTGCGGTAAGCAGCAGTATGTAGAGCAATGCGGCGCCAGCCACGATGTGATGCCTCGCTTGCAGTATCCGTCCGCAGTGTAGTCCAGCGCAAGTCCCGCCGCAAGCGTATTCGACCGCGCCGTCTATCGCTCCGGCGCAATTGACTGGCCTGGCGCTTTTATGCTCGGCGCTATCTCCGAGCGAACTGAGCTCTTCATGTATCGATTCCAGTCTGGATCGTTCACATCGCGCCGGCTGGCTGCTGTGCCGAGCCTGCTCTCAGCCTCAGCGCCGCTGCAGTTGACATTGCAGGCGCCCTATGCTAGCATGACGGTCGCCACGTCACGGCTCGCAGGAGCTTTGGAGAGGTGGCCGAGTGGTTTAAGGCGATGGTCTTGAAAACCATTGTACGGTC
>WTGO01000037.1 GCA_011523515.1 Chloroflexota bacterium
CACACGCTGGCTGACATCTTCCAGGTTCTGCTGTTCATAGGCGCGCACGTAATAGAGCTACTATTACGTGCGCGCCTATGAACAGCAGAACCTGGAAGATGTCAGCCAGCGTGTGATACGCGTCGCCAAAGGCGCGGCCATGATGACCGACACCGAAGTCGAGGTCGTCTACAAGTCGGGCTCGACGCGCGTCCTGTCCAACGAAACACTGGCCGACCTGCAATACGACATTATGCGTGGGCTAGGCGGCATCGAATTCAGCGCCGTCGAGCAAGCCTACGCCGCTGAGATCAACCAGCACTTCGGCCACGCTAACGTCAAAACCTTGGTCGATCGCTACGGAGTAGCCCCCGACCGCGCTGAACAGCCGCTGATCGGCGCTGTGCTGCCGAGCGCCGACCGGGATTATGTGTCGCCGGGCTCGTCCGACATGGGCGACATGAGCTGGTACGCGCCCTGCAGCATGCTGCAAACCGCCACCTGGGCCAGCCGCGCGGCGGCGCATTCCTGGGGTGTCGTCGCCACAGGCCGAACATCAATCGGTCACAAAGGCATGATGTACGCGGCAAAGGTGATGGCGCTGGCGGCCGCGGAACTGGTCCTGTCGCCGAAAAAACTGCAGACGGCGCAGGCGGAGTTCCGCGCGGCGCTTGAGCGCACGCCCTACGTCTGCCCGATTCCGCCTGAGGTCAGCCCGCCGCAGCACAAGCATCCGCTGCGTTGAGTGTCCTTATTTGACCAACTGCTCATCATACCCCAGCGCGACAAGCTGCTCAAAGGCCTCCCACACTTGCGCGGGAATCGCCTGCGGCAGTTGAAAGCCGTTCTCGCCGTACACCTTGATTCGCTGAAAGTCGCCGACAATATGCTGGATAATTGCGTCTCGCGGCAACGTGCCACTTAAGTATTCGGCGCAGGTTATGGGCGGCGAGGTCACGACGAATTGCATGTCCGGCCACTGCTGCCGGGCGGTCGCCAGCACACGCCGTTCCATATAGGGTTTCTGCACCATGATGAAGGACTGAAAGTCGAATCCGCGCGACTCCAGCAGTCGCCGAGTGAAGCGGATATTCTCGCCGGTGTTCCGCGAGCGATTCTCGACCAGTATGGCGTCGGCAGGAACGCTAGTCGCCAATGCTCGGTGCGAGAAGTACGCGGCCTCGGTGGTATCCCAGAACACGCCTAGCGCTGCATTCTGCTGCACCACGCCGCCGGAGAATAGCAGATAGGGCGCGTAACCCTGCTGATACAAGTCAATGGCGTAATCGGCGACGCTGATGTCATGACTGCCGAGAACGACGATGCAGTCCACGTTCCGCAGCTTATGGCCAACCAGCATGAAATCCCAAATGGCTTGGACAAGTGAGTCGACGCAAGACATAGAGACAGCGACTATAAGTTTATTGAAGCAATCTCAAAGTGACTATACGTCGGCAAAAATCTCGCTGACCGGAAATTCAAAGCCCGGCAGGACTTCTCCACCCGTGAGCGTATCGGCTTCCAACAATGTGACTGACCCTCCGACAGTGTGTACGGCTACACAGCGCAAATCCGGATAAACAATCCAGATAAGGGCCGATCCAGCTATGAGCAACTGCTGAATTTTCTTCTTGATGTCATCTGCGGTATTGCTCGGCGAAGTGATTTCTACTGCCAGGTCAGGCGCGAACTCAAGAGGCTTTCGTGGCAATGAAGCTGGCAATTTAGCCGAAGAAATGAACGCTATATCTATGCCGCGCAACGTGTCCTTGCCCTCTGCATTACGCTCCAAGACAAATGGCGCGTCGCCTACCAAGACCCTTCCTGTACCGCCTTTCCGCACAAAGTTAATGATTTCCGCCGAGAGAGTACCGAGAATCGCGGCGTGGATTGGATTTGGCAAGGGCATGTCAACGATTTCTCCTTCAACGAGTTCCACGATGCGGTCTTCATAATCAGGTTGCACGGTTATTGCGAGAAACTCATCGACATTGACGATTTGCCGTTCAACGATCATGGCGATTGCGATTCCTTCCGCCCACCTTAGGCGCTAGAGTAACCTCATTGTACCGGATTCCCGCTTGCCAATAAACTGCTTCAAAACCTGGAAATCCTTCTCCAGAGTGGCTCGCTGGCCCGCGTTGTAGAGCGCGGCGGCCGGGTGATACAGCGGCACGATCGAGGCTCTGCCGTAAGCGGCGCGCACTCTGATAACCGTGCCGTGCAGTTGGCTGATCTTCTGACTCGCCTGAAACGCGCCGAAGCGCCGCAGAATGAACTCCATTGAGAAGCGTCCCAGCGTTGCGATGACCTTGGGCTGGATGATGCCGATTTGCCGCTCGAGAAAGGGCGCGTAGAGGTCGATTTCGGTCTTAAGTGGATCACGATTATTGGGCGGACGATCTTTGACGATATTGGTCACGTACACCTTGGGACGCTCGAGTTCGATGGTCGCGAGCAATTCATCCAATACACGACCTGATGCGCCGCAGAAGGGACGTCCGGTCTCCGCTTCATTCTTGCCCGGCGCTTCGCCAACGAACATGATATCGGCGTAGTGGTCGCCCTGCCCGATCACGGGAAAATAGCCGTTGCTCTGGCGATACTCGTAAAGCGGCGATTCCACAAGATTGACCAGCTCGTCTCTGATGGCGCGCAGCTGATCGGTGCGGTCAGTCGACATGATAGACCTTGCTCTCTCCCTGCGAATTAGCCGTAGTCTAGCACATCGGCGGCGCCGCTCGAAAGAAAATGGCGTCCCCGGCCAAGTCCTGACTAAATGACAGAGCAATGTACCAGCTCTTTAGGTCGTGTTGCCCGGCGCCAGTTTGCGGGCTTTAAGCAAGAGGCGGCGCAACGACGCGTCAATCTCGTCACCCATGTTGAGCGCCTCGAGGAAGCTCAGCCAGCGCAACCGAGTCGATTCACCCTCGGCCGGCACAAGCGCATCGGGCTGGCTTGTCAGCAGCAAGTAGCGAAAATCCAGGTGAAGATGCTCGGGCTGGTCGCCACGTCTGGGGATGGAATGCACATCGATATCAATAGGCGAAGCCGGGCATTCTGCTCGATGGAAACGCAGATCGGGCAGACCCGTTTCCTCACGCGCTTCGCGCAGGGCTGCTTGGGCGATTTCGGTTTCGCGCTCGACGTGCCCGCCCACTTGCAGCCAGCGACCGAGCCGCTTGTGATAGTGAAGCAGGGTCCGCCGTGATTCCAACTCAACGATGACGGCGGAGGCGGTGACATGCCCCACCTCGCAGCTGCTGCTGAATATGTCCGGATGCGCCGTGATCAGCGACTGGATGCGATGAATGTCGCGCGCTTCCTTCGCGTCAGCGGGTTTCTGCCGCGCCAGCAACGCCAAGGCCGCCGCAAGCGCCTCTCTCCGTTGCTGCCGGCGGATTTCGTCGCCATTGCGCGGCAGGCGAGCCCGATCTGCCATGGCCGCTTAGTTGTCGTGCCCGTTGAGAGCGCCGAGTAGCGCGGCGGCATAAGTCTTGCGACGCCAGGGACCCAAACCGCGGATTCCGTCGAGCTCGGCGGGCGAGGCCGGGTTGCGGCGGGCAATATCCCAGAGCGCGTCTTTGCTGATGATCACATCTGATTCCACGCCGCGCGCCTGTGCCGTCTCCCGGCGCCAGTTGTGCAGCGCGCTATAACGGTCGATGACCCGTTGCGGGATGGTCTCTTGCGCCGGCGGGATGTAGTCGACGCGGCTGGCCTTGCCATGCCGCACCGCCTGGATGAATTCGTCGCCGCTTTGGCGGATCAGCCAAGCCGGCAGGCCGCGAACATCGTAAAGCTGCTTGAGCGTCCGTGGCGGCGACTTAACCAATTGCAGCAACGTCTTGTTGGTGATGAGTTGGTGGGAGGGACGGTCGACCGATTGCGCCAATTCGTCGCGCAGGATGTAGAGTTCGCGCAGGATGGCGATCTGCTGCCCATTGAGCGAGTTGGGGCGGCAGAGCGCCCGGTAGCCTTCCGGGTCAAACTCGTCTGGCTTCAGATCGAAGCGGGTGACATCGGCGAAGTATTCGCGCGCTTCTTCGATGCGATCGGCGGCTTGAAGCTCGGCATGCAGGGCATCGCGCAGGGCCAGCAAGTGGCGCGTATCCATCTGGGCGTAGCGGCGAAAGCCCGCGGGCAGCGGCCGGCGCGCCCAGTCGTCCGTCTGGTGCTTCTTGGAGTGGCGGACGCCGAGCAAGTCTTCCAGCATGTGACCCAAACCGATGCGCTGATAACCGCAGACCCGTGCGGCCGCCATGGTATCGAAAATGTTCAGCACATCAAAGTCGAAGTCGCGCTTGAGGCAAATCAGATCGTATTCGGCGGCGTGGAAGACCTTCTCGATGGCGGGATCGGCCAGGACGGCGGCTAGCGCGCTCACATCGGCGATGGCCAGCGGGTCGATTAGCAGGTCTTCGCCCGGCGTGGAAAATTGGATGAGGCAAGTGCGGCCGCGGTAGGCGTGCATGCTGTTGGATTCGGTGTCGCAGGCGATGCGGTCGGCGGCGCTGAGGCGGTCGACAGCGGCGTCCAGCGCGGCGCCGGTCTCAACGTAGGTGGCGGGGGCAAACATCGATCGGGTTACAGCCAGTGTCGGCGGCGGAACAGGTATAGCATCAGCAGGGCGATGACGAGCATGATGCCGGAGGTAATTATAAAGGCGTTGGGATTATCGGCAAAGGGAAGAACGATGTTCATGCCGTAGATGCTGGAGATGAGCGTCAGCGGCAGCATGATGACGGAGATGACGGTCAGGATGCGCATGACTTCGTTGATGCGGTAGCTGGCGAGGGTGTCGGCGGTATCGGCGAAGCTGTTGATGATTTCGAAGTTCTCATCGGCGATGTCGCCAAGCTTGAAGAGGTGGTCGACGATATCGCCGAAGTACTCCTCCATGCGCTCGTGCAGGATGGGGTGCTCGCAGGTTTCGAGCTGCCGCACGATGGGAATTTGGCCGCGGATGATGCGGCGCAGCGAGATGATGTCGCGGCGCAGCAGGGCGATCTCCTGGATGACCTGCCGGGCGTCCGATTCAAAGAGCGCGTCTTCGATGGCGTGGACGCGTTGATCGACCTTGTTGAGGATGGGGAAGACGTAGTCCACCAGGCGGTCGATGAGGGCATGCAAGGCGTGCGTGGCGCCGAGGCCGAGCAGTCCGTTGCGTTCGTTGTCGTCGGTCTGGCAGGCAGCGAAGGCGGCGGTCAGCGGTTTCAGAGCGCCATCGTGCACGGTGACGACGTAGTCGGGCCCGAGGAAAAAATCGACTTCGCTAGGGCGGGAGAGCTCATCGCGGGCGTCCCAGCGCGGGAAGTGCATGACGAGAAAGAGGTAGCTATCGTCATGATCGAGCTTGGGGCGTTCGATGGCGCTGCGGATGTCCTCCAGGTTGAGCGGGTGGAATCGCGGGAAGCGGTGATGCAGGGCTTCAACATCAGCGGCGCCGGGGTGCGTGATGTCGATCCAGGTCGTGGCGTCGTGGGTGATTTCGCGGGTGGACATGGGGGAATTTAACCACAGAGGGCACAGAGGGCACAGAGTATTTTCGCCACAAAGGGCACAAAGGCACGAAGGTCACAAAGAGGTTGGCACTTATGCCTCCAGAGCGCCCCGTAAAAACCCCATAAATCGCCAAAGTGTATAGATACGGTAGGGGTATTGGGACGTAATTGGGGGGTACCCCTTTGGTGCGATTCGCCGATTTTGTGGCAGCGGCAGCGGGTTTTGTGGCAGCGATTCCGGATTTTATGGCAGCAGCGGAGTGTCTTGTGGCAAAAAGGCAGGTTTGTGACAGTTTGCCATAAAGGGGGGAACTTTTTTCTGCCACAAAGGGGATGGAGTGATTTGGCGGCCGGCCGGCTGCGCGATAGGGATGTTAATGTGCGTGTGTGATCAGGGTAGCGGATTGGTGGGCGCGGGTGGTGAGTATATGGTCGCGCTTATATTGACCACCGAGTACACCGAGTTAGATGAGGGCACAGAGATTTTTCACCACAAAGGGCACAAAGGCAAGAACGTCACGAAAGTAGAGGTCAGGTGGGGTCGGGGCGCAGATGCTCAGAGCGTAGCGGGCGGTCCGCGCGCAAGCTGTAACCATTCGGTAATTGCGGTTCGGAGCTAGTCCGGTAGACTGATGGTCAAATGCGGCTATTGTCGGAGGGCGGCGCATGGCCAAGCGTAGCGCAAAGCGACAAGAACAGCGGCGGACTTTACGGCGGCAAAAGCGGCTGATTGCGGCGGCGGCGCTCGGAGTGGCGGCGCTATTGGCGGTGGGGCTGCTGGCGTATCGTGCCATGTCAGGCGGGAGCGGCGATGGGGTCACGGTCGAGGTGATTGTGCCGGCCGAGCTGTCGGCTGAGGCGCAGGCGGGCGCAGCGCTGTTCCAGGCGAATTGCCGGGCTTGCCACGGGCCGAACGCGTCGGGCACGAAGCTGGGGCCGCCGCTGATCCATGAGATTTACAATCCCGGGCATCATTCGGACGACGCCTTTTATCTGGCGGCGGCGACGGGCGTGCGGGCGCATCACTGGCCGTATGGGGACATGCCGGCTCAGCCGCAGGTGACGCGGGAGGACGTGGGGCTGATCATTCGTTTTGTGCGGGAGCTGCAGGAGGCGAACGGGATTGAGTATGAGCGCTATGGCGGGTGAGGGCGCCCCCACCCCAAGCCTCTCCACCAATGCATTGGAGGAGGGGATTTTTTCGACGTTGAGGCGCGCTAGTCGTCAGCGGAGTCGGGGCGGAAGGGCAGCTTGGCCAAGCCTTCGACGATGTCGACGGTGCGCAGGCTGACGGTGATGACGCGCTCGATGAGTTTCAAGATGTATTGCGGGTCGTCGCTGTAGCCGTTGGGATCGTGGGTGATGCCGCTGCGT
>WTGO01000128.1 GCA_011523515.1 Chloroflexota bacterium
CGAGCCAACGCCGACTGACGAGCCAACGCCGACTGACGAGCCAACGCCGACTGACAAGCCAACGCCGACTGACAAGCCAACGCCGACTGACAAGCCAACGCCGACTGACGAGCCAACGCCGACTGACGAGCCAACGCCGACTGATGTGCCGCCCGACGACCCGCCTAACAACCCGCAAGGCGACCCGAGCCCGACGCCCTCAGCTACCGCCACACCGCCGGCGCCGGGTGATGCTACGCCGACGGCCACAGCCTCCGTGACCGCCACAGCAGACGGAACAACCACAGCGACGGTGACGAAGACAAGCACGCCAAGCGGAAGCGAAGCGCCTGGCATACCCGCACACTGCTTGCACATCGTTTCTTATGGCGAGACTCTCTACCGAATCGCGCTGAAATATGTCCTGACAGTCAACGAGATTTCCAGTTTCAATAATCTGCTGTCCAATGACCGGCTGCTCGAAGGACAGGAGTTAATTATCCCGCACGAATCTTGCATCCAGTACGCCCCGCCGCGAAAAGGTTAAGCGCGACAAATGAGCGCGTCCCAGCGTCGGCGCCGCAACAGGCGGGCAAGCCTAGCCCAATCCCCCGCAGATGATATCGGCGAACTCGTCCGTGCTCATGCCGTTGACGCCGAGGACGTCGGCGGTGTAATCGCCTCTGCTCAGCGCGGCTTTGACGGCGGCGGCGATTCTGTCGGCGATTGCCGGCTTATTCCAGTGATGGCGCACCAGCATGGCGGCGCTAAGGATGACGGCGGTCGGGTTGGCGATGCCTTGACCGGCGATATCGGGCGCGGAGCCGTGGATCGGCTCGGCAATGGCGACTTCAGCGCCGATATTCAGCGCCGGCGCCAATCCCAGTCCGCCACCCCAAGCGGCCGCCATATCCGAGAGGATATCACCGTAAAGATTCGGCGTCAGCACGACATCAAAACGCGCCGGATCCTTGACCATCCAATAGGCGGCGGTATCCACCAGCAGCTCGTCGGTTTCGATATCGCCGTAATCTTTGGCCACTTCGTAGGCGACTCGGCGGAACAAGCCATCGGTCTGCGGCAGCACATTGCCCTTGTGCACGATGGTCACGCGGCGGCGCTTTTCGTTGCGCGCCAGGCGGAAGGCGGTATGGGCGATGCGCTCGGTAGCGGCGCGGGTGATGCGTTTGGTGGCGGTGCCGGTATCGCCGGCGTCTTCGGTATGCTCATCGCCGATGTAGAGATCTTCCGTATTTTCGCGCACGACAACGAGGTCGACACCCGCGCGCGCCGTCGGGACGGGCAAGAAACGCGTCGGACGCAGGTTGGCGTAGGTTTCCATTGAGCGGCGCAGCTTGACGATGGGCGAGGAATAACCCGGCACCGGGTAGGACGGGGAACTGCAGGCGCCAAATAGGACTGCTTTGGCGTTTAGGGCCGTGGCCACTGTTTCGTCGGGGAGCGCGTTACCGGTGGCCTGGAAAGTTTCCCAGCCCGCCGCGGCTGTGACGACTTCAAGCTCGGGGATGACATGCCGCAGTACACGAATGGCGGCGGGCACCACTTCGCGCCCGATGCCGTCGCCTTCAATGACACATAACTTCACTGCAGATTCTCCTCGTCACAGTTAGACGTCTTAACAGGCAGCTTGCGTCAGCCCATATTTGAAAAGAAGTGTCTTTGCTGATCTATGACGAGAAGCGCTATTCATTTCTTGAGTAATTCTGACGCGACTTGAGATTGTGACACAAGGATTGCGTTTTGTCGAATTTTGCCCGGGTGCGGGCGTGGCAAGTGTCAACGGCCACTATGCTACTGGCGCGTTATGCTCAGCATAGTTGGCCACAGAGACACTGAGGCGCGGAAGTAACAACAAATAAGTTGTGCAACTCCTGTATCAATGCGCATGAATGCTCTCTTGCCACAGAGGACACAGAGTAGTAAAGAGGGCACAGAGGATTGTTCATTGCCTCAACGATTTCACAATGTATGCCATTGCTCATCTTATCGCCTTTCTCTGCCAAAATATTTCTAAAAGGCTTTACTCGTTGTCCTCTTCTTTTACTCTGTGTAGAAGGGCAGTGTCTACGCGCCCCTCGGTGGCAAATGTTTTTACATGACTTACTTGCACTTGCGGCGATGTATTCTGCGTGCCAGCGGAAGGGATTCATATTCCCATCACGGTCAGAAACGCGTAAAATAGCCGGTTGACTGAAAGGAAGTCGCGCTTTTGACGGACCTCAAGCCCTGTGTGCGCTGCGAGCAAGAATTGCCCCCCGCAGCGTTCTCTGACCCGGAAAATATGTTTTGCAAGACGTGCACGGAAGAGGTTGTTGGTATTGTGCGCAGCAAGTACAGCGCGATTGAAGCGGCGCACTTTCGCGCCAAGCTGCGGCGGCGTTCCAAAGATGCGATGGAGGAACTGCGGCGGAAGCTGAGTTAAGGCGCCGACCAGCGGGCGAACACCAGGTCAATTCACCACTGAGGCGCAAAGAGCGCTGAGAAAACTTCGAGTCACACAGTGGGTGAGCCTAGGCTCGCCCCTTCAATTTCATTGGCAGATCAGTTGTTGGGGCGGCCGCCGTAGCGGTTGAAGCCCATGACATCTTTGCCCTTGGCGAGGATGGCGGTGTGCCCGGGATGCAGGTGACTGTCCTGAAAGATGTGCACGAAGGGCACCGTGACGCGAATCGACAAGCCAAGGCGGCGCTTCTGCGATGTATTCTTGCTGGAGGTGTGCAGCAGGCGCTCGCTGAACAGGAAGAATTCGCCGGGTTTCAATTCCATGTTGACCGCCTGGCTGACATCGTAGGCCTGCGGGTCGGCCATTTCGTGGATGGCCATGTCCGCTGTGGCGCGCATGTGCTGCACGGTTTGACGATGCGAGCCGGGGATGATCTGCAGGCAGGAGTTTTCCACGGTGACCTTATCGATCGCGATCCAGGCCGAGATGTTGACGGGCGGCTCAATCGGCCAGAAATTGATGTCCTGGTGCCAGGGGATTTCGGCGCCGCCGGGATCCTTCAGCCAGAAATTGGTGGTCCAGACGACGATATCGGGACCGAGCAGGCCGGCGATACGGTCGATGATGGCGGGATGCGCGGCCAGGTCGTAAACAGCCGGATTGTCCATGTGCCGTGATTGCATCGGGCGGCGAGGGTTGGGACCAGCGCTGTTGAGGACCCTCGTCTCGATTTCGCGCCGGATCGGCGTCATTTCGGCGGGGGTCATGGCGGCATAGGGCCCGAGGTAGCCGTTGACGACGTAGAAATCGACTTCGGCGCGGGACAATTGATTGTTGGCGTCATCCTGATTCATCGATTCTCCCTACGGTGGGCGAACCAAGGTTCGCCCCTACATTCGTCTGTGATGCGGCGGGCGACCTAACAGGCCGGCCCTACAGTTTAGAATCGGCGGGCATTTTACGGGCGGCCGGCGTAGCGGTTGAAACCCATGACGTCCTTGCCCTTGGCGATTATCGCGGTATGCCCTTCGTGCAGCGGCGAGCTGTCCTGATTGACATGCACGATGGGCAGGGTCACGCGGACGGACATGCCCAGGCGCCGCTTGTCAGACGTGTTCTTGCTCGACCGGTGCAGGGTGCGCTCGCTGAAGATGAAGAATTCGCCCGGCTTCAACTCCATGTTAATCGCGCCCGCGGCCTCGAAGGAAGCGGGGTCGGCCATTTTGCCGAAGCCCTTGCCCGTGTTTTTGATGTGCGGCAGCGACTCTCGATGCGAGCCGGGGATAATCTGCACGCAAGAATTCTCGACCGTGACCTCGTCAATGGCGATCCAGGCGGAAGTGTTCAGCGGCGGCTCAATCGGCCAGAAGTTGATGTCCTGGTGCCAGGGGATCTCGGCGCCGCCGGGCGCTTTATTCCAGAAGTTAGTGGCCCAGACGACCAGGTCCGGCCCGAGCAGGCAGGCAATGCGGTCGATGATGGCGGGATGCGTCGCCAGGTCGAAGATGACTGGTTGATCCATATGGCGCGATTGATCGCGGGAGCGCGGATTGGGGCCGTCGGTGGTGAGGACTTTGGTTTCGATCTCCGCCCGGATTTGCGCCATTTCCGCGGGTGGCATGGCCGTGTAGGGACCCAGGTAGCCGTTTTCGACGAAGAAATCGACTTCGGCGCGGGACAATGCGTAACTGTTCTGGTTTGCTTTCATGTCTGCTCCATTCGGGCGAGCCAAGGCTCGCCCCTACGCCTTCGGAATTTGCAGCCCAAGTTTAGCGTATCGTCACCTGGCTGCCATCGGTTGTCTTCGTCACCAGCAGGCGCAGCGGGAAGCTAGCGCGCATTTCGTCAATATGCGTGATGACCAGGATCAGATCGAATTCGCTCTTGATGGCGTTGATGGCGTCCAGCATTTTGGCGCGGCCGGCTTCGTCCTGGGAGCCGAAACCTTCGTCTATAAAGAGCGTGCGCAGTTGGGCGCCAGCGCGTCTGGCAAGCAATTTCGAGAGCGCGATGCGAATAGCGAAGTTGATGCGGAAAGCCTCGCCACCGCTGAAGAGTTCATAGGGGCGCGCGCCCAGTTCGTCGGCGATTACTATGTCGAGCGTCTCGTCCAAGGCGCCGTCAACCCGCTCGCGCTGCGTGTGAAAACGTAGATTCATGCGCCCGTCGGTCATGCGCCCGAGCAGGTCATTGGCTTGCTCCTCCAGTTCGGGGACGACGGCGTCAATGATCATCGCCGGCGCGCCATCCTTGCCGAAAGCGGCGCGCAGATCGCTGATCAAGCTAATTTGCGCGTCCAGGTCCGCGAGCTTCTGGCTCAAGCGCGCTTTGCTGTCGCGGCCGGCGGCAATGGCGTTCAGCTGCTGATTGCAGATGGCGATTCGTTCGCGCTGACGCTGCACTTGGCTTCTGCGATTTTCGAGGTCTGCGCGGCTCCCGCCGTCGTGCTCCAGTTTCGCGGCCAGCATCGATATCTCGCTATCAAGCGTCTGCAACTTGTCTCCATCAGCGTCAAGCGATTGGCGCAATTTATCCTGACGCTGCGCCGTATTGTCGCGGCTGACCAGCGCGTCAGGCAAGTTGGCTTGAGCGAATGCAAGTTGGCTGTGCTGCTGATCGAAGGCGGCAAAACTTTCCAATTGCGATTTGACGTCGGTATAAGAAGCGGCGCTGGCTTCGTTTTGCTGCGAAACTTCGTTCAATTGGGCTCGGACTTCATGGCCGTAGTCTTCGTTGGCAAGTTGCGCATCAACGCGTGAGAGTTCAGCCGCCGCCAGTTTGGATGCGTCCGCCGCTGCTTCGGCTTTCCGGCTTTGTTCGCTGGCGGCGCCCAACTGCTGCTGGAGCGCGGGCAAATCCTTCAGTTGACGCGCCCAGGATTCGAGCTGCTCCTCCAGCGAGCGGCGCTCCTCGTCGATTTCGCGCATTTGGCGGGCACAATTACGGTAAGTCTCCCGCAGGGCGTCGCGCTCGCCGCGCAACTGCGCCAGGGTTTGGTCACGATGCGTCTCGGTCAGCGCTTGACCGCAGAGTGGACAGGTTGGCCCTTCCACTTGTTGCAGCTGTTCGAGTCGCTGATTAAGCGCTGTGCCCTCAGTTTTGAGGCCATCCATCCGGGCTGCAATCTTGGCGCGCCGCCCGACAAGCCGCTGCCGGTCTCTGTAGGCTGTGTCTCGCCGGGCAGCGAGCGCTTCCAAGGTATTCAGCTCGCTCTGTAAGGCCGCCACATCGGTTGCGGCGGCGTTGTTCAGGGTCGTCTCCAAACCCTTGATCCGTTCGCGCAGAACCTGCGCTTCGCGCATCAGCTCGGCGCGCTGCTTGGCCAGGGTCCGTTCAAGCTGGTGAATTTGCCGCTCGATTTCCTGTTTGCGCGTCAAATGCTGCAAGACCTGGTCTTGACTTTCGCGGGCCGCGACCAACTGCTGATAACCGGCTTCAATGGATTCACCCTGCTCGATAATGCGCTGATACTCGGCGACCTTGTCGTCCCGGCGCTCAAGCTCGGCCTGGGCTAGTTCGAGGTCGGCGCGCTGATTCTGGATGCGACGCTCGATTTCGGCTTTGTTCTCGCGCTTTAGGCGCAGCCGTTCCGCCACGTTCGATACCTGCTCGTAATGCTTGCTGGCTTGATCGAGCTGGGCCTGGGCCGCCTTTAGCGTTTCTGTCAAATCGTCCAGTTCAGCGCGCAACTGCGGCTCGCGCTGGGATTCGTCATCGATGCGGTCGATATCGCCGCGCAGGATTTCGGCTTGGGCGCTGAGCGCGGTCAGCCGCTGCTTGGTCTGATTCTCGAATTGTGTCCAGCGCTCCAGGCCCAGGATATCGGACAGGACTCGCTTGCGTTCGGCGGCGGACTTGAGCGTGAAGGCATCGGCGCGGCCTTGCTGCAAGTATGCCGAATGCACAAAGGTATCAAAGTCGAGACGCAGCAGGTCGTTGATTTGCTCCTGGGTGCGGCGGATACCGCCCGCATTGATGACGCGCGGGGCGGCATTCTCGCCCCAGGCCAGCAGGTCAAGCGCGCCGCGGCTGCCGCGCCCGGCGCGCGCTCGCCGTCGAATTATGCGGTATGGCGCGCCGTCTTGCTCAAAGTCGAGCTGCACCTGCATGTCGTTTTGGCCGAGGTGGATGAGTTCTTCGTCGCGTTTGGCGCGGGCGCGGCCCCAAAGCGCCCAGGTGATGGCATCCAGAATCGAGGATTTGCCGACGCCGTTATCACCGGAGAGACAAGCCAGATCGACGCCGGCGAAGCTGATGGGCTGCGGCGCGCGGTAGGCCAGGAAGTTGCGCATTTCCAGTCGGGTCGGGAGCATGCGGCGGATTCCGAATATTCGGGCGTCGGTTCTATAAGGCTTGTCCGATAATTAGTGGATGAGGGTTGCCATCGCCCCATCAAGT
>WTGO01000059.1 GCA_011523515.1 Chloroflexota bacterium
GGGCCGGGGATGGGGGTAGAATCTTGCGCGGGCGAGCCAAGGCTCGCCCCTACAGAATCTTCGTTAGCGGACAAGGCAATCGCTTATGGCCGAAGTCGCCAAGGTGACGGAAAACCTACTGTCAACGGGTCATGAGCCTATTCATCAGCTCGAGATGATCGGCATCGTCAAGCGCTTTCCGGGTGTATTGGCGGCGGACAAGATCGACTTTAATGTGAGCGCGGGGGAGATCCACGCGCTGCTGGGCGAGAATGGCGCCGGCAAATCGACGCTGATGAAGATGCTTTACGGCTTGTACCATCCGGACGCCGGGCAGATTCGCATCAACGGGGCGGAAACGATCATCCGCAACCCGCAAGACGCCATTCAGCACGGCATCGGCATGATCCATCAGCACTTCATGTTGGTGCCGTCGCTGACGGTGGCCGAGAATATCGCCCTGGGCATGAGGTCTTCACGCGGGCTGCGGCTGGACCTGGATGTGGTCAGCCGGCGCGTGCTGGAGCTTTCGGAGATATACAATCTGAAAGTCGATCCGGACTTGCCGATCTGGCAGCTGGCGGTGGGCGAACAGCAGCGCGTGGAAATCCTGCGGGCGCTGTACAAGGGCGCGGCGCTGTTGATCCTGGACGAGCCGACCGCTGTGCTGACGCCGCAGGAAGTAGACGGCTTGTTCCGCATCCTCAATCAGTTGGCGGATGATGGCCACGGTTTGGTCTTCATCTCACATAAATTGCATGAGGTGCTGGAGATCAGCCATCGCGTCACGGTATTGCGCGATGGCCGGCGCGTCAACTCGATCCCGACTAGCGAGGCGACCCGCCCCAAACTCGCCGAAATGATGGTGGGGCGTCCGGTGCTGTTGGAATATGAGAAAAACGCGCCAAACCCGCGCGAGCAGCGGCTGGCGCTGGACGGCGTCAGCGCTTTGAGCAACCGCGGCACGGTGGGACTGGACGGTGTGTCGCTGAGCCTGCGCGCGGGCGAGATCGTGGGCATCGCCGGCGTTTCGGGCAACGGTCAGCAGGAATTGGCGCAGTGCATCAGCGGCTTGCGTCAGGTCACCGAGGGCAGCGTGATGGTCGATGGGAACGATGTCACCAACGCGCATCCTTCAGCCTTGCACGATATCGGCCTGTCCTATATCCCGGAAGAGCGCATGATTGATGGCGTGATCAAGGAATTTAGCGTGGCCGAGAATTATGTGCTGCAAGATCACGGCCATCCCAAGTTCACGACTGCCAAGATATTTATGCTATTCCACAAGATCCGCGAGGCTTGCCGGCAGGCGATCAAAGCGTTCGAGATCAAGACGCCGAGTACCGAAACCCTGGTCAAGAGCCTCTCGGGCGGCAATATCCAGAAGCTGGTGCTGGCGCGGGAGCTGTCGCGGGATCCGGGTGTATTGATCGCGGCGCAGCCCACGCGCGGTGTCGACATCGGCGCGACGGAGTACATTCACCAGCGCCTGCTGCGCGAGCGGGATCAGGGCACGGCGATTCTGCTCATCAGCGAGGATTTGGATGAGATTCGGGCGCTTTCGGATCGGATTGCGGTGATGTACGAGGGGCGGATCGTGGGCGAGGTGGAGAATGTCGATGTGGATATTGAGCATCTGGGCTTGCTGATGACGGGCGGGGGGTAGGTCTTTTACCACCGAGGGCACCGAGGACACCGAGTTTAGGTTAGGTGTGAGTCGCGGTAGATTTCTTGGACGAATTCAATGAGCGAACTGCCTACAGTTTTTGCACCACAAAGGGCACAAAGGCACGAAGAGCACTAAGTTTAGGTTTAGATATCGCGGCTGAGAGCCTGGTGGGATAGAGCGACTGGGTTAGAACCATCCGCGTTTCGTTTTCACTTCGGCAGGCTGTTAACTGGCGGGAATTATGTCATCTTCAGTTGCTATAACTCCACGTTTTGGATTCGTCGTCAAAACTCCATTCACTGGGAGTCTCTGGTTGGCATGAGGGTGGCAGACTCAACTCACCGTCTCGCTCTGCAAATGTAATGTGTGCTCGGCTACCGGTGAGTGCATTCACAAATGAACCCAAAACGATCTCCGCTCGCGTTTCCGTTTTGTCAAGTATGCCGCGCTCCCGCGCGCGATCAACAAAGACCGGCATCGATTGTATCCCTCCGAGGATCTTTAGTTCGCCCCAGTCTGTTCCGCACCAAGTCGTAGATCTGTCATACTGATCGATATAACTCACTTGGCAGCTCGTCACTTCTGGCGAGGAAATCTGCAGGGTGTATGTATCAGACGCATGGTCGTAGCTAATGTCGTCGCGCTGAATGCCGCCAAAGTCGATGCCTGCTTCAATTACAGCTTCAACGACGTGATCAGCGCCGTGGCTGCAGAGGCCGCGATTGATACCTACGTGAATATCAGCGCGCGCCAGCTCAAAACTCTGAAGAACCAATTTGCCCATAGATCGAACATGTAGAAAGATCTGTACGGGCGTAGCCGTTGGAGTGAGCGTGGCAGTCGGCGTTGGTGTGGCCGTAGCAGTAGGTGTACTGGTCGCCGTTGGCGTAAGCGTAGCTGTCGCCGTAAATGTAGGGGTAGCTGAGGGTGTGCTGGTGGCGGTGCTCGTCGACGTGTGTGACGGTACAGGTGTACTGGTGTCAGTGGGTGACGGTGTAAACGTGAGCGTCGGCGTCGCTGTGGGCACAGGTCCCAGCGGCCCTCCGACTTGAAAGAGAAGCCAACCAATTGCCAAGCCAATGACAACCAGTACTACAGCCACCAGGATCACAGCCAAGAATCGACCTGCTTCCCGTGGCCGGCGATCTGCAGTTTGTGGCGGTACTTGCTCTTGCATTTAGTTGGCTCTCCTCCAGCCGCCATCGTCGCCTTTTTCCCAATCGGTCGGAGGGTTCGGTTTGCAAGAGTCGGGTAACTCCGATTCGCCGCTAATGGCTTCGAATTTGAAAAGCGGATTTGAGTCCAGTAAGATTCATGATAAATTCGCCGATGCGGAATTCGGCTTCTTCCACAGCCCGCTCCAGTATACCTTGCTCAATTCTACTCTGCGCGAATTTATCGAGTGCCTCTGCCTGCGCTATCTGACGCACCATATCCCAATCCGCCGGTAGCAGGGTTAAGGAATGTTGATTTTGGTCGATATACTCGATTCGGCAACTTGTTATCATGGGCGCTGGCAACGTAATTGTGTAAACGTCATCACGCAATTCAATTGCGCCTTCTCCAATCTTCTCGAAGTCGATTCCGGCGTCGATTGCCCCTATAATTATATGGTTGGCGCTATAGTAGCCTGAATCGAGAAATCCTTGGTGGATTTCGACCTTGATGTTTGTAGTGCCGATTTCGGAGGATACAGTCACCAGTTGGGCGATATCCTTGATCTGATTCACCATGATTACCGGAGCGCGCACAGTCGCCGCGGTTTGCGGAAAAAACAACTCGCGCACGCTGTCCACAGTACCGCTGATATACCCACCAACCATGATTGCGACGACTACAAGCAGAATCGTAATGAAATGTCGTCCTATGAACTTCAGAAAACCAAACACATCACTCTCCCTAAGGTAAAATTCAGTTTGCGGCAGCTTGCTTACTAAGAGTATAACGAATGCAGCCGTGAAAAGTTGCCAAACGCGACGAGTGCTTAATCAGCAATGTACTCATTTCGCTTTGCTCGCCTCTACCGCGCGATGTCGACATCGGTGGTCGACGCCTTCTGCTGCGCCAACCCGCTTATCAACGCGGCGTTGCACGTCGCCTGCGCGCCCTTCGTTCTTGAGCTGACGCGGCTGGGTATGAAGATGGAGGGCATGATCGCGCGGGACGGCGATTTGAAAGGCGCCTGCGCGTGGTTGGTTAGCATAGGCGCGGCGGACATGCGGGCGCAGGGCGCTGGCGATGTCCCATTGACGGGGCCGGTGCTCTTCGTCGCCAACCACGCCGGATTGGGAGATGCGCATGCGCTGTTGGCGTCTTCGCCGCGGCGCGATACGCGTGTGCTGGCGTATGATTTCGGCATTTTGCCGGCGCTGGGGCACTTTCGCCGCCACGTCATCGTGGTGGATGCCGAAAGTCCGGAGCCCGCGCTGCGGTCATCGCTGCGTCATTTGCGGGCGGGCGGATCGCTGCTGCTGTATCCGCGCGGCGAAATTGAGGCGGACCCGGGTCTCAATCTGGAGTCGGCGCTGGCGTCGCTGCCGGCGTGGTCGGAGAGCATTACGCTTTTCGCGCGTCATGTGCCCGGGCTGGCAGTCGTGCCTGTGGCCACCGGCGGCGTGTTATCGCAGCGGGCGCTGCGCAATCCGCTGGTGAGAAGGTATCGCGATCGGGACAAACGGCATTTTCTGGCCGCTACCTTTCAGATGATGTTCGCTTGCTATCGCGACGCGGTCATCAGCGTACGCTTTGGTCGTGTCATTAGCGGTAAGGAGGCCACGCGCGTCCGGGTTATGGAGCGAATGGCCTGTCTGTTGGCCCGCGTTAATCGCGAGCAAGCCACCTGCAGTACAGTCTGATTTTTGACGTCTATTCGGACTGTATAATAGCTGATTGCAGACGATAATATCTGAGCTGTTGGCTAGGCTGGTACGGCTGGTAGTTATGAGTCAGTGGTCGAACAACAATCCTTCACAAGACAGATTTCACTATTGGCTGAGCTACTGGAATCTGCTGACCTCGCTCGTCGGCCGCGATGTGCGGGCGCGCTATCGCCGGACCTTGCTCGGTCCGCTCTGGGCGGTAATTCCGGCCATCCTGGCTACCGTAATATTCAGCTTTCTGAGCGGGCTGGTCTTGGTGGATACCGAGGGCGCGCCACGCCTGGCCTTCACCTTCGCCGCCACCGTGCCCTGGACATTCTTTCAGAGTACGGCGGTGCGCATCCCGCATGGCGTCTTGGCGAACGGAACGCTCCTGCGCAAAATGCCGGTGCCGCGTCAAGTCTTTCCCTTCGTGGTGCTGCTGACCACCAGCTTCGATTTTGCCATGTCCTTCATCGTCCTGGCGGTGACGCTGCAGCTCTTCGGCATTCCGATCACCGGCGCCTGGCTGTGGCTGCCGCTGCTGGTGTTTATGACTGGTTTCCTGGGCTGGACGGTGGGCATTGGCGTGGCGGCATTCACCATTTATCGGCGGGATCTGCTTCATGGCATTCAGCACCTCATGCAAGTCTGGCTCATTTTGACCCCGGTGATTTATTCGGCGAAGGAGCTGGAAAACGGCCTGCAGATTGTGCATTCGCTGAATCCGGCGGTGGGCATTATTGACGGTTTCCGCCGCGTCCTGGTCTTCGGACAGCCGCCCGATCTCGCGCTTCTGGCGAGCAGCATGGTCATAACCTGCGCCGGGCTGGCGGTCGCTTATCCCTTGTACCGATTCTTGTCACAATACTTCACCGATGTCGTCTAGCTTATGAGCCGAAATGCGAGCATTACCAAGGGCAATTCCGACTGCGCCATCGCTGTGACCGAGGTCTGGAAGCGCTATGGCATGCCCTTGCGTCCTTATCTACGGCGCCAATTCGATCGGTTGCGCGGACGCGACGTATCGGATCGCGCGGCCTATGGTCCCTGGGCATTGAGCGATATCTCGTTTGAGGTGAAGAAGGGCGAGTCCCTGGGCATCGTCGGCAAGAACGGCGCCGGCAAGAGCACCTTGCTCAAGCTGATTGCGGGAGTCAGCCCGGCGACTTACGGCAGACTGCATGTGAGCGGCCGACTCTTCCCCATGATTGAGCTGGCCGCGGGCATTCACCGCGACTTGACCGGACGCGAGAATATCAAGCTGCTGGGCGCCATCATGGGATTCACGTCGCGGCAGATGGAAGAAAAGATACCGGTCGTCGAAGATTTCGCCGATCTCGGCCAGTGGCTGGACAAACCAGTCTGGCAGTATTCGAGCGGCATGCAAGCGCGCCTTGGTTTCAGCGTGGCGGTCAACGTAGACGCCGATATTCTGCTGATTGACGAAGTGCTGTCGGTCGGCGATGTCAACTTTCAGAAAAAGTGTCTGAATCGCATGGACGAGCTTTCCAATAGCGGTGTCACCATCATCTTTGTGACGCACAATCCCTACTCGATCGAAAGGCTGTGCGAACGCGCTATCTACATACATGATGGGCGGATTGCCGCGACCGGAACGCCCGACGACATCCTGAACGCTTATTTTCTGAGGTCGATGGACAAGTCAACGGTTATCGCCGGCAAAGATGTCCTGAGCGCCGACCTGCGCGAAGGGACGGGCGCCTTCCGTGTGACAAGGATTACCATGCATGATGTCGTCAGCGGGGATGTGATCACGGGCTTCTCCACCGGCGATTCGGTCGAATTTCGGATTGCGCTAAGTGTCAGTGAACCGGTCAAGTCTTATCGCTTTTCGCTGCGCGTCGTGGATCCGGCCAGCACTGTTGTCAGTTACATCGATGTGCCTATGTCGGCGCGATCGGCGCTCGGATTACAGGGCGACGCCGTCCTCCAATGCCGCATCGATAATATCAATCTGCTGCCCGGGCAATACTGGATTGATGCGGTGGCGCGGGAAGTAAGCGGGCCAGTGATTGACTCCGTTTCGTATGCCTATACCTTTAACATTCACGGCAACCTTCAGGTGGTCGATCAGATGGAAAACCGCGGCATCGTGCATTTGCCGGCTAATTGGAAGCTGCTGGCGGCAGGATCTGCGAATCGCGGACCTGGCGCATAAAATCTGTACCACAGAGGGCACAGGGGATACACAGAGGGCGCAGAGGGGGCGGGCCAAGGCTCCCCTCTACGCGGTTCGTGAGGAACTACGATCCGCCGATATGGAGATATGTCGCGATCATCTCGCCCGCGCGTTAGCGCAGATTGATCCGGGTTATACGCTTGTGAGCGTCCGGCCCTTGAGCAGGCGCGCCCAATTGCTAGTCGTCAGCGCGCGCGACCAGGCGACGGAGCCGCTTGCGCTACTCTCGCACAGCCCTGCCGATCGACTGGGCAACCCGGATATCGCGCGTGACGAGTTCCGCTTGCTTACGACGCTGAGGCAGGGCGAATTGGCGGTTGCGCAGCCGCTCTATCTAGCGCTTGACCACGCGCCGCCCTATTTCATTGTGTCTTGGCTTCCGGGATCGCCGCGCCATTCCGCCGATGACAGGCTGGCCTTTTGCCGGAGACTCGCCGCGCTGCTCAGCGAGATCCACGCTTTCAGCCTGGCCAGTTGCGATTTGTCGTATCTGTCGCAACAGGCGGACCGGCTCACGGAATACCTTGGCGCCACAAAACCGGCGGGGGAGCCAATCCACGATGCCATGCGCCAATCCGCCCATAGCATCAAGCCGAATGCGACAGTGCTGCTGCACGGGGATTTTTGGCTGGGCAACCTGTTGTGGCAGGGCGATAAGCTGAGTGGCGTCATCGACTGGGAGGACGCCATGCTGGGAGATCCGCTGGCGGACTTGGGCAAGAGCCGTCTGGAAATGTTGTGGGCGCTGGGCGAGGCGGCCATGGCGGACTACACGAAAGCGTACCTCGCGCTTAATCCCCAGCTCAATGCTAGCGCGCTGCCGTTCTGGGATCTGTGGGGCGCGGCGCGTTTGGCGCATTACGCCTCATTCGCCAGTGACCCCGGACGAGTCGCTGCAATGCGGCGGCGGTATAAAAGTTTCGTGAGGGCGGCTATCGACGCGCTAGCAGTTGGCCAGGAATGAGCTGACTTCGCTGCAGAAAGCGGGCGCATTTTCCAGGTGGGTATTGTGGCCGGCTGCGGGGATAAGCCGCAGCTGGGCGCGCGACAGGCGTGCGGCCATCGCTTGGTTGAGACCGCGGAATTTGTCGTCCGCTTCGCCGGCGAGCAGCAGGGTCGGCAGGTGCAGAGTTGGCAGCCGCGGCCACAAGTTAGGCTGCGCGCCCGTGCCCAGGCCGCGCAGGCTGTTGGCGAGGCCGAGCGGGCTGTTGCGCAAGCGCTGCTCGCGTTGCGCCGCCAATATGCCCGGCGGCAGCTTTGATTGCGTGGCCCAAAGTGGCAGCCGCTCCCAATAGTCGACGAATGAGGCTATACCTTTTGCTTCGATCTTATCCGCCAGCGCTTGGTCGTGGCGGCGGCGTTGGGCGCGCTCGGTTTCGTCAGCCAGGCCGGGCGACGCGCTCTCGAGAATCAGCGAGCGAAGGCGCAATGGATAAAGCAGCGCCAAATACAGCGCCAGCCGTCCGCCCATGGAATAGCCGAGCAGATGTGTCCGCATTATTTCGAATTGGTTGAGCAGGTCGATGATGTCGGCGGCGGCAGACTCCATGCGATAACTCTCGGCATGGGGCGGCGAATCGCTGGCGCCGTGCCCCAGGCTGTCGAGCATGATGACCTGCCAGCGATCGGCCAGCGCCGTCGCGACGCTGCGCCAGGTCGTGCAATCGCCGCTGAAGCCGTGCAGCAGCAGCAGTGGCTCGCCGGCGCCGATAATCTCGATATGGTAGCGATGGCCGCTAGTTGTGGCTTGAAGGCGCATGGTCAGGGGCTGGCGGTGAATGCGTATTTGATAGATTTGGCGAAGACCGCACAGATTATTTTAACCACCAAGGGTACCGAGAACATCGGTTTTCCGGTTTGGTTGGCGAGGTTGTCTGGTTAAGGCGTTAGTCATTGTCGAAGACTTTGCGGGCTTCGCGGCGTTGGAGCTTACCGGAGGCGGTGCGCGGCAGGAGCGGCAGGAAAGCGATGAGGCGCGGGATTTTGTAACCGGCCAGGCGCTGACGCGCGAAAGCAATAATGTCGTCGGTAGTCGCGGACTGCCCCTCGCGCAGCTCGATGACTGCGGCGGCCCGCTGTCCCCAGTCGGGATCCGGCAGGCCTAGCACGATGACTTCCTTGACTGCGGGATGCCGGCGCAAGGCGTCTTCCACCTCGGCGGGATAAACGTTTTCGCCGCCGCTGACGATGAGGTCTTCGCGGCGCTGCAAGATAAAGAGATCACCGTCTTCATCCAGATAGCCGATGTCGCCGGTGTATAGCCAGCCGTTGCGTAGGGCTTTGGCGGTGGCGGCGGGGTCGTTGTAGTAGCCGCGCATGACGGTCTCGCCTTTGACGAGCACTTCGCCGGGGGCATTGGGCGGGGCGTCTTCGCCCTGCTCGTTGATGATGCGGACCTGTATGAACTGCAGTGGCTTGCCAACCGTGCCTGGTTTGCGGTAGACGAGCTCGGGCAAGGCGGTAGCGACTTGCGATGCCGTTTCTGTCAGCCCGTAAGTCGTGGCGACTGGCAACTTCTCGGCGGCGCAGCGGTCAAGCAATTCGGCGGATGGCGCCGCACCACCCAGCAAAATGAGGCGCAGGCGGGGATTCCAGGGGCGCGTCTTGGCGTCGAGCAGGCGCTGGAGCATGGTTGGCACCAGCGAGACCAGCGTGATGGGATGATCGCTCAGAATACGATTGACCGCAACCGCGTCAAATGGGCCCGGCGGCACGACTTCGATGGCTGTTCCATAATTCAGCGAACGGAAGATGATGCTCAAACCGCCTACATGGTAAAAAGGCAGCACGCATAACCAGTGTTCACTTTTGAACGTGTCGAGCTTCAGCGCCGAGAAGACGGCGTTCAGATAGACATTTTGGTAGGTCAGAATGGCCGCTTTCGGCCGGCCACTGGTGCCGGAGGTATGAATGATGGCAAAGTCGTCGTCCAGGTTCATCATGCCGAAATCGCTGAATTGTGCGGCTGGTTGCTCCTGATCAATTTTAGGCATTTCCATCACGTCCGCGCCTGCCGCGCCGGCGAGCGCCCTAGTTTCGGGTTCGCAGATGACGAGGCGGCAATCTACGTTCTGGATTTGCCAAGCCAGTTCGCTGGCCGTAAGCCGCGTGTTGAGCGGGACGCTGACGACTCGCATTCGCATCAACGCGAAGAGCGTCAGAATGTACGGTACCGGATTAGCCATCAAGATGCCCACTCGGTCGCCCGGCTCCAGCGCGGTATGTCTCAGAATTGCCGCGCATGTCTGCGACACCATGTAGCTTGTATAGGAAAAGCGCAGACCCATATCACCGTACGCGAAGAAAAAATTGTCCGGGGTATGGTTCACCCGGGCTCGATGTCCTGCCAAGGTACGTTTCCTCTGCTGCGGGCGAGCCAAGGTTCGCCCCTACGGACGGTAATGTGGCGGGTTTAGGCCCGCCGCGGGAACTTGCTGAAATCGGGCTTGCGGCCTTCGAGGAAGGCGTTTTTGCCTTCGCTGCCTTCTTCGGTCATGTAGAAGAGCATGGTGGCGTCGCCGGCCAGGACTTGCACGCCGGTCTGGCCGTCCAGCTCGGCGTTGAGGCCGGCTTTCAGAAAACGCAGGGCGATGGGCGACTTGCTGAGGATCTCGCGCGACCATTGCAGCGCCTCACGCTCCAGGTCGGCGAGCGGCACGACGGTATTGACCATGCCCATGTCTTGGGCTTGGGCGGCGCTGTATTGGCGGCAGAGGAACCAGATTTCGCGGGCTTTCTTTTGGCCGATGTGGGCCGCCAGGAAGGATGAGCCGAAGCCGGCGTCAAAGCTGCCGACGATGGGCCCGGTCTGGCCGTAGATGGCGTTGTCACTGGAGATGGTCAAGTCGCAGCAGACGTGCAGCACGTGCCCGCCGCCGATAGCGTAGCCGGGCACGACCGCGATCACCGGCTTGGGGATGTTGCGGATGTAGCGCTGCAATTGCAAGACGTTGAGGCGCGGCACGCCATCATCGCCGACATAGCCGGAGTGCCCGCGCACTTTCTGGTCACCGCCGGCGCAGAAGGACCAGATGCCGTCTTTTGTGCTGGGGCCATTGGCCGTGATCCACAAGACGCCGACTTCGCCATCATGCCAGGCGTGCAGGACGGCTTCGGTCATCTCATCGATGGTTTTGGGGCGAAAGGCGTTGCGGATATTGGGCCGGTCGAAGGCGATGCGCGCGATACCCTCGGCTTTGTGGCAGGTGATGTCGTCATAAGCTCTGACCTCCTGCCAATCGGCCAGGCGCATGAGGTCGGCCGTTTTGATTTGGGCTTGCTGTTCGGCTGTGGTAGTCATGGAAAGCCTCCTTTTTGCTGTTTATCACAAAGGGCGCAAAGAGCGCAAAGGTACATTTGTTTCACCAGCGAGGACACCGAGTATTTCTTGTTTGATTGGCGGAGGGCTGAAATCATCAGTATCCATCATATTAGACAATGTCAATATTGCTTATGGCGCGTTTGACCTTCGCCGTGATGTCGGCGCGGCGCTTCAGGTCGGCGATGGGGTCGGTGCGGACTTCGATCAGGGTCGAGCGCTGGGCGCCGAGAGTGGCGCTGAAGGCCGCGCGAAAGCTGTCGCGGTCGTCGGCGCGGATGTAGTCCAGCCCGTACATCGCCGCCGCGTGGCTGAAGTCCAGGCCGTGCGGCGTGATGAAGTAGTCGCTGAAATGCGGTTCGAAGTCGCTGACCGGCAGGCGATGGAAGATGCCGCCGCCGCCGTTGTTGAGCAGTACAATCGTCACCGGCACGCCGCAGCGACCGATCGCCAGCAAGCCGTTCATGTCATGGTAGAGCGTGATGTCGCCCAGTACAGCGACCAAGGGCTGATCACGCCGGGCCGCGCCGATGCCTAGCGCCGTGGAGACATTGCCGTCGATTCCCGAGGCGCCGCGATTGGCCCAGGCGAAAGATGGTCCGCGCGGCGCGCTGCCGAATTGGTCAAGATGGCGGACCGGCAGACTGTTGCCGGCGAAGAGGGCGCTGTCATGCGGCATGAGGTCAACCACATCATATCCTATGGCGCCGTCGAAGTAGGCGCCCGTCGCGATTTTGTCGGCCGTGAGCTTGTTGGCGGCCCGCCAGGTTTCGCAGATATTGCTGCGCCAAGCCTCGAATTGCGCCGGCGGGAAGTCGTCCCAGTCGGACAGTGAGACCGAGGCGGGATTGATGGTCAAGAGGTGCGTGACGCCGTGCGCGTCGTCGGCCCATTCGCCGGCGCGGCTGCAATAGATGTGGTATGCCAGTTTCGCATCTGCCAGGAAGTCCTGCATCGCTTTGCAAAGCGGCGGCGCGCCCAAACGGATCACAACCTCAACCTGTGCCAATTCAGCTTCGTGCGCGGACCAGATACTTTCGTAGGCGTTGACAGTCGCTACAGAGCGCATGTTCGATGTGAATTCCGCCAAAATGGGGTAACCGGCGACGTCGGACAAACGCTGCGCCCAGGGCAGCAGCGCGTCGCGTTCCGCTTGGCTGCGGCAGGCGCCGTGGCCGCAGTAGATGATGCCGCGGCGGTTCAGCAGGTCGTCGGTCAGCAGCGTCGCCAAATCAGCGCTGCCGCTGGATGGTGGCGGGCTGAAGCGTGTCGGCGGGCTGCGGTCGATTTCCAGGGCGTCATCGGCGGTCGGTTCAAAGGGTTTGCGGAAGGGGTGGTTGATGTGTACCACGCCCTGCCGGATTCGGGCTGTAGCCAGGGCTCGCGCGGCCAGCGTACGCAGGTGGCGCAGGACGAGCGGCGGCGGGTCGACCTCAGGCAAGGGCGCTTCAACGAAGAGGTCGGCGTAATCGCCATAGAGCTTGATCTGGTCGATGGTCTGGTTGGCGCCGCTGCCGCGCAGTTCATGCGGGCGGTCGGCGGTGAGGACGATGAGGGGCAGGCGGGATTGATGCGCCTCGATGATGGCGGGGAAAAAATTGGCCGCCGCCGAGCCGGAGGTGCAGACGACTGCGGCCGGTTCGCCCGAGCCAATCGACAGGCCGAGCGCGAAGAAGGCGGCGCTGCGTTCGTCGAGGAGGGAGTAGACCTCGATTTCTCCCCGATGCCGGGCGAGCGCTAATACGAGGGGCGTGTGGCGGGAGCCGGGCGCGATGCAGAAGCGGGTCAAGCCGGCGGCGACCAGGGCGTCAATGAAGGTGTTGGCGTAGATTGTGTTGGGGTTGGGCAAGGCAGTATCCGTTTCTTAATCACAAAGGGCACAAAGAGATTTTTACAGAAGAACTCGTTTGATGCCCTTGGATAGGGTGGCTTCATTGAAATTGAGCAGCAATCCGGCGCTGAGACCGGTCAGCTTCAGGTAGGTGAGCAACTGAGCGGTGTGAACATCGTCCAACTTTTCTACAGATTTGACTTCGACGATCGCCCGATTCTCGATGATCAGGTCGGCGACATAGTAGCCGACGCGCTCTCCCTTGTAGTTGATATCGATTCGTTTCTGGCGCTCAAAGCTAATGCCGCGCAGCTTGAACTCGGCGCAAAGCGCAGTTTCATATACGCTTTCGAGCAGCCCGGGGCCCAATTGCGTGTGAACCTCAATTGCCGCGCCGATAATCCGATATGACAAACGTCCCTGAGTCTCGCTACCCAATGTGCCTGCTTCCTCCTCGTTTCTGTTCAAGCTTCTTTGTGACCTTTGTGTCTTTGTGTAAACTGGCGAAGCTCACGCGCCGTGGGCGTCGAGCATGGGCTGGAATTTGAGCTCGGTTTCGTCCCACTCGGGCCGGGGTTGGCTTTCGGCGACGATGCCGGCGCCGGCGTAGACCCAGGCGCGCGATTCCTGCGCGACCGCTGAGCGGATGGCGACGGCGAATTCGCCCTCCAGGCGCGCGTCTATCCAGCCGACGGGCGCGCCGTACCAACCGCGCGGGATTGACTCCAGCTTGCGGATGAGCCGCAGCGCGTCGGGCCGGGGGGCGCCGCCCAGCGCGGGCGTGGGATGCAGCGCCTCGACCAGCGGCAGCACGCCAGCGGGTCGCTTTAGCTTGCCCGCGAGCGGGGTTTGCAGGTGCTGAATATTGCTCAGCTTGAGCAATTCTGTGGGCGCGATGTCCAGCGTCTGGGCGAAAGGTGTCAAGCGGTCGCGCATTTTGTCGACGACGATCTGGTGTTCGTTTTGGTCTTTCTTGCTGTCCAGCAGTGCCTGGCTAAGCTGGCGGTCTTTGGCCTCGTTTGCGCCCCGGCCGATGCTGCCTGCCAATGCCAGCGTTGAGAATTGTGTGCCTTGCACACAGGCCAGCAATTCGGGCGACGCGCCGTAGAAGGCAAAGCGCGGGCGGGGCTCGAAGAGGAAGCGGTAGCACTCGGCATAATGCGCCGCCAGGTGCTGCAAGATAGGCAGCAGTTGGACGGGCTGGTCAAAACGTAATTCGGCCGCGCGCGCCAGGACGACTTTGTTCAGATCGCCGGCGCGGATGCGGCTGGTCGCTGCCTCGATCATGCGCTGCCAGACGGCGAAACACATGGGATAGTCGATGCTATGTAATTCGCTCTGTCGCACTGCTGGCGCGGCAGATTCGAGCGCGCGCAGCTGGGCCAGCTTATCGCGCAGCGCCGCTTGCAGATCGGGGATGAGGTCGTTCGGCGACTCGTCGGGCGGAATCTGCGCGTTGATGGTCAGCCACATCTGCCCGCCGCTGCTCACGAGCTGATAGTGCGGCAGCACAAAGAACGCGGGCGCGTATATCGACCAGGTGTTGTCGGGGGTGAAATCCCCGCGGAAGGCGAAACCGCCGAAGAGGCGCGGGCCGGTCAAGGAATTGGCTGCGCCCGCCTGGCGAGCCTCGGCGAATACCTCACGGGCGTCGGCGGCGATCTTCTGGTAGCGTTCTTCTCCCCAAGCCGTCAATTCGACCGCCGCGCCCATGCCGGCGAAGGCGTGCGATCCGCTCCGGTTTGTCCAGTAGAACCGCGCCTGACCCTCCGCCGCCGCCAGGAAGCCGGCGACGCTCAGTCCACTGCAAGGCATGCTGCAGCTCAATAAGCGGCCGTAGCGTTGATTTAGCGGCGCGTCGCGGAAGTCAGCCGGTTCCCTGTCCATGGCTTAGTCTCGATAATCGACGCTCTTGAGCAGCAGCGGCAGAAGCGCGTCCATGATTTCGTCTTTGCTCGGCTCGCCGGTATAGACCCACTGAATAACCACGTTATAGATAGCGCCCATCCAGGCGTGCGCAACGATATGGGTATCCACCGGCGCGATGGAGCCGTCGGCCACCGACTCGTCGAGATAGGTCTTGATTAGCAGGGCGAAGCGGTCGTTGACTTCCATGCGTTTGCGTTCGAAGACCGTGCCCAGGCCGACCGCCTGCACCAGCAGCAATTTGGCCGGGCGCCGGTATTTGCCGAAGGTTTCCAGCACCGCTTCCAGCGCAGCCTGTACGCGGCGGATGCCCCGCGTTTCGCCGGCGATTGCTTCCTCGGCTCGGCGCTCGATCAGGTCGGCGAATTGATCGACCAGGGCGATGAATAGCTTTTCCTTGTTGGGAAAGTGGAAGTATATTGAGCCCTTGCTGATGCTCGCTTCGGAGACGATCTCGTCCAGCTTGGTATCGTGAAAGCCTTTGGCGCTGAAGACATTCATCGCCGCGTCGAGGATGCGTTCGCGGGTGGGGCGCGGGTCGGTGCTGTTCTCGGTCATGGCAAAACACAGTACTGACTGGTCAGTACTGTGAGTGTAACAGAACTTGAGTCGTCGCTGCAAGGTCAATGAGAAGCGATGAGTGGTGAATGCCGTGGATTTAATTCCCCAAGCGAAGACCGCACGGGTTTTTCACCACAAAGGGCGCAAAGGATTTTCATGCGACTGGGTGGATGTTGATTGCTTGGCGGACACAGTACAGGATAATATCACCACCGAGTACACCGAGATAATTTTCCAAAGAGGGCACAGAGGGCGACCTAAGCCCCTACGGATGGGAGGTATTGCGGGGGAGCTGTCGGGGCGCGTAGACACTGCCCGTCGCTCGTCCCTACATGGTTTCAGATACGGATCCCGGGTCGTCTGTGAGAATGCGCTGCGTCTAGTCGGAGGCCAGCCCGTCCGCCCAGCCGCCCGCAACGACGCCGGCGGCCACAGCCAGCGCGGCGGCGCTGTCGAAGAAAGACTTGACTATCGTCGCGATAAAGTCATCGCCCTCAGCCGGGCTGACGTCGACCGCGCCTTGAATAGCGGAAAGAATGAGCGCGGTGATGATGCCCACGACGACCGCGCCTGCCAGCGGACCGATGATCTTGGCCGGCATGATGTTGTCGGCCGGCGCATTGGCGCTGATCTGGGCGATAATGCGCTTGCCGATGCCCAGGCCCGAGCTGAACACTGTGCCCATCACCAAGCCGAAGAGCAAATCCCGGCCCGTCGCCAGCGCCAGCAGGACACAAATGACGATGCCGACAATGGTGACTAGCCCGTGTCTGCTTTTGATCAAATCTTGCGAGCCTTTTTCTCCGTCTGCAGCCATTGTCAACTCCTCCAGGAACTTTCGACGATGCTGATTCCAGCAGTGTCTCTTGCCACAATTGTAGTTTGTTGTGAGCAACTACGCTACAATCGTCGCAGGATTAGTGGCGGAAGCGGCGACTCGATATGGACAAATTCATGGCGATGGCGATTGAAGAGGCGAGCGCCACCAAAGCCGAGGGCGGCAGCCCCTTTGGGGCGGTCTTGATTCGCGGCGGGGAGGTTATCGGGCGGGGGCGCAACCTGATGATTCAGAATAACGACCCGCTCAGCCATGGCGAGATGGAGGCCATCAAAGCGGCGGGTTTGCAGGAGAGCTACGCCGATACCGTTCTTTATACGACGGCGTTCCCCTGCTTGATGTGCGCGGGCGCTATCGTGCGCTATCAGATCCCCAAAGTCATCATCGGCGCCAGTTGGAAGCACAGCGCGGCTTCACGCGAGTTCATGCAGCAGCACGGCATTGAATTGGTCGAGCAGGGTCTGCCGGAATGCTACGCTTTGGTGGAGTAGGCGACGGGCGCAGGGTTCTGTTTTTTCACCACAGAGACACAAAAGTAATTCCAAGTAAGTAATGCAAAAAACAAGAGGACATTGTCGCCCCTACAACCGACTTGAATCCAGTTTCTCATTACTTTGTTGGAACTACTAAGGCACAAAGACATTTTACCCCCGAGTACACTGAGGGCAGGGAGAGGGCGAGCCAGGCTCGCCCCTACAAAGTTCGCGGATTGGCGGGCGGGTCAGAGGGTCAGCTTTTGCGTTGGATCGGCGATGCCGACGCGGCGCAGCAACCACTCGATTTCGTCTAGCGTGCCGGCGTCGATGGGGTTGAAGGGTTCGCGCGGCGTGGCATTGGCGATGGCGCCGCGGCGATGCAGGAACGCTTTGCGAATGGTCAGGTTAATTTGCGGCTGATTCTCGTAGCGGATTAGCGGCAGGTAGCGGTCGAAGATGGCTTCGGCTTTGCCCGGTCGCCCGGCCTTATGCGCTTCGTAGACCGCCACCAGGATTTCGGTGAAGGCGAAGCCGGTCATGGTGCCGGATGCGCCGCGCCCCAATTCTTCAAGCAGGAACATGCCGCCCAGGCCGCCAAAGATCTCGAACTTGTCAGTGGCTGCTCGGATGGCGTCGATTTTCTGCATCAGCGGCGGGTCTTCCAGCTTGAGGTAGCGGGCGTTGGGTATGGCTTCGGCGATTTGCGCCAGCACGGCTGCAGACATGATGACATCGTTGACCGGCGGGAAGTCCTGTACGACGATGGCGCCGCTGATGGTCTCGGCGATTTCGCTGTATAGGGCCAGGATGACCGGGTCGGATTTGTCGTCCAGGGGTGGCGGCGCGATCATCACGCCGTCGGCGCCGGCGGCAAAGGCTGCCTGGCTGAGGGCGATGCAGGTGGCCAATTGGCTGTGGCTGGTACCGACCACGATGGGAATAGCGCCGTTGACGGTTTCGACGACGGTATCCATGACGGCTTTGCGCTCGTCCACGCTGAGCTTGGCCGCTTCGCCCATGACGCCGAGGATGGTCAAGCCTTGCGCGCCGATGTCCATTTGAAAGCGCGTCAGACGCCGCAGGCTCTCGCAGTCGACCGCGTAGTCGGGGGTGAAGGGGGTGGCGAGAATGTTGAAAATGCCGCTGATTCGACTCATTTTTTCGCTCCAGTCTTCGTTTGCCACATGCGCTTGCCGGCGATGTAGACCTGCTCGACCCGCTCCAGCGCGCCCAGGTCGGTCAGGGGGTCGCCGTCCATGACGATGATATCGGCTGCTTTGCCGGTTTCAAGGCTGCCTAGGGTATCAGCCAGATTGTTGACGCCGGCGGCCACGCTGGTGGCGCTGCGCAGCGCGTCGTAGTTGTCGCGCTTTACGCCCAGCTCGACCATGAACTTCAGCTCGGGCGCGACGACCTCATGCCCGACTACGGGGCTGCCGGCGTCGGTGCCGAAGGCGATGGTGACGCCGGCCCGGGCCGCGCGGATGAGGCCGTCGAAGCGTTCTCGGCTAGCCACGGCGCGCCGGCGCTCGGCGATCTTCCATTCGGGAATATCGTATTGCCTGGCCAGCTCCGGCTGCGCTTGCATGACCAGCGGCGCGAAGGTGGTGACGATGGGGATGCCTTTGTCGAGCAGGAGCTGAATGGTCTCGTCGCTCATCGAGCCGCCGTGCTCAATGACATCGACGCCGAATTCCGCCACGCGTCGGATGACGGCGTCAAACGTGGCGTGGGCGGTGATGGTCAAGCCGTTGCGGCGTGTCTCGTCAATGACGGCATGCAGTTCGGCATCAGTGAATTCGATGGTATCGTGGCTGGCCATGATCTTGATGAGGTCGGCGCCGTGCTTGACCTGATCGCGCACGGCCCGCCGCATCTCATCGGCGCCGCTGGCTTCGCGGCAGCACCAATAGGTATGCCCGCCGGTCTGCACGATGGCCTCGCCGGTGACGAGCAGGCGCGGACCGGGAAAGATGCCTTGCTCGACCGCCTGCTTGGCGAAGATATTGCTTTGGTTCATGCCCAGGTCGCGCACCAGGGTGATGCCGGCGCGCAGGCTCTTGAGCATGTTGCCGGCGCATTTGTAAGCGCTGATCTCGGACGGGTCGTCCAGGGATTGCCGCGCCAGGTCGTGCACGCCGTCCCAGGCCAGATGGGCGTGCGAATTGATCAGGCCGGGCATGATCGTCTTGCCGGCGCAGTCGATGCGCTTGGCGGTTGAGTTGCCCAAATCGCTCAGGCGGCCGACCGCTTGGATGTGACCGTCGACGATTTCGACGAAGCCGTCCGCGATGATTTCGTCGCCGCGGCAAGTGAGGACGCGCCCGCCGGCCAGGATGCGCGGCGGCGCGGGAATGTCGAACATGGGTTTGATGATCTTTTGGAAACGCCAGGCGGGTGCTTCGGGCATGGGATTGTCCTATGCTGAGCGGACATGGTAGGGGATTTTTACCACAAAGGACACAAAGACACGAAGGGCACAAAGATTTTTTCCGGCGTCGGGGCGTGGCGGAAGTCGGATGGTGGGCGGGCAGGTTTCAGGATATTTTCACCACCGAGAACACCGAGATAATTTACCACAGAGGCACAGAAGTAGTTCCAACAAAGTAATGAGAATCGCAGCAGTAAGAAAGAAACTGCCAAAATAATCGTATGATTGTAGGGGCGAGCCAAGGCTCGCCCCTACGGATTCCGAAGTGAATGCGAGAGGCGTCAAAAGGCTTGGCTGACGCGGGTTGGGTCGGGGCGGACGAATTGGCCGTCGCCCGGCGCGCCGACGATTTCGCCGTCAAGGAAGACGGTTGCCCCGTTGACGATGGTGCGCTCTACCGCGCCCTGGAAGGTCATGCCGGCGTAGAGCTTGTCGCAGTCGCGGGCTTTGCTGAAGAGCCGCTCGGGGCTGATGGTCGTCTGCGCATCCGGGTTGTAGATGACGAGATCGGCGGCGGCGCCGATGCCGATATGCCCGCGCTGGGGATAGACGCCGAAGCGCTTGGCGCCGTTTGTGGCCAAGAGATCAACCGCTTTCTCGATGCTGATGCGCCCGCTGAGCGCTTCGTGCATCACACCCAGCAGCAGCTCCTCGACGCCCGGCGCGCCCGGCGGCGTGGCCCAGATGTCTTCGCGCGCGCTCTCTTTTTCGTCCACCGTGAAGGGCGAATGGTCGGTGGTGATGGCCATCAGCGTGCCGTCCAGCAGGCCGTCCCAGAGCGCCGCTTGATCGTCGACTGTGCGCAAAGGCGGGTTGATCTTGGCGTAGGGACCGACGCGTTCCAGATCGGCTTCGGTGAAGAAGAGGTAGTGCGGGCAGGTTTCGGCGCTGGCAGTGGCGCCGGTCGCTTTGAAGCGCCGGATGACGGCCAGGGCTTGGGCGCAGCTGACGTGGGCGATATGCAGGTTGGCGCCGATACTCTCGTTGAGGGTCAGCAGGGTGGCGATGGCTTGCGCCTCGACATGAGGCGGGCGGGATTCGCCGTGGGCGGGCACATCGTTGCGCCCGGCGGCGATCAGCTGCGCGGTATGCCATTCCAATAGCTGGTTGTTTTCGGCGTGCACGGCGCAGACCAAGCCGGTCTCGGCAACAAGTTGCAGGGCTTGATATTGCTCCGGTGTATGCGGCAGGCAGAGGCCTTCGAATTCGTCATCGCGTCCTTTGGGAGCAGCGGTCATGAAGATTTTGAAAGCGATGGCGCCTTCGTCAACCATGTCGGCGATGGCGGCGCGATCGAGCAAGCCGGGCGCGCCGTACAAGCCGAAATTAACGTAGGCGTCGCGCTCGGCCAGCCCGCGGCGCATGCGGAAGATCTCGCCGGTGGCGCAGCAGGGCTTGGAGATGGGCATCTCGAAGACGGTTGTAACGCCGCCGGCGGCCGCCGCGCGCGTCTCGGTGGCGAAGTCGCCGCGCTGGGGATAAGCCGGGGCGCGACAGTGGAAGTGGATGTCGATGGCGCCGGGCAGCAGCAGCTTGCCGGCCGCGTCGATGGTTTCGGCGGAGTTGATGCCGTTGGAGTCGGCCGTCAGGAGGGCGATGCGTCCGGCGCGGATGCCGACATCGAGCCGCGCGATGCCGGTCTCGAGTACGACCCGGGCGTTGGTGATCAGGGTGTCTAGTTGCACAGTCTAGTCCTTTTCGCTGTCGGTGCGGGCGAGCCAAGGCTCGCCCCTACAAATTTGCGTTATGGCGGGCGGCGCGGTGGGTCGCCCCTACGGCTTTGTGTGTTGTGTTGGCGGGCGTTTTAGCCAAACGCCCATACAGAGCGCTAGTTTGCGTAGAGCGTCCGGCGTACAAAGTCGAGCAGGATGTCGGTGGTCAGAGCGTAGTCATCCAGGCGCACATGCTCGTCGGCGGCGTGGGCGACTTCGTAACTGCCGGGGCCGAAGATGATCATATCGCCGCGGGCCAGATCCATCAGGTGCTTGGCATCGCTGCCGGGCAGGTAGCCGACCGGTCCCGGATCATCGTCCAGCCGTTGACGCACGCAATCCATGAAGCGGCGCGCGTGGTTGGTATTCAGCGCCGAGTCGAACCAGCGCGAATAGACGAAGTCGCCGATGCTGGCCGCAGCCGGTTCCAAATGCAGCGACTCGACTACCGCGCGCAATTCGCCGACCACATCTTCGGGTTTTTCGCCGGGGATCATGCGTCGATCGAGCTGGATGGCGCAGGCGTCGGGCACGGCGTTGGCGGTGCTGCCGCCGGCGATGACGCCGATATTGCAGGTGGGCACGCCGACGACGGGATGGATCAGGCGCGAAAGGTCGTGGTGATAGCGTTCCAGGGCGGCGATGATTCTGGACATGGCCACGATGGCGTTGACGCCGCGGTCGGGGTTGGTGGCGTGGACGGATTTGCCGGTGGTGCGGACGGTTGCGCGCAGCACGCCTTTATGCGCGGTGGCTACTTTGTTGCCGGTTTGCTCGCCCACGACGATGAAGTCGCAGACGGGCAGATGTCCGTTGTCCGCCAGCCACTTGGCGCCCAGCTGGCCGCCGACTTCTTCTTCGGCCCCCGCCACCAGGACCAGCGAGCCCTTCAGTTCCGGCTGGCGCGCCGCGTCCATCATCACCAGCATCATGGACGCCAGCACAGCTTTGTCGTCAATGCTGCCTTTGCCGTAGAGGGCGCCATTGCGGACGACGCCGGCGTAGGGATCGACGCTCCAATTTTGGGCTTCGGTGGCGCCGATGGGCACGGTGTCGATATGGGCGTGCAGCATGATACGCGGCTCGCCCCGGCCCAGGGTCGCGATTGTGTTGCGGGCGTAAGACTTCTGCGCGGGCGCCGGCTGCCGCACTTCGCAGCCGATGGCGCGCATCTGCCCGGCGACGAAATCGGCCAGAGCGATGGTATCGCCCGGCGGATTGGGCGAGGGGATGCGCACCAGCCGCAGCAAAAGCTCGACGGCATCCATCTAAATGCCCTTTACGGCTTTGTATTGTTCCAGTTCTTCCGGCGTATAGACCTGCATCAGCTCCAGCTCGACGCCGCCGGCTTCCTGTTCCAGGAAGGCGACCCAGCCTTCGGGATGCACATGGCTGCCTTTGACCTTGCAGGCGGCGCATTCCTTGAGCGTCGCGCCTTTGGCTTGGGCGTCCGCGAGGGCTTCGTCGATGTTGGGCACGGCGTAGCAGATATGGTGCAGGCCTTCGTAGCCGCGGTCTTTGATCCAGGCGTCGTAGCGGCCGCCGGCGTCCATGGATTGGCAGAGCTGATATTCGACATCGCCGACGTTGAAGATGGCGACCACATTGCGCGACTTGTCGTATTCGTGTACTTCGGCATCGTGGCCCACGCCGATGAATTCTTGATAGTGCTGCAGGGCTCCGCGAGCGTCGCTAACGGCGAAGGCCATGTGTTTGATGTATCTTTCGCGCATAAGTCATTCTCCTTTGAATTGGCGGGCGACTCACAAAGTCGCTCCTGCATTATTCGGCTGTTGCCCAGGCGCGGCAAGGGCGGCCTGGGCAGTTTCGCGTTTTGACGGGTCCCTACAGATTGGTATCGGAAGCAGGTCAGTCTTGCGGGAAGCGTTCCCAATGCGTCAGGTCGCGCCAGGTGATTTTCTTCCAGGTTTTCATGCCGCGTCGAGTCGATTCGGCCTTGTGCCCGATGCAGATGAACATCTCGGGCGAGTAGCTGTCGGGCAGGTTCAGGATGACGCTTATGGCTGCTTTACTGTAGGAGGTGACGGGCCCGGAGGCCAGGCCGATGCCGTGGGCAGCCAGCATGATGGTTTGCGCGGCGGTGCCCACATCAATCAGCAGGGCGCGGTCGCTGGCTGGCAAACTGTGCTCGATCATGACGTCTTCGTTGAGGCAGAGCAGAATCAGCGCGGGCGCCTTCTGAAACATGCCGGGCGAGACGAGCCGGATTAGCCGCCGCGTTTCCTCGTCTTCAATGACGACAAATCGTATCGGGCGCAAGTTTCCGCCGCTTGGCGCCCAGCGCGCCGCTTCCAGAATAGTCTCGATCTGCTCGCGGCTGACTGGCTCGTCGGACATCTCCCGCACGACGCGGCGCGTGCGGATATTGTTCAGCGCGTCTTCGCTCATGAGGCGTCCTCCCCCAGCGAACTGTGCTCCAGGAGGCATTGGGCGACATCGCGGCAGAGCCCGTCCAGGCCGGCGGCGTAGGCGTCTACATCGGACATCGTCATGCGCAATTCAGGAATGCGCTCGATATTGCCCTGGAGGAACTGGCGCGATTTTTTTGACGCCCGCTTGACAATTGCGTCGCTCAGCCTTTCTGTCGCAGTCAGCAGCCGCATGGGCGCGTAATGCGCCGGCTCGTCCATTTGGATGCGCGCCGAGGTGATCAGCAGCGCCAGCAGTTCGATGGCCTCGTCTTCTTTCAGTACCCAATTTTCGCTCATTCACGGTCCCTCGTCTCTACGGATTGCGCCATGACCCAGCGCGGTACTCAGTGAGCGCGTGTGGCAAGTATATCCGCACATCAGTGAATTGGCGAAATCCACACCGGGTAATTCACCACAAAGGACACAAAGGCACGAAGGGCACAAAGATTTTTTCACTAATGAGAGGGAGAGCTATTGCTCTCCCCTGCGGTTTCCAGCGTGAATGCGACTGGGAACAGGGCGCGTTTGATAAGAAATAGGGCACAGAGTTTTTTTGTTTGGCTGGTGAAGTTATCATTATGGTGGATATCAGCACTTCTCGGCGGGCGTTTACTTGACGGCAGCCTGTAGTCGCTGGAGTTGCGCATCGCGCGGGTTTGCAGGTTGGGCGCAGGTTGCAGTGATCTTTACACCGCCGAGTACACAGAGGGCGATGCGATGAAACGTGTCATCGTCACAGGCGCCAACGGCTTCGTCGGCTGCAATATTGTCGGCGCGCTACTGGCCGCCGGTTACACGGTTTTGGCCGCCGATTTCGCCTTTGACAACCCGGCCTACAAGCGCCTGGCAGGTGATAATATACGGTGTATTACGACAGATTGTGTGAATCTGCCGCCGCTGAGCGCCGATGCCTTGATTCATGCCGCTGCTGTAACTGCCACGCCGGCTGCCCGAGGCGAAAGCCCGGAAGACAATCTGCGCGCCAATATCGAGCCGCTGCTGGCGGTCAGCGAATATGTGGAAGCGCGGCGGATCCAGCGGGCTATCTTCATAAGTTCGACCGCCGTCTTCCGTCAGGCGCCGAGCGGTGAACGCCGCGAATCCGACCCGCCGCAGCCGCTGGATACGTACAGCGTGGCCAAGGCGCTGCTGGAGCACACGGTGGCGACATTGCGGACCGAATATGACCGCGATGTCGTGGCGGTTCGGCTGAGCGCGATCTACGGCCCCTGCGAATACGCGCGCTCGACCCGACCCCGCTTGAGCGCGGTCGCGACCATGATGCGGGAGGCGCTGCGGCAGGGCGAAATCACTGTTGAAGCGCCGGGCGAGATGCGCCGCTGGACTTACGCGCCCGATATCGGACGCGCCTTGATTGCGCTGCTAGAAGCCGACACGCTGCGCCACAGCCTATATCAGTTGGAGGGCGGCGAAGCTCTGTCCAACCTGGCGGTGGCGCGTCAAATTTCACGCGTCTGCGCTGGTGTTGCGTTACGGGTCAGCGAAGAGGCGCCGCCCGCACGGCCCGCGCCTGGGTTGGTCGGCAGCGCGCCGGGCCGCCTGCAGCGAGACACCGGCTTCGACGATTGGACGCCGATGAACGCTGAAACGCTTTCCGCTACGCTGGACAGCCTGCGCTCGGGAGCAGGGCATGCTTAAGGTATTGCTGGCTGGCCTAGGCGTGCGCGGGCGGCATTGGGCCCGGGTGATACAAGACTCGACTCGCGCTGAGTTGGTCGGCATAGTCGACCCCGCCGCGGCGGCGCTGGAGCGGGCGCGAGACGCGTTTGGTCCGCTCCCGGCTTTTGAGAGCGTCTTCGCGGCGCTGGCTGCGCTGGATGATGTTGACGCGCTGGTACTGGCCAATCCGCCCATCGGCCGTCAAAGCATCGTCGAGGCGGCGTGCGCGCGCGAGCTGCCCATGCTGATCGAGAAGCCGCTGGCGCTGGACCTCGGCGAAGCCGCGCGGCTGGTGCGGATCGCCGAAGCACGCGGCGTCTCGCTGATGGTGGGGCTGAACTTCCGCTATCTGGCTGTGACGCAGGCCATGATGCGCTTGTTGGCGGATGAGGTGGTGGGGCGGGCCGAGTTCGCGCGTTTCACGTACGAGCGCTGGCGCGACGGCCGCCTAGCCGAGCTGAACGATTATCCGCTGGTCATGCAGCACCCCATGCTCTGGGAACAGTCGATCCACCACTTCGACTTGATGCGCTATGTCTACGGGCAGGCGCCGGTTCGCGTGCAATGCCAGACCTGGAACCCGTCCTGGAGCCTGTATCGGCATGACAGCAATGTGGCCGCGCTGATTAAGTTTGATGGCGGCCTGCGCGTGAATTACCAAGGAACATGGCAGGGCAATTGGGCGGCGCCCGGCTTTGAATGGCGCAGCGATTGCAGCTTGGGTATTATCACGCAGCGCGAACAGTTTGGCGGCTTGTATTACGCCCGGCGCGATGACAGGCAATTGACGCGCGTATCGCTGCCACCGCACGAGCGCTGGATCAGCGAAACGCGAGCGCTATTCGCCGCCTTCGTCGATCATGTCGTGGATGGCGCTGAATTGCAGTGCAGCGGCCGCGACCACCTGATGTCTCTGGCGATGCTGCAAGCTTGCATCGAGTCGAGCGCGACGGGCAGCGGCGTCGAGATTGATGACGTGCTGCCGCGGGGGTGACCGATTAAACCACCGAGTTCGCCGAGAACACCGAATAATAAAGCGGCTGGATAATAGAGATGAACGAGACGTTTGTAGGGATTCAGATCGGCGCCATCAGCTTCATTGACGAGGGTGTCGAGCAAGTACTTGATATCTTGCAGGAGCAGGCGGGCGTGAATTCGCTGCTGATTTCCGCCTTGAGCTGGAGCATCGGCAATGCCGGGCGGGCCGCCTTTGGCTTCCCCGATCATGGTGTGCAGGCGCCGGACAATCTGCGCGGCGGCGGCTTCTTCGCGCCCGACCCGCGCTATTACAGCAAGACATCCATGAAAAGCTTTGCCGCGCCGGATGAGTTGTATCGCGGCTTTGATACCTTGGCCGATGTGATACCGGCGGCGCGCCGGCGCGGAATGAAAGTCTATACCTATTATTGCGAGACCTCGAGCTCGGCCATCCGCTCCATCTGGCAGCCGGGCTTCCAGCACTTTCTCGATCGCGATCATCTGGGGCGCATGGCGAGCCGACCGTCGCTGCTGAATCCGGATTACAAGACTTTCTGGCATTCGGTCTTCGCCGATTGGCTGAACAATCACGATTTGCGCGGCGTCATGTGGGGGATTGAGCGGCAGAGCCCGCTGATGGACATCTTCCGCGGCGACAGCTCGACCGGCTTCGACGACTATTACGTGGCGGAAGCGCGGGCGCGCAATATTGATGTTGAGCGGGCGCTGGCTGGTTATCGCGCGATTGACCGTCTGCTGCAACGCGTCCGCGCCGGCGAAAAGCCCAAAGACGGCGTCTTCGTCATGGTCTTGCGGCAACTGCTGCAATACCCCGAAGTGCTTATGTGGGAGAAGCTGTGGCTGGATTCGCACCACGCGTTCTACCGCGAATTGGCGGGTCTCTTGAAGTTTTACGACCCGGCCTATGAATTTGGGCTAGGCATCTGGCAGGTCATCAACACCTACAATCCCTATTTGCGGGCGCAATACGATCAGTCGCAATACGCGCCCTACGCCGACTGGTTTAAGCCGGTGCTGTACCACACGCCGGCCGGGGCGCGTTTCGCTGACTTTGCGGCTTCCTGGCAGAGCGCAGTGCTGGCGGATGCCACGCCCGATGGCGCTTACAATGGATTGGCGAACTTGCTGGGCCTGGAGGACTACATCGCGCCGCGCGAGGACGGGCCGCTCGCGGGTTTCAAGCCGGATTACATTCGAGAATGGACGGCGCGGCTGATTGAAGAGACGGGCAAGCCGGTCTATCCGGGCATTGGCGTGGGCGTGGGCCACCAGGGCGTCAGCAAGGACATCACGCCTCAGGAGGTCCGCGAAGGTGTCCTGGCGGGTTTGGACGGTGGCGCCAGCGGCGTGATGATTTCGCGCAATTATTCCGAAGCCGAGCTGCGCAATCTGGCGGCGGTGGGCGATGCGCTGCGTGAGCGTGGCTTGATAAGAAACAGCTAGATAGATTTGACAAATATTACCACCGAGGACATCGAGTGATTGTGAAGACGCAAAAGAAATGATATTGCTTCGACGCTTGAGCAACGGATGTCGCAGTCCTTCAGTCTAACTTTCGCTGCCAACGTGTATCGAATTGGCTTTGCTCGGTATCCTCTTCTTTCCTCGGTTTACTCGGTGGTAAGTTTTTTCGTGACTTGCTTGGTTTTGCATAGGAGGCGGCGATGACGATACGAACGGGCATCATCGGGGCGAGTTTCGCTCGGCAGGCGTATTTACCGGCGCTGCGCACGATTGAAGACGTGGAGTTGACGGCGATTGCCAGCGCCCGGTTAACCAGCGCGCAGGCGGCCGCCGATGCATTCGGCATCCCGCGGGTCTACGACGACTGGCAGCGCATGATTGGCGAGCATGAGTTCGACCTGGTCTGCATCGCCACGCCGACCGTCTATCACGCGTCGATGACGCTGGCGGCGCTGCGGGCGGGCGCGCACGTGCTGTGCGAGAAACCGATGGCGATGGATCAGGCTGAATCGGCGCAGATGCTGGAGACGGCGGAATCGCTGGACATGCTGCATATCATCGGTCATGAACTGCGCTTCAATCCCAACCGCCGCAAGATCAAAGCGCTGATCGAGAGCGGCGTTATCGGCGATGCGCGCCATGCCAATATCGTCAATATTTCCGCCTCCTGGGGCGACCCGGCCTCGCACGCGGCGGGCCACTGGCTGGCGCGGGCGGATATGGGCGGCGGACGACTGGGCGCCAACGGCTCCCATCAGCTTGACCTGCTGCGCTTTTGGCTGGGTGATATCGGCGCGGTCAGCGGACAGGTGGCGACGCTGGCGGCGGGTCGGCTGGACAAGAACAGTGGCGCGGCTTGGACGGCCAGCGCCGACGACCAGTTCAGCTTCATGGCTGAAATGCAGAGCGGCGCGTTGTGCTCGGTGTTTGTCAGCAGCGTCGCCCGTCACGGCACGGGCAATCAGACGCAGATCTTCGGCAGCGAAGGCACGATCATGCTGGCGGATGACGACGAAAAGCTGCTGGTGGCGCGGGCGGGCGAGGATTACCAGGACATGAGCCAGAGCGATAGCAACGCTGCCTTGCCCGGGGTAGGCGCCGGCGTGTGGAATGTGTCCTTTGTCGCGCTGATGCAAGAGCTGACGGCGGCCATCCGCGAAGGGCGGCGGCTGGCTTGGGGCGCGACCTTCGCGGACGGGCATCAGTGCCAGATCGCGATGGACGCCATCCGCCGCAGCAGTATCGAACGGCGCTGGGTGACGCTGTAGCGGGATTGGCGAAATTTATTCTATCGGCGAATACTGCGCAGGTTTTATCACCACCGAGGACAGGGGGCGAGCCAAGGCTCGACCCTGCATTTGTATCCGGGCGCGGGCTTTGGCGACTCGCCGCTCGGCAGTGGTATACTGTTCGTACCTTAGTTTGCGTGAGGACGAAAATGGCCGTTGAGCGCGTCCGCCAGATGAGTGTTGAGGAGTTTCTGGACTTTGCGGAGGCAAGTGAATACCGCTATGAATACATTGATGGCGAGCCAATCAAGATGACTGGTGGAAAACTCAATCACTTTCGCATCATCAGAGCGATTCTGGTCCTACTCGAGAGTCGGCTGGCAGGAACTCAATGCGAGACACTACCGAACGGGATGCTAGTCAGAGTTGGGCAGTCGACCTTGGTGGACCCTGATGTCAGCGTGGTTTGTGGCGAGGCGGAGACGGAAGCGGATACACGCATACTGCGCAATCCGATTCTTGTGGCGGAAGTTATTTCGCCGTCTTCAATCGACCGTGACCGGGTCGTCAAGCGGGGTTTGTACCAAGCGGTCGCTTCAATACAAGCTTATCTGATCGTGGAGCAAGATCAGATGCTGGCTGAACTCTATACTCGCGGGGAAACCGGCTGGGATATGCAGACATTCTCCCAATCCGACGACGAGATTGCGCTGGAGGCGCTGGCATGCAGCCTGCCGCTGCGGGACATATACGAGCGAATCGAGTTTGGCGAGGACTAGGCGCCCGTTCGCGCGCAGGGCGAGTGTTACAGAGAGGGCGATCCAGTGGAATCGCCCTCTTTTCCTTTATGCATCCGCGCTGGCCGGAATCAGCGAGACTTACTCCGCTTCCAGCAGGGTCACCTCGCCCAGCGTCTCGAGTTGCTCTTGGATTTCGCTGGCGTCGCCGACCACCACGATGAGGAATTCCTCGGGATGGATGTAGTCGTTGGCGATGCCCAGCACGTCGTCTTTGGTCACATCTTTGATGTGGCCGAGCCACTTATTGAGGCGGTCGAGTTCGACGCCACGGATCTTGTAGGATGCGACGACCTCGACGAAGTCTTGGTAGGTTTCCAGGCCGAAAACCCATTCACCGACGATGCCATCGCGGGCGTCGCTGATTTCTTCGTCGGTCAGGGGCTCGGTCTGGATGCGCTCGATTTCCATGAAGACTTCCTCCAGGGTCGCGGCGATGACGTCGTTGCGGACGGCAGCGGTGACGATGAAGCGGCCGGTATCCGCCGGATAGCTGAAGCCGGAGCCGATGCTGTAGGTATAGCCTTTTTCTTCACGGATGTTTTGCACCAGGCGGGAGCTAAAGGTGCCGCCCAGGACGTGATTCATCACGCGCGCCGGGAAGTAATCCATGCTGGCGCCCTGGATGCCGATATTGCCCAGGATGAAGTTGGCCTGCGTACTGCCGGGGCGGTCTACCAGCAGGATCTGCTGCTCGCTTTGCTCCAGCAAGTCCGGATAAGCGACGACCTCTGCCGAGCCTTGCCAGTCGGCAAAATGCTTTTCGGCGTAGGCCAGGCCTTCATCGGTGGTGATGGCGCCGGCGATGATCAGTACGGCGTTATCCGGCTGGCGGCGCGATTCATAGAAGGCGACGATGTCATCGCGAGTGATGGCATCCAGCGATTCGAAGGTGTGCGGATTGCCATAGGGATGTCCCTGGTAGAGCGTCCGCCCGAAGGTACGCCCGGCGACGAAGCCCGGTTCGGCCAGGTTGGCTTCCAGCCCGCTGATCCATTCGGCTCGCTCCCGCTCGACTTCGTTGTCTGGGAAGTTGGCGTTGAGGGTCATATCGGCCAGCAAGTCAAAAGCCAGGTCGCTGTCCTCAATCAAGCCGAATACGCCGACCTGGAGGCTGTCGTTGCCGCCACCGCTGCCGACTGCGCCGCCGACTTGCTCGATCGCGCCGGCGATATCCTGGGCCGTGCGGGTTTCGGTGCCGCGCGAGATGAGCTGTCCGGTGATGCCGGCCACGCCGGGCAGGTCTTGCGGCGCGGCCGTGCCACCGCCGGCGATGTAGACATCCAGCGAGATGATGGGCATGTTGGGCTGCTCGATGACTACCACTTCCAGACCATTGTCCAGGGTATTCTCGGTGATAGTCGGGAAGCTGAATTCGTTGGAGTCCAGCGGCGGCGGCGCTTCACTCTGTTCGATGACGTAACGGTATTCGGGCTCGGTTTCGACAGCGTCTTCCGCGGCGTAGGGTTTGACAGGCGGGGGTGCTTCGGCATCCGTTTCCACCACGCTGAACACATGCCGGTCGCTGTCTTCCAGGTACTGCCGCGCGACGCGCTGGATGTCTTCGCTGGTGACGGCTTTGTAGCGACCGATGCCGGTGAACACGGCTTGGGGATCGCCGAAGTAGTAATTGGCGCTTTGTACACTCTCGGCCAGGCCGAGGGCCGTTTCCAAGCCGAGTATGCTGCGGCTGCGAATGCCGGCGATGACTTTGTCGAGCTCTTCTTGCGGCACGCCTTCGTCGATGATGGTTTGCAACTCTTCATAGGACGCGGTCTCAAGCTCGGCCAGGTCAACGCCTACATTGGCGATGAGAATGAAGGAAAACATGCCGGGGCCGCGGTTGTCGAAAATCCAGGCGTCCGCTTGCAGCGCTTTGCCGGTGTCGACCAACCGTTTCGCCAGGCGGCTGGAATCGCCGACGCTCAGAATACGAGAGAGCACGTTAAGCGCCGGGTAGTCCTCATGAATCAAGGGTGGAATCTCGTAAGCGACCAGCAGCGCCGGCAGGTTGATGAAGGGGTCTTCAATGGTGATGAATTCGGCTTCATCCTGGTCAACCGGCGAAAATTCCGGCAGCCCGGGCGGGTCGTCGCCGCGCGGAATCGGGCCGAACAGTTCCTGAACCATCGTTCGCGTGGTTTCCAGGTTGATATCGCCGGCAATGACCAAAGTGGCGTTATTGGGCACGTAGTAGGCGCGGTGAAAGTCGAAGACGTCTTTGATCTGCGCGCTGTTGACGTCGTCAATATTGCCGATGGCGGGCCGCTTGTATGGTTCGTAAGAATAGGGCACGGTAATCAGCGCTTTTACCGCCGAGCCATAGGGGCGGTTGTCATAACTCCGCTGCAGCTCTTCAATGACGATTGCGCGCTGGTTATCGAGGCTCTCTTGCGTGACGTTCAAGCCGCCGAGTCGATCTGCTTCAATCCACAGCGCCAAGGGCAATTGGTGAGAAGGAACCGTGTCGTAGTAGGCGGTATAGTCGGTGTTGACATAGGCATTTGACGAGCCGCCGACGCGTTCCAGCAGGTGATCCATGGCGCCGGCAGGAACATGCGGCGAGCCTTCAAACATCAAGTGCTCGAATAAATGGGCGAAACCGCTCTTGCCCTCGGGATCGTTGGCGCTGCCGACCCGGAACCAGATGTCCACCGCCACGGTTGGCGCAGTGGTATCCCGCACGAGAATGACTTCCAGGCCATTGTCCAGCTGGTAGTGTTCAAGATCAAGCGACTGCTCCGTTTCGGCGAAACTGAGTCCGCTGACCAGCAGCAGGACCAAGAGTAACAGCATGCGACGCTTCATACGTTTCATCTCCTTTCGATTGCACAGTTTCACTGTAGCATGAAAGGCGGCGGTAACAAAGCGGTTACGCGGTTGTAAAGCGTGTGTAAATCTCGGGCGGGAAGAGGGGTGGCGCGAGGTTTAGCGGATAAGCGGAGTCAGGAAAAGAGCGCGGCTAGCTCCAGCTCGAATCCGGGCAGGACGGACTCGCCGGAGAGGCTGCCGTCCGCAGCGATGGATTCGGTTTGGATGTTGCTGGTGGCGTCCAGCCGGGAGACTTCCGCGCCCTCGCGATCGGGGATGATAATCCAGACTAATTGCGTGCCGTGTTGGAGGTAAATGGCGGCTTTCCGGCGCAACTCTGCGAGGGTGTTAGACGGTGACTTTACCTCTACCGCAATGTCGGGCATTCCTGGCACCCACTTCTTGAATGTGCTTACAGGCGCTCGCTCTATTCCAGTAAAAGCCACATCAGGCGAGAGCACCGTGCTACGCTCGTCGGCCGGATAAAAGCCCGTGTCCACTGACGGAGTTCCATATCGCCGCTCTGGGTCAAAGAGCCGGAAATAATGATAAATCTCACCGGCGAGCGTTCCGTGTTCCCAACCCGGAGGCGACATCTCAATGATCTCTCCATGGATAAGTTCAAAATACTTGTCTGTGTTTTCCGGCTGGCAGACGAAGCGCCAAAACGCGTCAACATCGTAAACACGCTGTTGTACGGCCATTGCTGCCTCCCGTCACGTACTAGCGTTAGCAGAATCATACCACGCGGCGATTCGAATTCCCAAAGGGTATGCGCTGCATACGAGCCACGGATAGACGAGGGCGAGCCAATGGCTCGCCCCTACAGTTTTGCGATTGAAGGAGTTCGGTTTACAGCACCGGCGCGCCGGGAGCGCGCGGGATGAATTGGCCGGCGCCGTTGCTTCCCAGCCACTGATCGCCATCGACTAGCTTGCGGCCGCGCTGGTAGACTTGGGTCGGCAGGCCCTTGACCGACATGCCCTCGTAGCAGTTGTAGTCGACGCGCATGTGGTGTGCCGCGGCGCTGATGGTGTGTTGCTTATGCGGATCCCAGACCAGAATGTCGGCATCGGAGCCGACGGCGATTGTGCCTTTACGCGGGTACATGCCGAAGATTTTGGCCGGGTTGGTGCAGCAGAGTTCGACGAAACGCGTCGGTTGCAATTTGCCGCTGTTGACGCCGGCGTCCCACATGACCATCATGCGGTCTTCCAAGCCCGGCATGCCGTTGGGGATCTTGGAGAAGTCGCCCAAGCCCAGTTCCTTGCCCGGCCGGCGATAGGAGGGGTCTTGCTTTTCGTAGCCGACCCAGTCGGTACCGCCGGTGCGTTCGTTCCATTCCTGCCAGGGACCGTGCCCGCCGTCGTACCAGAAGTCGCAGTGGTCGGTGCTAACGATTTGCAGCGTGCCATCGCGCACCGCTTGCCAGAGAATGCCGTGGTCGTGCGTGCTGCGAATGGGCGGCGAGCAGACATACTTGGAACCTTCGAAGCCGGGCAAGGCCATGTGGTCGTCGACGGTCAGGAAGAAGTACTGCACGCAAGTTTCGCCCATGACGGGATATCCCAGCGCGCGACCGCGCCGCAGCGCGTCGATGGCGCTCTCGCAGGTCATGTGCACGACATAGAGCGGGCAGCCGGTCAGGCCGGACATGACGACGGCGCGATTGGTAGCTTCGCCTTCGATCTCGGGCGGGCGCGATGAGGCGTGGTAGACCGGGTCGGTCTTGCCGGCAGCCAGCAGTGCGGGGGTCAGCGCGGCCTCGACATCGCCATTCTCGGCGTGCACCATGACGATCATGCCGTTGTCGGCCGCCACGCGCATGGTATTGAAGAGGGTGGCGTCATCGATCATGAAGACATTCTTGTAGGCCATGAAGAGTTTTAGGCTGGTGATGCCCTCGTCGAGCATGGTGGGGATTTCTTTCATGACGGCGTCGTTGAGGTCGGTGACGGCCATGTGAAACGCATAGTCGATTTGCGCGATATCGCGGGATTTGGCCCACCAGGTCTCCAGCCCGTCATGCAGGCTGCCGCCGATGGGCTGGACGACGAAGTCTATGTGTGTGGTGGTGCCGCCGAAAGCAGCGGCCATGTGACCCACGTCGAAGTCGTCATTGCTGATGGTGCCGCCAAAGGGCAGGTCCAGGTGAGTGTGTACGTCGATGCCGCCGGGCATCAGGTATTTGCCGGCGCAGTCAACGACATCGTGATTACTGGCATTGAGGTTCTGGCCGATCAGCGTGACGATCTCGCCCTCGACCAGCACATCGGCCTGCACCATGTCGCTGGCGGTGATAATGGTTCCGTTTTTGAATAGAGTCCCCATTTGCTGCTCCTGTTGAATGTTGTGTTCGGTCAGTCTGCGCATTCACGCGCTAGAAAGAAATTCGCGCGTATATCTCCGCCAAGGGCAGCTCGCAGCCCAGGGCTGGCAGGGGGAGGATGGCGTCCAGGCCGCTGTATTCCTGCATTTGCCAAATATTGTCTTGACGCGAGTCCACTTCGACATGCGCTTTGAATTGGTCGATGACGAGGTATGCCCGAAGCGAAGCGATACTTTGGTACTGAGCGCGCTTGAAGCCGCGGTCTCTATTGGCTGTCGCGGGCGAGAGAACTTCTGCGATCAGCGTGGGGTTGAAGAGGTTGATTGCGTTTTCATCCAGTTCCGGTTCGCCACAGACGATGCTGAAATCGGGGTAGAGGTAGCGCGTTGGGCTGACTCGGACGCGCATCGCGCTGGTGTAGAAGTGGAAGTCGCCCCCGCTCAGGCGCAATCCCAAGGCGAAACCGAGGTTCCACATAATTTCTGCGTGATTTGCTGTGCCACCGGTCATAGGGATTACCTCGCCGTCAATGTATTCGTTCTTGTATTCGCTGGCTTCATCGAAGGCGAAGTATTCTTCGACGGTCATTTGGCGGAGGCTGTCGATGGCCATGGGCTGCTCCCTGTGTCTGATGGAACTGAATGACCTTGGCGGCTTCAGTATAACCAATAATCCGACAACTGCGTGGACAAGTACCGAGACGGCTTGCGGGCGAGCCAAGCCTCGCCCCTACAAATCTCGCTGCAGGTGCGGTCTAGGCAAAGGCCGGGATGATCTTTGCGCCGTATTCCGCCACAATGCGTTCTTCCTCGCCGCACATCAGGTAGATGTTGAATTGCGTCACGCCCGCCGCTTCCAATTCTTTCAGCTTGGCGATGTGGTCATGGACGCTGCCCAGGATGCCGAAGGCGTCGACGATGTCCTCGGTGATGAAGTCGAGGTGGTCGGCGTCTTTATCGGCGTGCTCTTTGTAGTCGTAGCCGCGGCGGCCTTCAATGTAGGCGGTTAGGCTGTCGGGGATATCGGGGCTGTCCATGCCGTAGCGTTCGACGATATCGGCCACGTGGTTGCCGACCATGGCCGGGAACCAGCGGGTTTGCTCGCGCGCCGTTGTCATGTCGCCGACCCAGACCGGCGCGGCGGACATGATTTGGTAGTTCGACATATCTTTGCCGGCTGCCTCGCCACCCGCGATCGCCTGCTCGCTGAACCACTTGACCAAGCCCGGATCGGCCAATTGAATGACCAGGCCTTCGCCGCTGCGTCCGGCGCCGGCCAGGGCTTTCGGCCCGTAGGCCGCGATCCAGATGGGCATTTCGTAACCGTTGGCCCAGGTCAGCTGCGCCGAGGTGTCATCGTAGGTTACGTCGTCGCCGCGCGCGAGCCCGCGCAGGGCATCGGCGAAGCGCTCCATATTGGCCACGGTCATCGGCTTGCGGCCCAACATGCGTCGAGAGCTGTCGCCGCGGCCAATGCCGACTTCGATGCGGTTGCCGCTTTGCAGCGCCAGCGTGGCGTACATGCTGCCGGCCACCGACCACTCGCGCACGCCCGGGTTGGTCACCAGCGGACCGAAGATCATGTCATCGGTATGGGTCATGCACAGCGCCATCGTCAGGTAGCAGTCGCGCCAGAGCACGTGCGAATCGAAGAACCAGCCGTACTTGAAGCCGGCGACTTCCGCCTGCTTGCAGAGCGCCACCGTGCGCTGGGGCGAGATGTCGCCTTTGAAGGTAATGCCGAATTCCATTTGTGAGCTCCTGAGGAATAAATCGTTCTATTCGGCGGGCGACCGACCGGGTCGCCCCTACGGTTTGCCAGCCGCGCGGGCGAGCCAAGGCTCGCCCCTACAAGGCTTGTCCGGTACTGGTTCACTATAATGCTAACGGAATTGAA